>NZ_CP110257.1:2130000-2482500 GCF_026013905.1 Schlegelella aquatica
CGAAAAATCTGGAGGGCGCAAGTGGTAGCGCAGTTGCCGGTGAGTCGGGGGCCGGAGCCCCCTCCAGGAGTGCGCCCCCTCTCATTGCGTGGTGGGCGGATTTCTGGGCAGGATAGCTACATGAGCATCTTGCCGATCGCGTGGCTCGACGAGAACGACGGCTTTCCGCCCCCTGAAGCGGCGCTGCGCGAGGACAGCGACGCGCCGGGCCTGCTGGCGGCGGGCGCCGATCTCTCGGTGCCTCGGCTGCGGCATGCCTACAGCAACGGGATTTTCCCCTGGTACAGCACGGGCCAACCGGTGCTCTGGTGGAGCCCCGACCCCCGCATGGTGCTGCACGTCGGCGAGTTCCGCGTGAGGCGCTCGTTTCGCAAGGTGCTGCACCGGTTCTTGCGGGACCCGCGGTGCGAGGTGCGCATCGATTCGGCCTTCGGCGATGTGATCCGGGCCTGCGCGCGCACGCCCCGCGCGGGGCAGGACGGCACTTGGATCGTCCCGGAGATGATCGCCGCGTATGAAGCCTGGCACGCGTGTGGCGACGTCCATTCCTTCGAGACTTGGATGGACGGGCGGCTCGTGGGGGGGTTGTACGGTGTGAGCCTCGGACGGATGTTCTTCGGGGAGTCCATGTTCTCGTGGGAGACGGATGCCTCGAAGATCGCGCTCGCGGCGCTCGTTGCCTTCTGCCGCGTGCAGGGGATCGGGCTCATCGATTGCCAACAGCGGACCAGCCATCTGGCCTCCCTGGGCGCGAGAGAAATACCTCGGGCACAGTTCCTGGCGCATGTGCGCCGGGCTGTGCGCCAACCGCCCGTGGGGACCTGGCACTATGATCGCTCGATGTGGGATGCGCTGGGGTTGAACCTGGCCGCCCCGGCGTGACGGACGATGACCCACCCGAAAGAGCTGCCCCTCGCGTCGCTGCAGTTCTATGCGACGGCGCCCTACCCCTGCAGTTACCTGCCGGGGCGCCTCGCGCGATCGCAAGTGGCCACACCCAGCCACCTGATCCATGCCGACACCTACTCGAACCTGGTGACCCGTGGATTCCGGCGCAGCGGGATGTTTACCTATCGACCCTACTGCGACGGCTGCCGCGCGTGCGTGCCGCTGCGAGTGCCCGTGGACCGGTTCAAGCCGAACCGCAGCCAGCGGCGGGCCTGGAAGGCCCACGGCAACCTGCAGGCGCGGGTCTTGCGCCTGGGGTTCGTGCCCGAGCACTACGAGTTGTATCTGCGCTACCAGTGCCACCGACACGCGGGCGGAGGCATGGACCACGACAGCGTGGATCAGTACACGCAGTTCCTGCTGCAAAGCCGGGTGAACTCCCGCCTGGTGGAGTTTCGCGAGCGGCGCGAGGACGGCAGTGCGGGCGCCGTGAAGATGGTGTCGGTGGTGGACGTGCTCAACGACGGCTTGTCGGCCGTCTACACCTTCTACGAGCCCGAGGCGGGCGCGAGCTATGGCACGTACAACGTGCTGTGGCAGATCGAGCAGACGCGCGAACTCGAGTTGCCGTATCTGTACCTGGGCTATTGGATCGCAGACAGCCGCAAGATGGCCTACAAGGCCCAGTTCCGCCCGCACGAACTGCTGATCGACGGGCGCTGGCAGGCGCAGGCACAGCCTTAGGCAGCCCTGGACAGCGACAAGGGACCGGTTCGGTCCCTTGTTGTCGTGTGCGCAAGGAGGTGGCGACGGCTCAGGCCGCGGCCTGGGCGAACTCGACGTGGGCGCCCGTCTTGAGCCGCACCTCCTCTTGCGTGACACCGGGGGCCAGTTCGACGCAACGGAAGCCTTGCGGGGTGATGTCGAGCACGCACAGGTCGGTGATGACGCGGTTGACGACCCCGACCCCGGTGAGCGGCAAGGTGCACTGTTGCAGGAGCTTGTGCTCGCCGTTCTTGGCGCAATGCTCCATGAGGACCACGACGCGGCCCACGCCGGCGACGAGATCCATCGCGCCGCCCATGCCCTTGACCATCTTGCCGGGGATCATCCAGTTCGCGAGATCCCCCTTTTCGCTGACTTGCATCGCGCCGAGGATGGCGAGGTTGATCTTCCCGCCTCGGATCATGGCGAACGAATCGGCCGACGAGAAGATGGAGGAGCCGGGCAGCGTGGTCACCGTCTGCTTGCCGGCGTTGATGAGGTCTGGATCGACTTCATCCTCGGTCGGGAACGGACCGATGCCGAGCAGGCCGTTCTCACTTTGCAACCACACCTCCATGCCTTCGGGCACGTGGTTGGCCACGAGGGTGGGCAGACCGATGCCGAGGTTGACGTAGTAGCCGTCTTTCAGTTCACGGGCGGCGCGGGCCGCCATTTCGTCTCGGGTCCAGGCCATGGTGTGCTCCTCAGGCAGCGGCGCGCACGGTGCGCTGCTCGATGCGTTTCTCGGGGTTCGGATTGACGACGATGCGGTGGACGAAGATGCCCGGCAGATGGATCTCGTCGGGGTCGAGTGCGCCCTTTTCGACCAGCTTCTCGACCTCGACGATGGTGATCTTGCCCGCCATCGCGACGTTGGGGTTGAAATTGCGCGCCGTGCGGCGGAAGACGAGGTTGCCCGCCGTGTCGGCGATGTACGCCTTGACCAGCGACACGTCGGGGACGAGCGAGCGCTCCATCACGTACTTGACGCCGTCGAACTCGCGCACTTCCTTGCCTTCGGCCACGATGGTGCCGACGCCCGTGCGGGTGTAGAAGGCGGGAATACCGGCGCCACCGGCGCGCAGCTTCTCGGCCAAGGTGCCCTGCGGGGTGAATTCGAGTTCGAGTTCGCCCGACAGGTACTGGCGCTCGAACTCCTTGTTCTCACCCACGTAGCTGGAGATCATCTTGCGGATCTGCCGCGTGGCGAGCAGCTTGCCCAGGCCGAAGCCGTCCACACCGGCGTTGTTGGAGATCACCGTCAGGTTCTTGACGCCGGAGGCCTGCAGCGCGTCAATCAGCGCCTCGGGGATGCCGCACAGGCCGAAGCCGCCCACGGCGAGCATCTGGCCGTCCTTGACGATGTCCTTCAGCGCCTCGGCGGCGCTGGGATACACCTTGTTCATGCCTGTCTCCTTCGGAGGATGTCGAACGGCCGAAGCGTACTACGTATCGACATACGTAGAATCGCCTAAGGAAACCCCTTAGCCCTGCGCAGCGCATGGAACTGGACTACCGCACGGCGTTCGAGCTGGCCCCGGTGGGATTGGTCATCTCCCGGCAGCGCATCATCGTGGACTGCAATCGGGCGCTGGCGGAGATGTTCCGCACCTCGCGCGAGCTGCTGGTCGGGCAGTCGTTTCAGGTGCTCTACCCGACGGCCGCCGAGTTCGAGCGCACCGGAGAGCGCATCGCGCCGATCCTCAATGCGAGCGGGCGCTATGCCGATGACCGCATCATGAAGCGATCCGACGGCGAGCTGTTCTGGTGCCATGTGACGGGCCGGGCGATGCAGCGGGAGGCGCCGCATGCGGCCGGGATCTGGTCGTTCGAGGATCTGTCCTCGCGGCGGCCGGTGAAGGCCGAGTTGACCGGGCGCGAACGGGAGGTGGCCGCGCTCCTGATCGAAGGGCGCACGAGCAAGCAGATCGGCAAGGCCCTGGACATCAGCCACCGCACGGTGGACATCTACCGGGCCCGACTGATGCGCAAGTTCAACGCCGCGACCACGGCCGAGCTGGTGCAGCGACTGCTGGCCGCTTGAGTCGCCCCCGCACCGCCTGGCGTGCCGGGCTCGCGCCCGCCCCTCCTATTCGATCGCGTCGCGCAGCCACTGCGGCAAGGGCTTGGACTTCTGGTTGGGGAAGTCCACCCACACCGTGGTGGCCCCGCCTGCCGCGTAGATCTCGCCGGGGCGATCCACGCGCTCGAGGGTGATGTACGTGTCGAAACTGCTGCGACCGGGGTTGGCCACGTAGTGCCGGGCCAGCACCTCGCCCGGGTACTCCAACTGGCGATAGAAGTTGCAGAACGCGTTGACGATCACCGGGCCTTCGCCGCGCGGGTCGGGCTGCGCGCCGAGCGAGCGCATCCACTCGATCCGGACGACCTCCAGATACCGGAAGTACATCGCGTTGTTGACGTGGCCCATCGCGTCCATGTCGCCCCAGCGGATGGGGATGCGCATTTCGTAGACGAGCTTCTTCTCGTCGGGGATCTCGAATCTCACCTTACACCCCGAACCCGTCGTCGGCCGCGATGACGGCGCCGTTGATGAAGTGGCTCTCGTTGGAGCAGAGCATCACGATGAGCGCGTCCAGGTCCTGCGGTTGGCCGACCCGCTTGCGCGGCAGCATCTGGATCAGCTTCTGCCCTTGTTCCGTCTGCCAGTGATGGTGGTTGATCTCGGTGTCGATGTAGCCCGGGCACACGGCGTTGACGTTGATGCCGTAGCGTCCCCACTCCAGGGCCATGGCGCGGGTCATGTGGATCACGGCAGCCTTGCTCATCGCATAGACCCCGATCTGCCCGAGGGGCCGCAGGCCAGCCATCGAGGCGATGTTGACGATGCGCCCACCGGTGTAGGTGCCCGGCGCGGCACCGCGCGCGCGGGCGAGCATCCGCTTGCCGACCTCCTGCGCGACGAAGAAGGCGCCGCGGGTGTTGGTGTCGAAGACGTAGTCGTAGTCCTCGGGCGTCACGTCGGTCAGCTTCTGGGTGGTGCTGACGCCGGAGTTGTTGATGAGGATGTCGATCGGGCCGACTTCGGTTTCGGCGTGGGCGACGGCGGAGCGGATGCTGTGGGGGTCGGTGACGTCCACCCCGACCACGTGGGCGTCGCCGCCCGCCCCCTCGATCTCGGCACGCAGCGTCTTGAGCCGCTCGACCCGGCGCCCGCCCAGCACGACGGCCGCGCCTGCTTTGGCCAAGGTGCGGGCGAACTGCATGCCCAAGCCACTGGAAGCGCCGGTGATCAGCGCCACGCGCCCCGACAGATCGATCGTGTATGCCATGAGGACCTCGGATGAAGACAACAGGAAGCCGCGAGGACGGTGGGGCCGACCCTCACGGCGCGCGACGCTCGGTATGGTGCCAAGGATAGCGAAGCCGGGTGGTGTCGGTGTGTCTCGTGCAGGACACTCGGGCCGCGAGCGGCGCCGCCGTGGCGAGGGGCAGACAAAAATAGAACGACCGTTCGATTTTTTCTTGCGACTCGATAGAATCGCGTCAATGCTGCCACGGGCCCGGCCCGCATCACCCACTCGAAGGAAGAAACGATGACCCCACAAGAGATCCTGGAGCAGTACGGACCGCGCGAGTCGATGGAGTACGACGTCGTCATCGTCGGCGCCGGGCCGGCGGGCCTCGCCACCGCGATCCGGCTGAAGCAGCTCAACAGCGACATCTCGGTCGTCGTGCTCGAAAAGGGCTCGGAGCCCGGGGCGCACATCCTGTCCGGCGCGATCATGGATCCGCGTGCACTGAACGAGTTGTTCCCGAACTGGAAGGAGCTGGGCGCCCCGCTGACCCAACCGGTGGCCGAGGACAAGTTCTTGTTCCTCGACGAGACGGGCGCGAAAGCCACGCCGGACTTCTTCCTGCCGGACTGCTTCAAGAACCACGGCAACTACATCTTGAGCCTCGGCAACTTCGTCAAGTGGCTGGCGCAGCAGGCGGAATCGCTCGGGGTGGAGATCTTCCCCGGATTTCCGGCGGCCGAGGTGCTGTACGACGAGCAGGGGCGGGTCAAGGGCGTGGCCACCGGCAACCTGGGCATCGGCAAGGACGGGCAGCCGACCGAGAACTTCCAGCTCGGCATGGAGCTGCTCGGCAAGTACACCATCTTCGCCGAGGGCGCCCGCGGGCACCTGGGCCGCCAGCTGATCGCCAAGTTCAAGCTCGACGAAGGGCGTGACCCGCAGAGCTACGGCATCGGCATCAAGGAGCTGTGGGAGATCGACCCGAGCAAGCACAAGCCGGGCCTGGTGATCCACACCGCCGGCTGGCCCCTCGACCCGGACACCTACGGCGGCTCGTTCATGTATCACGACGCGGACAACAAGGTCGAAATCGGCTTCGTCGTGGGCCTGGACTACAGCAACCCGTGGCTGAGCCCGTTCGAGGAGTTCCAGCGCTGGAAGACGCACCCCGAGATCCGCAAGTACCTCGAAGGCGGCAAGCGCCTGTCCTACGGGGCGCGGGCGATCACGGCGGGGGGGCTGCTGAGCCTGCCGAAGACCGTATTCCCCGGCGGCGCGCTGGTGGGCTGCGACGCCGGCTACCTGAATGCCTCGCGGATCAAGGGCAGCCATGCGGCGATCAAGACCGGCATGCTGTGCGCCGAGGCGCTGGCCGAGGCGCTGGCCGCCGGCCGCCAGCTCGACGAGCTGACGGCCTACCCCGAAGCCTTCGAAAAGAGCTGGCTGTACGCCGAGCTGCTGCAGGCCAAGAACTTCAAGCAGTGGTTCAAGAAGGGCCGCACGGTGGCCACCGTGATGACGGGCGTCGAGCAGTGGCTGCTGCCCAAGCTGGGCATCAAGAACCCGCCCTGGACGCTGCATCGCGACAAGCCGGACCACGCCTACCTGAAGCCGGCCTCGGAGTGCCGGCAGATCACGTACCCCAAGCCCGATGGCACGCTGACCTTCGACCGGCTGAGTTCGGTGTTCATCAGCAACACCAACCATGAGGAGAACCAGCCGCCGCACCTGACGCTGAAGGACCCGACGGTACCGGTGCGCATCAATCTGGCCCAGTACGCGGGGCCGGAAAGCCGCTACTGCCCGGCCGGCGTGTACGAGTTCGTCAAGGGCGAGGACGGCAGCGACCGCTTGCAGATCAACGCGCAGAACTGCGTCCACTGCAAGACCTGCGACATCAAGGACCCGACCCAGAACATCGTGTGGGTGACGCCCGAAGGTGGCGGGGGCCCGAACTACGCGGGCATGTGACGTCCGGGCCGGGCCGCTCTGGGCCCGGATTCGGGCTTGCGCCCGTACCTTGACCGGGCGGGCGGGTTGCGGGTCGGCCCGCGCCTCGCCGGTTGCGATGAGGCTTGGTGGCCGGCCGGCGGGCGGCTATACTGCCCGGCAGTCAGGAGAGAGCTCCCCCGCGGAGCCGCCGAAGGCGCAGAGCGAAGCTCGAACGCTCAGGCAAAAGGACTGACGATCGCCTCGAAAGCGGGGCGAACCTCACTGGAGAGAGGCCTGCCCCGAGCAGGCCCACCGAAGGGGCAAGCCGCCTCGCATCGAAACGGTGCCGCGGCCAATCTCTCAGGTAAAGCGGACAGCGAGGGCACCACCGTTGCACGGCAGCGGTGTCACCCAATGCCCTCGGAGACGACGATGTCCGCCAACGAATTGCTCAAGACGCCGCTGTATGCGCTGCACTTGGAACTGGGTGCGCGCATGGTTCCCTTCGCCGGCTACGAGATGCCGGTGCAGTACCCAGCGGGCATCATCGCCGAGCACCGTCACTGCCGCGCGTCCGCGGCGCTGTTCGACGTGTCGCACATGGGGCAGGTGCGGCTGGTGGGCGACGATGCCGCCCGGGCGCTGGAGTCGCTCGTACCGGTGGATGTGGTGGACCTGCCGGTGGGCAAGCAACGCTATGGCTTCTTCACCAACGCCAGCGGCGGCATCCTGGACGACCTGATGATCGCCCGCCGCGAGGACGACCTGCTCTTGGTCGTCAACGCAGCCTGCAAGACCGCTGACCTCGCGCATCTGAACACCCACATCGGGCATCGATGCCGCATCGAGCTCCTGGCGGACCGTGCCCTGCTCGCCCTCCAGGGGCCGAAAGCGGCCGATGCGCTGGCGCGCTTGACCCCGGGCGTGGCGCGGCTCTCGTTCATGGGCGGGGGCTGGTTCGAGCTGGCGGGCAGCCAGTGCTTCGTCACCCGCTCCGGCTACACCGGAGAGGATGGTTTCGAAATCTCCGTCCCGGCGGCCGATGCCGAAGGCCTGGCGCGCGCGCTGCTTCAGCAACCGGAAGTGCAGCCCGCCGGTCTCGGCGCCCGGGACACGTTGCGGCTGGAGGCGGGCTTGTGCCTGTACGGGCACGATATCGACACCCAGACCACACCCGTGGAAGCGGGCCTGGGCTGGGCCATCCAGAAAGTGCGGCGAGCCGGTGGCGCGCGCGCGGGCGGCTATCCAGGAGCTCATGTGATCGACGCGCAGTTCGCCCACGGGCCGACGCACAAGCGAGTCGGCCTCGTGGGCCTGGAACGCGCGCCGGTGCGCGAGGGGGCCCAGCTGCTGGATGCGCACGGGCATCCTGCCGGCCGGGTGACGAGCGGCACCCTGGGGCCGACCGCCAACGAGCCGATCGCGATGGGTTACCTGCCCGTCAACCATGCCGCGCCGGGTGGCATCGTGCACGCCGTGGTGCGCGACAAGAAGCTGCCGATGCGCGTGGTGCCGATGCCTTTCGTGCCCCATCGCTACCACCGCGGCTGAGCCCCGCGCCTGCGACGCCGAGGCCGGCCGAGCACGGGACGTGGCCGAGCCTGCGAGTTCATTCGATTGCGTTTTTCCAAGCACTCTAGGAGCCCTGCATGAGCATCAAGTACACCGCAGACCACGAATGGGTCTCGATCGGCGACGCGGACGTCGTGACGGTCGGCATCACTCACCACGCCCAGGACGCCTTGGGCGACGTGGTGTTCGTGGATCTGCCCGCCGTCGGTACGCAGCTCAAGCAGAAGGACGTGGCCGGGGTGGTCGAATCGGTCAAGGCGGCGGCCGACGTGTACGCGCCGGTCAGCGGCGAAGTGGTCGAGGTGAACGAGGCACTGCGCGCCGATCCCTCGCTCGCCAACAGCGACCCGTTGGGCCAAGGCTGGTTCTTCAAGGTCCGCCTGGCCGACCGCACGGAGCTGGACGGCTTGATGGACAAGACCGCGTACGACGACCTCGTCAAGAACAGCTGAGCCCTTGCCCCCTTGCGCGCCGGCGCTGCCGCACCTCGCGGGCGCCGGCGGCCGGCCCCACCTCCACGCGCAGTACGACCATGTTGATGCACGCCCCCACCCCGCTCGCCGACCTCGAGGCTCACGACGACTTTGTCGAGCGCCATATCGGCATCACCCCCGCCGACGAGGAGCGCATGCTCTCGACGATCGGCGCCGCCTCGCGCCAGGCTTTGATCGATAGCGTCGTACCGGGCGCGATCCGTCGCCTGCAGGGCATGCAGCTGCCGGCCCCGGCCTCCGAAGCGGAGGCCTTGCGCGAGCTGAAGGGCATCGCGCAGCGCAACCGGTTGCTCAAGAGCTTCATCGGTCAGGGTTACCACGGCACGCACACGCCTGGCGTCATCCTGCGCAACGTGTTGGAGAACCCCGCCTGGTACACCGCCTACACGCCGTACCAAGCCGAGATCTCGCAAGGCCGGATGGAGGCGTTGGTCAACTTCCAGACCATGGTGTGCGACCTCACGGGGCTGGCGATCGCCAACGCCTCGCTGCTCGACGAAGCCACCGCCGCGGCCGAGGCGATGACGCTCGCGGCACGGGTCGGCAAGTCCAAGAGCACCACCTTCTTCGTGGCCGAGGACGTGCTGCCGCAGACGCTGGAGGTGGTGCGCACGCGCGCCGAGCCGCTCGGGCTGACCGTGGTGTGCGGCCCGGCCGATGCAGCAGCGCAGACGGACTGCTTCGCGGCCCTGTTCCAGTACCCGGGCGTCACGGGTGAAGTGCGCGACCTGCGTCCGCTGATCGAGGCGGTGCATGCCCGGGCAGGGCTGGCCATCGTGGCGGCCGACCTGCTCGCGCTGACGCTGCTCACCCCGCCCGGTGAGATGGGCGCCGACATCGCCATCGGCACGACCCAGCGGTTCGGCATGCCGATGGGCAACGGGGGACCGCACGCGGCCTACATGGCCTGCCGGGACGAGCACAAGCGCTCGCTGCCGGGCCGCCTGGTCGGCGTCAGCGTGGACAGCCAGGGGCAACCGGCGTACCGGCTGGCGTTGCAAACGCGCGAGCAGCACATCCGCCGCGAGAAGGCGACGTCCAACATCTGCACGGCGCAGGTGCTGCCTGCCGTGGTGGCCAGCATGTACGCGGTGTATCACGGGCCGCACGGCCTCAAGCGCATCGCCGAGCGGGTGGCGAGCTACACGGCCGTGCTGGCCGAAGGGCTGAAGGCGTTGGGCTGGAGCCTGGTGCACGAGACGGCCTTCGACACCATCACGGTGCGCACCGGCCACAAGACGGAGCCCCTGCTGCTCGACGCCGTAGGGCGCGGCATGAACCTGCGGCGCGCCTCCCACGACGCCATCGGCATCACGCTGGACGAGACCACCACCCGCGAGGACCTGCTGGCGCTGTGGCAGGTGTTCGCCGAGGTGACGGCGCACGGGCAGCCGCTGCCGGGGTTCGAGCGGTTCGAGACGGGCATCAAGGACCTACTGCCCGAGAGCCTGCGGCGCACGAGCGCCTACCTCACGCACCCGGTGTTCAACCGTTACCACTCGGAGACGGAGATGCTGCGCTACCTGCGCTCGCTCTCCGACAAGGACTTGGCGCTGGACCGCACGATGATCCCTCTGGGCTCGTGCACCATGAAGCTGAACGCCACGAGCGAGATGATCCCGATCACGTGGCCCGAGTTCGCCCACGTGCACCCCTATGCGCCGCGGGACCAGTTGGCGGGGTACGAGCTGCTGGATCAGCAACTGCAGCAGTGGCTGTGCCAGGCCACGGGTTACGCCGGCATCTCGCTGCAACCCAATGCGGGATCCCAGGGGGAGTACGCCGGCCTGCTCGCCATCCGCGCGTACCACCGTGCGCGCGGCGAAGGCCACCGCAACGTGTGCCTGATCCCCGAATCCGCCCATGGAACGAACCCGGCCAGCGCGCAGATGGTGGGCATGCAGGTCGTGGTCACCAAGTGCGACCGCGACGGGAACGTGGATCTGCAGGATCTGGCCGCGAAGTGCGAGCAGTACGGCGACCGGCTGGCGGCGGTGATGATCACCTACCCCTCCACGCACGGCGTGTTCGAGGCCGAGGTGAAGGAGCTGTGCGCGCTGGTGCACCGCCATGGCGGGCGGGTGTACGTGGACGGCGCGAACATGAACGCGCTGGTGGGCATCGCGGCGCCGGGCGAATTCGGCGGCGACGTCTCGCACCTGAACCTGCACAAGACCTTCTGCATCCCTCACGGCGGCGGTGGCCCCGGCGTGGGCCCGGTGTGCGTGGTCGAGGACCTCGTGCCCTACCTGCCCGGTCACCGCACCGCGGGCGTGGGGCAGGACGGCCCGGTGGGCGCGGTGAGCGCGGCGCCGCTCGGCAATGCCGCGGTACTGCCGATCTCGTGGATGTACATCCGCATGATGGGGGCCGAGGGCCTGCGCCGCGCGACGGAAACCGCCATCCTCAACGCGAACTACATCGCCGCGCGGCTCGCGCCGCACTACCCGGTGCTCTACCACGGTGGCAAGGACATCCACGGCGGCGGGGTGGCGCACGAGTGCATCCTCGACCTGCGCCCGCTGAAGGACACGAGCGGCGTGACGGCCGAGGACGTAGCCAAGCGCCTGATCGACTACGGCTTCCACGCGCCGACCCTCAGCTTCCCGGTGGCCGGCACGCTGATGGTGGAGCCGACCGAGAGCGAGTCGCTCGCGGAGCTGGACCGTTTCTGCGAGGCGATGATCGCCATCCGCGAGGAGATCCGTCGCATCGAACAGGGCCAGTGGCCCCAGGACGACAACCCGCTGAAGAACGCGCCTCACACGGCCGAGTCCTTGCTGAAGGACCCGTGGACCCACCCCTACACGCGCGAGCAGGCAGCCTATCCGGTGCCCTCGCTGCGGCGTCAGAAATACTGGGCGCCGGTCGGGCGTGTCGACAATGTGTACGGCGACCGCAACCTGTTTTGCGCGTGCGTGCCGGTCGCCGAGTACCGATAACCCCAGGAGCCTTGCATGAGCCTCACGAACCCGAGCATCGAGACCCACCGCCAGCACTTCGCCAGCGACAACTACGCCGGCATGTGCCCGGAGGCGATGCACTGGTTCATGGAGGCCAACCGCAGCGGCCATCAGCCCGCTTACGGCGAAGACGTCTGGACGCAGCGATCGACGGACATGATCCGCGAACTGTTCCAGACCGACTGCGACGTGTACTTCGTCTTCAACGGCACGGCCGCCAACTCGCTCGCGCTGGCCGCGATGTGCCAGAGCTACCACTCGGTCATCTGCACCCCGGTCGCACACGTCGAGACCGACGAGTGCGGCGGGCCCGAGTTCTTCTCGAACGGCTCGAAGCTGCTCGTCTCGGAGAGCGAGAGCCCCGCCGCCCGGCTGGGCAAGCTCACGCCGGACGCCGTCGAGCAGCTGGTGACCAAGCGCGACGACATCCACTACCCCAAGCCGAAGGTGGTGAGCCTGACGCAAGCGACCGAACTCGGCACGGTCTACACCGTCGAGGAGGTACGCGCGATCGCCGCCATTGCCAAGCGCCGCCACCTGAAAGTGCACATGGACGGCGCTCGATTCGCCAACGCCGTCGCCAGCCTCGGCTGCCACCCGAGCGAGATCACGTGGCGCGCGGGCGTGGACGTGCTGTGCTTCGGAGGCACCAAGAATGGCCTGCCGGTCGGCGAGGCGGTCGTGTTCTTCGACCGCGATCTGGCGGAAGACTTCGCCTATCGCGTCAAGCAAGCAGGCCAGCTGGCCTCGAAGATGCGGTTCATCTCGGCGCCGTGGGTGGGTCTGCTGGAAGACGATGTGTGGCTGCGCAACGCGCGCCACGCCAACGCCATGGCGCAGCGGCTGTACCGGGCGTTGCAGGGCATCGAGGGCGTGGAGTTGCTGCACGAGCCGCAGGCCAACTCGGTGTTTGCGCGGCTGCCCAAGCCCGTGATCGATGCGCTCTACGCGCGCGGTTGGCGGTTCTATCAGTTCATCGCGGGCGGGGGCTGTCGCTTCATGTGCGCCTGGGACACGACCGAGGCGGCGGTGGACGCGTTCGCGGCGGACGTGCGCGCTCTCGCACGGGCCTGAAGCCGAGTCAGGAGCTGCGATGGCGGTTTCGGTCTTCGATCTCTTCAAGGTCGGCATCGGGCCGTCCAGCTCGCACACGGTGGGCCCGATGCGCGCCGCGCGCATGTTCGTGGCCCGGCTCAAGCAAGACGGCCTGCTCCCACGCACCGTGCGCGTGCAGACGCAGCTGTACGGCTCGCTCGGCGCCACAGGCAAAGGGCACGGCAGCGACAAGGCCGTCATGCTGGGCCTGGCGGGCCATGAGCCCGACACCGTGGACGTGGATGCGGTGCCGCAGATGCTCGAGGCGATGCGCCGGGAACGGCGTATCGTGCTCATGGGTGAGCACGCGGTGGAGTTCGAAGAGAGCCGCGACCTGGAGTTTCGCCGGCGCGAGACCCTGCCCTTCCATGCCAACGGCATGCGGTGCCACGCCTTCGACGCGGACGGCGCGATGCTGGCCAGTCGCACCTACTATTCGGTCGGCGGCGGCTTCGTGGTGAGCGAGGAAGTCGCTGCCGATGGCACCAAGCACAAGGTCGTCGCACCCGACACCACCGTGCTGCCCTACCCCTTCCATAGCGCGGAGGAGTTGCTCGCCCTCACCGCGCGCGAAGGCTGCTCGATCGCGGAGATCATGCGGCGCAACGAACGTCACTGGCGCAGCGATGAGGCGATCGATGCCGGGCTGCTGCACATCTGGGAGGTGATGCAGGCCTGCGTGCAGCGAGGCTGCCGTACCGAGGGGGTGCTGCCCGGCGGTTTCAAGGTGCAGCGCCGCGCGCCGCAGCTTCATCGCCAGCTCACGAGCAACCCCGAGGCGGCACTGCGCGATCCCCTGCAGATCATCGATTGGGTGAACCTCTACGCGCTTGCGGTCAATGAGGAGAACGCCGCCGGCGGCCGGGTCGTCACCGCTCCGACGAACGGGGCCGCGGGTATCGTCCCCGCGGTACTGCATTACTACAGCCGCTTCGTGCCGGGCGCCAGCGAGCGCGGCGTGATCGACTTCCTGCTCACGGCCGGGGCGATCGGCATCCTCTACAAGGAGAACGCCTCCATCAGCGGCGCCGAGGTGGGCTGCCAGGGCGAGGTCGGCGTGGCCTGCTCCATGGCCGCCGGCGCCTTGTGTGCAGTGCTCGGCGGCACGCCGGCGCAAGTGGAGAACGCAGCCGAGATCGCGATGGAGCACCACCTGGGCCTGACCTGCGACCCGGTGGGCGGTCTGGTGCAGATCCCGTGCATCGAACGCAACGCCATCGCCTCGGTCAAGGCTCTGAACGCGGCCCGGATGGCCCTGCGCGGCGACGGCACCCACCGGGTGTCCCTCGACAAGGTCATCAAGACGATGCGCGAGACGGGCGCCGACATGCAGACCAAGTACAAGGAAACCGCCCGCGGCGGGCTGGCGGTCAACATCGTGGAATGCTGACCCCGGGCCGCCCCGGGTGTTAAAGCTGTAAAGCATTCGTTAAGCTCTCGGCATGCGCCTTTTGCTTGCCGAAGACGATGCCATCCTGGCCGATGCCCTGAGCGCCAAGCTCCAGCAGGCCGGGTTCGACGTGGAAGTGGCGGACAACGGCGCCGTGGCGGAGTACCTGCTGCTGCGCCAGGCCTTCGACGTCGCCGTGCTGGACATCGGGCTGCCGATGGTCGACGGCTTGATCGTGCTGCGCCGAGTGCGGGCCGCCAAGCCGGAGCAGCCGATCCTCCTGCTCACCGCCCTGTGCGACCTGGAGCACCGTGTGGACGGCCTCAACGCGGGGGCCGACGACTACCTCGCCAAGCCGTTCGACTTCCCCGAATTGGAAGCCCGCGTGCGCGCCCTGCTGCGCCGCGCCAAACCGACGGCGTCGGCAGTGGTCCAGCTCGGCAAGCTCAGATTCGATCGCGATGCGCGGCGCGCGACCATCGCCAACGAGCCCGTGGACTTCTCGCCCCGTGAATGGGCGCTGCTGGACCTGCTGCTGAGCCAGCGCGACAAGGTGGTGACGAAGGAACAGATCGCCCAGGCCTGGGGCGCCGACCGCGCCGATGCCACCCGCGGCGAAGGCGGCACCGGCTCCATCGAGGTGTACATCCACCGGCTGCGACGCAAGCTCGAACCCTCCGGCCTGGGCATCCGCACGGTGCGCGGGCTGGGCTACCTGCTCGAGCTGCCGGCGTGACGGGGGCGGCGTCTTGAAGCCCACCCGATGGCAGCGCTGGGGCGCCCAGGTCGGCCTGGCGCCCGGCCAACGTTCGCTGCGGCGTCACCTGCTCCTGTGGCTGCTGGTGCCCCAACTCGTGTTGTGGCTGGCGGCGGCCTTCGTCACCTACCACCTTGCGGCGCGCTACACCAACATGGCGATCGACCGCAGTCTCTACCAGACCTCGCGCGCATTGGCACAGCAGGTCAAGCCCATCGGCAATGGGCTGCTGATCGACTTCCCCAAGTCGGCGCAGGCGATCATCGAGACGGACCCGGACGACACCGTCTACTACATGGTGAGCACCCCGCCGGGCCACTTCATTCTGGGCAACAAGAACCTGCCGCCGCCACCGCCGCTGCCGCAGATCGAGCTGGAGCGCCCCTACTTCTACGACGGCATGGTGGGCGATGTGCCGGTGCGAGTCTCGGCGCTGTACCTGGCCTACGGCGAGGACGACTCGCCGCAGCAGTTGCTGGTGCAGCTGGCCAAAAGCCGAGCGACGCGGGAGGAACTGGCCCGGCAGATTCTCATCGACACCGCCCTGCCCCTGTCCGGCCTCATCGTGCTGATGTCGCTCATCGTGTGGGCCGGGATCCGCACGGGGCTGGCGCCCTTGGCCCGGCTGCGCTCGGCCGTGGAAGATCGCGCCCCGAACGACCTCACTCCCATCGAGATCGAGTCGGCCCCCGCCGAGGTGCGCGCGCTGGTGCAGGCGCTGAACACCCTGCTGGCCGAGGTGCATGAGAGCGTGAGCGCGCAGAAGCGGTTCATCAGCAACGCCGCGCACCAACTGCGCACGCCGCTCGCAGGGCTCAAGTCGCAGACCGAACTGGCGCTCGCGGAGGCGCAAGACCCGGCCCTGCGGGCCCGCCTCGCACGAGTCCACGAGAGTGCCGCACGGGCCGCCCACCTGGTCGCGCAGCTGCTCACGCTCGCGCGCGCCGAGCCCGAGTCCGCCCTGGCCCAGGCGCGTACCCGGCTGGACCTGGCCCGCCTCGCCAAGGAACTGACCGCCGAGCAGGTGCCGCGGGCGTTGCAGGCCGGCATGGACCTGGGCTGCGAGGACGCCCGCGACTCCGCCGAGGCCGAGGCACCTCTGCCCGTGCTGGGCCACCCGCTGCTGCTGCGCGAGGCGCTGTCCAACCTGATCGACAACGCCATCCGCTACGCCGGGCGGGGGGCCACCGTCACGGTGCGGCTCGGGCGGGACGGCCCGTCGGCCCTGGTGCAGGTGGAGGACGACGGCCCGGGGCTGCCCCGCGACCCCGACATCTACGAGCGGGTGTTCGAACGCTTCGTGCGTGTGACCAACGACGGCCACGGCTGCGGGCTGGGCCTGGCCATCGTGCGCGAGATCATCGAACGGCACGGCGGCCAGGTGCGGCTGGAGCCGGTGACGCCTCACGGGGTGCGCGTCACGGTGCGCTTGCCGGTGGCTGCGGACCGCGCGCCCTAGGGAAAATCCTATATTAAAGAATTATTGCGGCAACATTAACACACCCTTAACATCACGGCTGCTCCGCGATCCCGCGGTGGCTCAACACAGTCCAAAGAGAGGAGCAACGCTGATGTCGTCGATTTCCCAACTCCGCGCGCGCCGCCTGGCCCGCGCGCTGGCCACCGCGGGCATGCTGGCCGCCGGGGCCGCTTGCGCCGGTGAAGTGGAGGTGCTGCACTGGTGGACCTCGGGCGGGGAGGCCAAAGCCGCTGCCGCCTTGAAGGCCAAGCTGCAGACGCTGGGCCACACCTGGAAGGACTTCGCCGTGGCCGGAGGCGGCGGCGACTCGGCCATGACGGTGCTCAAGTCCCGCGTGGTGTCGGGCAACGCACCGGCCGCAGCGCAGATCAAGGGGCCCTCGATCCAGGAGTGGGCACGCGAAGGCGTGCTTGCCAGCATCGACGACACGGCCAAGGCCAACAACTGGGACGCGCTGATTCCCAAGCCCATCGCCGACGGCCTCAAGTACAAGGGCAGCTACGTGGCCGTGCCCGTCAACGTGCACCGCGTGAACTGGCTCTGGGTCAACCCTGAGGTGTTCAAGAAGGCCAACGCCAAGGTGCCCACCACCTGGGACGAATTCTTCGCGGCTGCCGAGGCGCTGAAGAAGGTGGGCGTCATCCCGGTGGCGCACGGCGGCCAGAACTGGCAAGACTTCACCACGTTCGAAGCAGTTGCGCTCGGCGTGGGCGGGGTCGACTTCTACAAGAAGGCGCTGGTGCAACTGGATGCGGCCACCCTCAAGAGCCCCACGATGGAGAAGGTGCTCACCACCTTCAAGCGGGTGAAGGACTACACCGACAAGAACGCACCGGGGCGTGACTGGAACCTCGCCACGGCGATGGTGATCAACGGCCAGGCCGGCATGCAGATCATGGGCGACTGGGCCAAGGGCGAGTTCCTGGCGGCGGGCAAGGTGCCGGGCAAGGACTTCGTCTGCGCGCCGGCGCCGGGCACCAGCAAGGCCTTCACCTACAACGTCGACAGCTTCGCGATGTTCAAGATCAAGAACGACGCGAACGTCAAGGCGCAGAAGGACCTGGCGACGGCGATCATGTCGCCCGAGTTCCAGGAGGCGTTCAATCTCAACAAGGGCTCCATCCCCGTGCGCCTGAACATGGACCTGGCCAAGTTCGACGACTGCGCCAAGCAGTCCTCGGCCGACTTCGTGGCGTCGTCCAAGGCGGGCTCGCTCGTACCCTCGATCGCCCACGGCATGGCCGTCCCGTCGGCCGCGGAGGGTGCGATCAAGGACGCCGTGTCACAGTTCTGGAACAGCGACAAGATGACCGCCAAGGAAGCGATGGAGCGCATCGCCTCCGCCGCCAAGGTCAAGTAAGGCGCCCACGTCCGGCCTGCGGCGCAGTGCCGTGGGCCGGTGCGTGCGCCCTGCTTGGCCGCGTTTCTCGCCGTACTTCGCGCCGCGCCAGTCGCGGCCTTCGCGAGCCTGCTCGCGCTGCCTGCAGCCTCCCACCATGTCTGCTCTCCCCATGACCCTGCCCCGTCAGCACTGGCTGCCCAAGCTCGTCCTCGCGCCGTCGTTCGTGCTGTCGTTCCTGTTCATCTACGGCCTCATCGCGTGGAACGGCTATCTGTCGCTGTCGGCCTCGCGGCTGCTGCCGAACTACGAGTTCGTCGGCCTGGAGCAGTACGTGACGCTCTTCGAGAGCGAACGGTGGTGGGTGGCGCTCACCAATCTCGCGATCTTCGGCACCCTTTTCATCGGCGGCGGCATGGTGCTGGGCCTCCTGCTGGCCATCCTGCTCGACCAGAAGATCCGTGCCGAAGGCGTGCTGCGGACCATTTACCTCTATCCGATGGCCCTGTCCTTCATCGTGACCGGCACGGCGTGGAAGTGGATCCTGAACCCGGGACTGGGCCTGGAGAAGGTCGTGCAGGACTGGGGTTTCGACGGCTTCACCTTCGACTGGCTGGTCAACCCGGACCGCGCGATCTACACGGTGGTCATCGCTGGCATCTGGCAGTCCGCCGGGTTCGTGATGGCGCTCTTCCTGGCCGGCCTGCGCGGCATCGACGACTCCATCATCAAGGCCGCGCAGGTCGATGGCGCTTCGCTGCCCCGCATCTACTGGCGCATCATCATCCCGAGCCTGCGGCCGGTGTTCTTCAGCACCCTGATGGTGCTCGCCCACCTGGCGATCAAGAGCTTCGACCTGGTGGTGGCGCTCACCAACGGCGGCCCCGGTTTCGCCACCGACGTGCCGGCCACCTTCATGTACGCGATGGCCTTCACGCGCGGGCAGATCGGGCTGGGAGCCGCTTCGGCCACGATCATGCTGGCCACGGTGGCCGCCATCGTCGTCCCCTACCTTTACTCGGAACTTCGCACGCGACGCTGAGCACGGTACCCGGCTCCTTGCGGATCTCCCGCGCCACCCGACGAAAGACGCCCTCCGCCATGCACCACTTCCATCGCTTCGTCATCTGGTCGTCGCTGCTGCTGTTCGCGGCCGTGTTCCTCGCGCCGATGTACGTGATGATCGTCACATCGCTCAAGGACATGGAACAGATCCGCGCCGGCGGCCTGCTCGATTGGCCCGTGCGGCCCAGCCTCGAGGCCTGGTCCAAGGCGTGGTCCTCCGCCTGCACCGGCACCGAGTGCCACGGGCTGCAACCCTTCTTCCTCAACTCCGTGTGGATGGTGGTCCCCGCCGTCGCGATCTCCACCGTGCTGGGCGCCGTCAACGGCTACGTGCTCAGCAAGTGGCGCTTCCGGGGCAGCGAGCTCATGTTCGCGCTGATGCTGTTCGGCGTCTTCATGCCGATGCAGGTCGTCCTGCTGCCGATGTCGCAGGTGCTCGGCTGGCTGGGACTGTCCAGCTCCGTGGGCGGCCTGGTGCTCGTACACGTGCTCGCGGGGATTCCGTCGACGACCCTTTTCTTCCGCAACTACTACGTGGGCCTGCCCGACGAGCTGATCAAGGCCGCGATGCTGGACGGCGCGGGCTTCTGGAGAATCCTCTGGCGCATCGTGCTGCCGCTGTCCACGCCGATCCTCGTCGTCACGCTCATCTGGCAGTTCACGGCGATCTGGAACGACTTCCTCTACGGCGTCGTGTTCTCCGGGGCCGACTCCAAGCCGGTCACAGTGGGGCTCAACAACCTCGCCAACACCTCCAGCGTGGTCAAGGAATACAACGTGGACATGGCCGCGGCGCTGATCGCCGCACTGCCGACGCTCCTCGTGTACATCCTGGCCGGCAAGTACTTCGTGCGCGGGCTGACGGCCGGCGCGGTCAAGGGCTGAACGAACGACTCTCACACCATGGGCGCACTCTCCATCCGCCAGGTCCGCAAGACCTACCACCACATCGAGATCCTCAAAGGCATCGACCTGGAGGTCGAGGCCGGCGAGTTCCTCATCCTCGTCGGCCCCTCGGGCTGCGGCAAATCCACGCTCTTGTCGATGATTGCGGGGCTGGACGTCCCGACCTCGGGACAGATCCTCATCGGCGGGCGCGACGTCACCCATGCCTTGCCGAAGGACCGCGACATCGCGATGGTCTTCCAGAGCTATGCGCTCTACCCCAACATGAACGTCGCGCAGAACATCAGCTTCGGGCTGGAGATGCGCGGCGTGCCCAAGGCCCGACGCGACGAGGCCGTCAAGCGCGTGGCCAAGATGCTCCAGATCGAGCATCTGCTCGACCGCAAACCGGGGCAGCTGTCGGGCGGCCAGCGCCAGCGCGTCGCGATGGGGCGGGCGCTCGCGCGCGAGCCCAAACTCTTTCTCTTCGACGAGCCGCTTTCCAACCTGGATGCGAAGCTGCGGGTGGAGATGCGCGCCGAGATCAAGCTGCTGCACCAGCGCACCCGCACGACCACCGTCTACGTCACCCACGACCAGGTCGAGGCGATGACCTTGGGCGACCGCATCGCCGTCATGAAAGACGGCCAGGTCCAGCAGTTCGGCACCCCGGACGACATCTACTGCCGCCCCGTCAACCGCTTCGTCGCCGAGTTCATCGGCTCGCCCGCGATGAACATGGTCGAAGTGCGCAGGCAGGCCGACGGCGCGTTGTCGGCGCACGGCACCCCGCTACCCGTGGCCGAGAGGGACCGCGCCGCCGTGGCCGGCGCGCCGGGCGACGAGGTCATCTACGGGCTGCGGCCCGAGGCGATCGAACTGGCCAGCGACGGCGTGGCGGGCCGCATCACGATGATCGAGCCGACGGGGCCGGAGACCTACGTGCTGGTGGACACGCCGCTGGGCGTCTTGACGGCCCGCGTGCCGGGCAAGGTCTCGCACCGGGCGGGCGATCCTGTGCGGCTGCAGTGGGCGCCGCATGCGGCCCACCTCTTCGACAAGGCCACTGAGCGCCGGCTGGCGGCGGCCTGATCTCACTCGGGGCCGTCCCGGCCCAGCCAACCCCGCATCGCCTCTCGCGATGCGGCCTGCGTGGGATGTAGAGTGTCAGCGGCGAGCGGCGGGGATGCGTGGCGTCGAGACGCGCACGTCGCCGCACTGCGCGCGATGACGCAGCGCATGGTCCATCACCACCAGCGCCAGCATGGCCTCGGCAATGGGCGTGGCCCGGATGCCGACGCACGGATCGTGACGGCCGTGCGTCTCGACCATCGTCGGCCGGCCTTCGATGTCGATCGAGTGCCGCGGCGTGCGGATCGAGCTGGTGGGCTTGATGGCGATGGAGACGGTCAGGTCCTGCCCCGTGCTGATGCCGCCCAGCACGCCGCCCGCGTTGTTGGAGACGAAGCCCTCGGGCGTGAGTTCATCGCCGTGCTGCGTGCCCTTCTGCGCCACCGAGGCGAAGCCGGCGCCGATCTCCACGCCCTTGACCGCGTTGATGCCCATCATCGCGTAGGCGACCTCGGCGTCGAGCTTGTCGAAGAGCGGCTCACCGAGGCCCACGGGCATGCCGCGCGCCTCCACATAGATGCGCGCGCCGACGGAATCGCCGGACTTGCGCAGCCCATCCATGTAGGCCTCCAGTTGCGGCACGATGCTGGCGTTGGGCGCGAAGAACGGGTTGTTCGGCACGTGCTCCCAGGACTCGAACGGAATCTCGATCTCGCCCAGTTGCGTCATGCAGCCGCGGAACTCGGTGCCGTGGTGCTCGCGCAGCCACTTCTTGGCCACCGCGCCGGCCGCCACCATCGGCGCCGTCAGGCGCGCGGAGGAGCGCCCGCCGCCGCGCGGATCGCGAATGCCGTACTTGTGCCAGTAGGTGTAGTCGGCGTGACCGGGACGGAAGGTCTGCAGGATGTTCCCGTAGTCCTTGCTGCGCTGATCGGTGTTGCGGATCAGCAGACAGATCGGCGCGCCCGTGGTGCGCCCCTCGTACACGCCGGAGAGGATCTCGACCGCATCGGGCTCGTTGCGCTGGGTCACGTGGCGCGAGGTGCCGGGGCGCCGCCGGTCCAGATCGGGCTGGATGTCGGCCTCCGACAGCGCGAGCCCCGGCGGGCAGCCGTCGATCACGCAGCCGATGGCCGGGCCGTGGGACTCACCGAAATTGGTGACGCGAAAGAGTAGACCGAAGGTGCTGCCGGACATGTCGCGCGGGCGCCGGCACGCACATGCCGGTCACCGAAGAAGGGGGCCGAAAGAAGCCTTCGATTCTACGCGGCCCCTCGCGCTGCCCGAGATGACAGCGCCGCGTGCCCTCACAGCGTTTGCACCGGCTCGCCGCCGTCGGCGCCGGGCCAGTCGCGGATGTAGGCCTTGAGCATGCGGTTCTCGAAGTCCTGGCTGTCCACCACCGCCTTGGCGACGTCGTAGAAGGAGATGACCCCCATCAAGGTGCGCTGGTTCATCACCGGCATGTAGCGCGCATGGCGACCGAGCATCATGCGGCGCACCTCATCGATCTCGGTCTCCAGGGTGCAGGTCAGCGGGGCATTGTCCATCACGCTGCGCACGAGCGTCTCGCCGACCGTGCCCCCGTTGTTGACGATGGCCTGGATCACTTCCCGGAAGGTCAGCATGCCCACGAGGTCGCCGTGCTCCATCACCACGAGCGAGCCGATGTCGTGCTCGGCCATCGTCTTGATCGCCTCGCCGAGCGGCTGGTCGGGCGAGACGGTGAACAAGGTGCCCCCCTTGACGCGCAGGATGTCGCTGACTTTCATGGCTGTCTCCTTGATGTCGGGGCCACGCCACTGCAAACGCGCGGAACCGATGTCCCAATATAGCCCACAATGCCGAGGTTGAAACGCCCCGGCCGTCTCGCCGCGGGGTCAGCGCCCTCGAGGCCGGCGCCCGGCTGCACACGCTCGCGGCCCCTGCGCCGAGCACCGGGGCGACCCCAAGAATCGGCCTCGAGGAGACTCTTCATGCCCGGCTATTCCGACCCCGGCTTCGATACGCTGGCCTTGCACGCCGGCGCCGGCCCCGACCCTGCCTTCGGCGCCCGCGCCGTCCCCCTGTACCTGAGCACGTCGTTCGTGTTCGAGGATGCCGACCATGCCGCGGCGCTGTTCAACATGGAGCGCGCAGGCCACGTCTATTCGCGCATTTCGAACCCGACCACCGCCGTGCTCGAGGAGCGCGTCGCCGCGCTGGAAGGCGGTTGCGGGGCGATCGCGACGGCCAGCGGCCAGGCGGCTCTGCACCTGGCCATCGTCACGCTGACGGGCGCGGGCGGGCATATCGTTGCGAGCACCGCGCTCTACGGGGGCTCCCACAACCTGCTGCACTACACGCTGCGCCGCTTCGGCATCGAGACCACCTTCGTGGCGCCCGGCGACCTGGATGCCTGGCGGGCCGCCATCCGGCCGCAGACGCGCCTGCTGTTCGGCGAGGCGCTGGGCAACCCCGGACTGGACGTGCTCGACATCCCATCCGTGAGCCAGATCGCCCATGAGCACGGCTTGCCGCTCCTGGTGGACGCCACGTTCACCACACCCTATCTGCTACGCCCCTTCGATCACGGCGCCGACCTCGTCTACCACTCGGCCACCAAGTTCCTGTCCGGCCACGGGACGGTGGTGGGCGGCGTGCTGGTGGACAGCGGCCGCTTCGACTGGGAGGCGTCGGGCCGCTTTCCGGAACTCACCGCGCCGTACGCCGGCTTCCACGGCATGGTCTTCAGCGAAGAAAGCACCGTCGGCGCCTTCTTGCTGCGGGCGCGGCGAGAGGGACTGCGCGACTTCGGCGCCTGCATGAGCCCGCACACCGCATGGCTGATCCTGCAGGGCATCGAGACGCTGTCCCTGCGCATGGAGCGCCACGTCGCGAACACCCGGCGCGTGGTGGAGTTCCTCAGCAAGCATCCCATGGTCGAGAGCATCGCCTACCCCGAGTTGCCCGAGCATCCCAGCCACGCGCTGGCGCAGCGGCTCCTGCCGCGCGGCTGCGGCTCGGTGTTCAGCTTCGATCTCAAGGGCAGCCGCGCCCAAGGGCGCGCCTTCATCGAGGCGCTCAAGGTGTTCTCTCACCTGGCCAACGTCGGCGACTGCCGATCCCTCGTGATCCACCCCGCCTCCACCACCCACTTCCGCATGGACGACGCAGCGCTCGCCCAGGCCGGCATCCGCCCGGGCACGATCCGCCTGTCCATCGGGCTGGAAGAGGCCGACGACCTGATCGACGATCTCGGCCGGGCTCTCAAGGCGGCCCAGAAAGCGGGAGAAGCCCGATGAACATCGAACTCCACGGCAAGACGGCCTTTGCCTACACCGGCGGCAAGCTCTTCGACCCGGCTCGGCCGTGCGTTGTGCTGATCCACGGCGCCTTGAACGATCACAGCGTCTGGGGTCTGCAGAGCCGCTACCTGGCGCACCATGGCTGGTCGGTCCTGGCGGTCGATCTGCCCGGGCACGGCCGCAGCGCCGGGCCCGCCTTGCCCGATGTGCAGGCCTGTGCCCGCTGGGTGGTCGACTGGTTGGACGCCCTGGGCGCCCCGCGCGCCGCCCTGGTCGGCCACAGCATGGGGTCCCTGATCGCGCTGGAAGCCGCCGCGGCGCTCGGAGAGCGGGCCACGCACCTCGGGCTGGTGGGCACCGCCTACCCCATGAAGGTCTCGCCCGCCCTGCTGGAGACCGCCGCGCGCGACCCCTGGCGCGCGATCGACATGGTCAACGCGTTCTCGCATTCCACGCTGGCCCCCAAACCGGCCGCGCCGGGGCCGGGCAGCTGGGTGCCGGGCGCCAGCCGGGCGCTGATGCGGCGTCTGCAAACGCTCTACGCCCAGCGCGAGGGCGGCGCCAACCTGTTCCTGCACGACTTCCAGGTCTGCGACCGCTACGAAGGGGCGTGGGAGGCGGCCGCCCGCGTGAAGTGCCCGGTGCAACTGATCCTCGGACGGAAGGACCAGATGACGTCGCCCAAGGCCGCCGCCGAACTGAGGGAGCGGCTGCACGCCACGGTGGCCTGGATCGAGGCCGGGCATTCCCTGATGGCCGAAGCCCCGGACGACGTGTTGAATGCCCTCAAGGCCCTTCTTTCGTCCAGGACGCCATCATGAGCACCGCCACCCCCTCCGGTGCGCACGGGCCGGCCGGCCATCGCGTCGACCCCCGCTCGTTCCGCAGCTTCGCCGAGTTCTACCCCTTCTACTTGGCCGAGCACAGCAACCGCACCTGCCGGCGGTTGCATTTCCTCGGCTCCACGCTGGCCCTCGTGTGCCTGGCGATGCTCCTGGCCACGGGCCGTCCGTATTGGTTCCTGCTGGGCCTCGTGGCCGGCTACGGCTTCGCCTGGATCGGGCATTTCGGCTTCGAGAAGAACAAGCCCGCCTCCTTCAAGCGCCCGCTCTACAGCTTCATGGGCGACTGGGTGATGTACAAGGACATCTGGACGGGCAAGATCCCGTTCTGAGGCTCGGCGCTCGGCCGCCCGGAGCCGGGCCGACACCCGCGTGGGGGGTGGGGCGTAGGCCCCGGGGGCAAAGATATGAGGCCCCGGGGTCCTGGGCCCCTCAAGCCCGCAGCACGTCGGCCAAGGTCATGCGGGCGAAGCCTGCCCGCTCCCAGAAGCCGCGCAGGCCCGGCACGGGGTCGAGCAGCAGTTGCGCGAGGAGGGGCTGTGCGAGTGTGAGGTCGAGGTCCGCCAGCAGCACGTAGCGAGCCGCCCCCTCCTCCTCGAGGCGCCCGACCCAATCGAGCGCGACGAGCGTCTCCAGCACCGGCTCGATCTGGAGAGGATCGGTGCGCAGCCTCTCGGCCAGCGCGGCAGCCGGCCACCCATGAATGGGCTGGTGGCGTGCCAAGTCCAGTTCGCGCAGGATCAGCACCGCCAGATGGAACTGGTGCCCGGGCGTCGCGGCCCGGCGCACGACGCGCATCTGCAGGCTGGGGGCGTAAGCGGCAATCACCGCGCCCAGCAGCACGATGACCCACCCCGCGTAGATCCACACGAGCAGGATGGGCACCGTGGCGAACGTGCCGTACAGGGCCGAGTAGGTCGGCACCTTGCGCACGTACCACGCCAGCACGGCCTTGGCCACCTCGAAGCCGACCGACACGAAGAACCCGCCCGCCAGAGCGTGCCGCCACTGCACGTGTGTGTTGGGCACATACCGGAAAAGCGCCGCCACGGCTGCGGCAAAGAGACAGAACTCGACGACGTTGAGCAGGAAGCTCACCCCACCCGGCAACGCGTCCACCCAGCCACGCGAAGCGGTGAGCGCGTACGAGGTGAGCGTGAGGCTGATGCCCACGAGCAGTGGCCCAAGCGTGGCCGCCGCCCAGTAGATCAGGACCCGTTGCGTGAGCGGCCGTGGCTGGCGCACCCGCCAGATGGCGTTGAGCGTGCGGTCGATCGTGAGCATCAACGCCAGCGCGGTCAGCACCAGGATGATGAAGCCGACGGTGCCAAGCCGGTTGGAATTGGCCGCAAACTGGGTCAACGCGCGCAGCACCGGCTTGGCGATCGCATCGGGCACCAGGCTCTGGACGAAGTACTTCTCGAGCGAAGCCTGGAAGCGCGCGAACGTCGGAAACGCCGTGAAGACGGCCAGCGTGACCGTGAACAGCGGTACCAGCGCGATCGTCGTGGTGAAGGTCAGGCTGCTGGCCGTCACGCCCAGGCGGTCCTCGCGGAATCGCTCGCGCAGCGTCTTGAGCGTCTGCAGCCAGGGCCACTGCTGCAGGGCCTGGAGCCCGGCGGCCACCCGCGCACGCCACGAGAGCGGCAGTCCCTTGGGGAAATTCATGGCCGGTATCATGCCAAAGATGGATCGTGCGACTTCCATCGATGCGAGCCGCGCGCTGGCAGTGGGCAGCGTGCTCGCCCTCGTCGCGCTCGGCCTGGCCTGGGAGCTGTGGTGGGCGCCTCTGCGCCCGGGCGGCTCGATGCTGGCCCTCAAGGTGCTGCCCCTGACGCTGCCTTTGACCGGCCTGCTCAAGCGCCGGCTCTACACCTACCGTTGGACGAGCCTGCTCGTGTGGCTCTACTTCGCCGAGGGCGTGGTGCGTGCCACGACCGAACCTTCCCCCGTGCGGTGGCTGGCCCTGGTCGAAGCGCTGCTGTCGCTCCTGCTTTTTGCGGCCTGCGCGTGGCATGTGCGTACCAGGCTGCGTTCCCCTGCCCCGTCTGCCGTCGCCCCATGAACATCCCTCCTTCCGCCCCTGCCCTGCTCGAGGCGCTGCGCGCCGCGGTGGGCCCTGCCCACGTGCTGACCGAAGGCGACCTCACCGCCTACGAACTCGATTGGCGCCGCCGCTACCGCGGCAAGGCCCTCGCCGTGGTGCGGCCCGGCTCCACCGACGAAGTCGCCGCCGTGGTGCGGGCATGCGCAGCTCACCGCACCTCCATCGTGCCGCAGGGAGGCAACACCGGCCTGGTCGGCGGCTCCGTGCCGGATGCGAGCGGCCGTCAGGTCGTACTGAGCCTGCAGCGGCTCCACCGTGTGCGCTCGATCGACCCCGCCAACCTCACGATGACCGTGGAGGCCGGCTGCGTGCTGCAAGCCGCACAGGAAGCCGCCGCCCAGCAGGGTCTGCTGCTGCCGCTGAGCCTGGCCGCCGAGGGCAGTTGCACCATCGGCGGTAACCTCGCGACCAACGCCGGCGGCACGCAGGTGCTGCGCTACGGCAATGCGCGCGAGCTGTGCCTCGGGCTGGAGGTCGTCACCGCGTCGGGCGACATCTGGTCGGGGCTGGCCGGCCTGCGCAAGGACAACACCGGCTACGACCTGCGGCATCTCTTCATCGGCAGCGAAGGCACCCTGGGCATCATCACGGCCGCCACCCTGAAGCTCTACCCGCAGCCCGCGGCGCGGCTCACCGCGTTGGCCGCGCTGCCCAGCCTCGCGGCCGCCGTCGACCTGCTGCAACTCACCCAAGCCCGCTTGGGTGCGGGGCTCACCGGTTTCGAGGTGATGAACGCCTTCTCGCTGGAACTGGTCGCCAAGCACTTCCCGCAGATTCCCCGTCCGCTGCCGCCCGCGGCATGGACGGTGCTGCTGGAGCAGTCGGACACCGAGTCGACCGAGCATGCGCGCTCGCTTTTCGAGGCGACGCTCGAGGCGGCGCTCGAACAGGGTCTCATCGAGGACGCTGCGATCGCCGAGAGCATCGAGCAGTCCCGCCAGCTGTGGCATCTGCGCGAGTCGATCCCCCTCGCCCAGGCCGAGGAGGGACTCAACATCAAGCACGACATCTCCGTGCCCGTCTCACGCATCCCGGCATTCGTCGCCGAGACGGACGCCGAGATCGCTCGCCGGTTCCCGGGAGCCCGCCTGGTGGACTTCGGCCACCTCGGCGACGGCAATCTCCACTACAACGTCCAGGCGCCCGAGGGAGCCGATCCGGCCGCATTCCTGCGCGAGCACGAGCACGAGATCAACGCCGTCGTGTACGACGCCGTCGTGCGCCACGGCGGTTCGATTTCCGCCGAGCACGGCATCGGCGCACTCAAGCGCGACGAACTGGAAGCGCGCAAGTCGCCCGTGGCGCTCGGGTTGATGCGGGCGATCAAGCAGGCGCTCGATCCCGAAGGCTTGCTCAACCCCGGTCGGGTCCTGAGGGTGTGATCCCAGCCGGGGTCGGCGCGACCGGCCGGATGCGAGCGGAAAACGGACTCGCGGCCTACTGCACGGGCCCCTTGAGGGCGGCCGGCACGGGCAGCGGCAACACCTCGATGCCCTCCTCGAGCAAGGCTTCGGTGTCTTCGCGGCTCGCCTGGCCTCGGATGTTGCGTGCCTCGGCCTCGCCGTAGTGGATGCGACGCGCCTCCTCGGCGAAGCGCTCACCCACGTCCTCGGTGTGCTCCATCACATGCCGAACCGCGCGCAGCCACATCGCCTGCAGCGTCTGAGCCTCCGGCGACAAAGCCCGGGTCTCGGCCGGTGCGGCGGGCGCCTCCTCTTTCGCACCGGAGAGGTTGAGGCGCGGCGCACTGGGCATCTTCTGGATCTCGGTGTCCGCGCACAGGGGGCATTCCAGCAGCCCGCGCTCCTGCTGCAAACGGAAATCCTCGTCCGATCCGAACCACCCCTCGAACGCGTGCCCGTGGCGGCACTGCAGGTTGAGCACCTTCATGGCCGCGATTATCGAGGATGGGCTTCGCCGGCCGCGGGCTGCCACGACAAGTCCCACTCGCCACGACGCCATTGCTGCAACCACAGCAGTCCGATGAGGGTCTTGGCGTCCGTCACGAGCCCGTCTCGCACCCACCCCGCCAGCTCGGCCTCGCTCGCCGTGAACACCTGGACGAACTCGCCCTCGTCCAGCTCGGCCGATCCTGCCTCCAGCCCGCGGGCGAACCAGATCTCGATCCCCTCGTCCGAGTAGGCGATGGCATTGTGCAAGACGCCGGCGCGTGCCCACTCCCGCGCCCGGTAGCCCGTATCTTCGCGCAGCTCGCGCTCGGCGCAACGTCGTGGCGCCTCCCCCGCGTCCAGCTTGCCGGCCGGGAACTCGATCATCACCCGCCCCACCGGGTAGCGGTACTGACGTTCGAGCACCAGGCGCCCGTCGTCCAGGATGGGCACGATCACCACTGCCCCGGGGTGGACGATGTACTCGCGCCCCGCATGGCGGCCGTCGGGCAGCGCGACGGTGTCACGGCGCACCTGCAGGAAATGCCCTTGATACACGGTGCGACTTTCCAGCCGCCTCTCGAGCAGCGCAGGATCCTGCGGGTCATCGAAGGTCGCCGCCACGACGGTTCTCACCCCCGGTGGCGTCGCAGGTAGCGCCACACGAAGCCGGGAAACGCGAGCGTCAGGAACAAGCTCGCGAACACGGCATAGAACTCCCAGCCCTGCGCGTGGCGCTGCCCGAGCCGCGCCTCCAGCGCGAACCCGACCAGCAACGTCAGGCCGAACGCCACCACGAGCTCCAGCACCCGCCAGCCGAGCGACTTGCGCTCGCGCCGCGGACCGATGACGAACAGGCGTTCGTTGACGAACGGCAGGTTGGCAGCGATCGCCGCCACCAGCAGCACCAGCCAGACCGAGGCCGTCTGATCCACTGCGTCAGCCGGCCAGCGCTTTGGAGATGGCCTGGGCGCACAGCGCCATCAAGCCACCGGGCAGCAGGCCCAACACCAGCACCGCCAGACCGTTGAGCGACAGCAGCGCCCGGGCGTCGGTGCCCGCCCGGATCGGAGACATGTCGACCGCCTCGTCGAAGTACATCACCTTCACCACGCGCAGGTAGTAGAACGCCGCCACCAGCGAAAGCAGCACGGCGATGACCGCCAGCCAGACGTAGAGCGCCTCGTTGGTGGACACCAGCGCCTGGAGCACGGCCAGCTTGGCGTAGAAACCCACCGTCGGAGGAATGCCCGCCAGCGAGAACATGAAGATCGCCATCACGGCGGCATACCAGGGGCTGCGGCGGTTCAGCCCCTTGAGGTCGTCGATCTGCTCGGCCTCGTGGCCCTCGCGCGCCAGCAGCGCGATGAGGCCGAAGGTGCCGAGCGTCGTGATCACGTAGGTGATCGCATAGAACATCGCCGAGCTGTAGGCATTGCCGGCCGACAGCGTGTTGCCCTTCACCACGCCGCAGGCCAGGCCCAGCAGCATGAAGCCCATCTGACCGATGGTCGAGTACGCCAGCATGCGTTTGAGGTTGGACTGGGCGATGGCGGCGAGGTTGCCCACCGCGAGCGAGGCGACCGCCAGCACAATGAGCATCTGCTGCCAATCCACCGCCAGCCCCAGCATCCCCTCCACGAGCAGCCGGATCGCCATCGCGAAGCCGCCCAGCTGCGGGGCACCGGCGATGAGCAGTGTGATGGCCGTCGGCGCGCCCTGGTAGACGTCCGGCACCCACATGTGGAACGGAACCGCCGCCAGCTTGAACGCCAGACCCGCCACCACGAAGACGATGCCGAACACCAGCACCTGCTCGTTGATCTGGCCCGTGCCGATCGCGCGGAACACCTCGCCGATGTCCAACGAGCCGGTGGCGCCGTACATCATCGAAAGGCCGTACAGCAGGAAGCCGCTGGCGAGCGAGCCGAGCACGAAGTACTTCATCGCCGCCTCGGTCGCGGTGAGGTCGTCACGCCGCAGCGCCGCCAGCGCATAGAGCGGCAAGGACATCAGTTCGAGGCCGAGGTAGATGACGAGGAAGTTGTTGGCCGAGGTCATCACCATGATGCCCAGCAGCGAGAACAAGCTCAGCGTGAAGAGCTCGCCCTTCCAGATGCCGCGGTCGGCCGCATAGGTGCGCGCATACACGAGCGACAGGAGCGTTGCGACGGTGGCGAACAGCTCCAGCAGGTTGCCCATCGGGTCGCTCACGACCATGCGCTGCATCGCGTACACGGTCAGGCTGTCGGCCACGTAGCCGGCCTGCATCACGCCGACGATGACCAGCGTGGCCAGCGTCAGCAGGTACGTCACGGTGCGGCGCGGATCTGTCACGAACAGATCCACGATCGCGATCACGCAGGTGAGCGCGAGCAGCGTGATCTCCGGATAGATGGCGAGCCAGTTCATGTCGTTCATCGAGTTGGCCTCGTCAGTTCAGCTTGCTCTGCGCCACGTGCTGCAGCAGGTTCACCACCGACTGCTGCATGACGTCGGTAAAGGGTTTCGGATACAGGCCCATCCACAACACCGCAAGGGCGAGGAGCGCCAGCATGACGAACTCGCGCTTGTTGAGATCGAGCAGCTCTCGCACGTTCGAGTTGGCAATGGCACCGAAGTACACGCGCTTGACCATCCACAGCGTGTACGCGGCACCGAAAATCAGCGTCGTGGCGGCCAGCGCGCCCAGCCAGAAGTTCACCTTGACGGTCGCCAGGATCACCATCCATTCGCCGACGAACCCGCTCGTGCCCGGCAGGCCGCAGTTGGCCATCGCAAACAGCACCGCGAACGCCGCGAACTTGGGCATGGTGTTCACCACCCCGCCGTAGGCTGCGATCTCCCGCGAATGGACACGGTCGTACAGCACGCCGATGCACAGGAACATCGCGCCGGAGACGAAACCGTGCGAAATCATCTGCACGATGCCGCCGGCGACACCGAGTTCGTTGAAGAGGAAGAAGCCGAGCGTCACGAAGCCCATGTGGGCGATCGACGAGTAGGCCACCAGCTTCTTCATGTCCTGCTGCACCAGTGCCACCAGGCCGATGTACACGACGGCCACGAGCGACAGAGCCACGATGATCCACGTCATCTCGCGGCTCGCATCCGGTGTGATCGGCAGCGAGAAGCGTAGGAAGCCGTAGGCCCCGAGCTTCAGCATGATCGCGGCCAGCACCACCGAGCCACCGGTGGGTGCCTCCACGTGCGCATCGGGCAGCCAGGTGTGCACCGGCCACATCGGCACTTTGACCGCGAACGCAAGGAAGAAGGCCCAGAAGAGCAATTCCTGCGCCCCCAGCGGCAACGGCAGCTTGTGCCACGTCAGGATGTCGAAGCTGCCGCCCGACTTGTAGTACAGGTAGACGAGCGCCACCAGCATCAGCAGCGAGCCGAGCAGCGTATACAGGAAGAACTTGAAGGCCGCATACACGCGCCGCGGACCGCCCCAGATGCCGATGATGATGTACATCGGGATCAGGGTCGCCTCGAAGAACACGTAGAACAGCAACCCGTCGAGCGCCGCGAACACGCCGATCATCAGACCGGAGAGGATCAGGAACGCACCCATGTACTGGTTGACGCGCTCCGTGATGACCTCCCAGCCGGCGATGACCACGATCACGGTGATGAAGGCGGTCAGCACCACGAACCAGACGGACAAGCCGTCCACGCCCAGGTGGTAGCGCACGTTGAACCGCTCGATCCACGAGAGGTTCTCGACGAACTGCATGGCCGCAGTGCTCGTGTCGAATCCCGCGATGATCGGCAGCGTGAGCAGGAAGCCGACCACAGCCCCGACGAGGGCCAGCCAACGCACCGCGCCGGCGTACTGGTCGCGACCCAGGGCAAGCAGGACCACCCCGAAGACGATCGGGGTCCAGATGGCGAGGCTCAGCAGACTCATTTGGTATGCCCCTCGCTCAGCGGATCAGAAAGCCCTGCAGGAACGTCCGCAGGTACGGCCACAGTTGCCAAGTCGTCAGGGCGAAGATGCCAACGATCATGACCAGCGCGTAGTGATAGATGTAGCCCGACTGGAACAGGCGCACCACTGACGCCGCCCAACCCACCACGCGGGCCGAGCCGTTGACCACGAGCCCATCGATGAGCCCGACGTCGCCGCCCTTCCAGAGGCCCCGTCCGAGCAGGCGCGCACCCGCGGCAAAGACGTTCTCGTTGATCCAATCCATGTAGTACTTGTTTTCCATGATGCGGACGAGCCAGCCCAGCCGTTGGCGCAGCAGGGCCGGAATCTCGGGCTTCTTCATGTAGAAGACGTAGGCGACCACGACGCCGGCCAAGGCCAACCAGAACGGGGGCAGCGTCAAGCCGTGCAGAGCCATCGCCACCGCACCGTGGAAGTTCTCGGCCAACTCGGCCATGGCGGGGTGCTTGGCCGCGTCCACGAAGATGGCGTCCTTCAGGAAGTCGCCGAAGAGCATCGGCTGGATCGTCAGGAAACCGATGAACACCGAGGGCGCCGCCAGCAGCAGCAGCGGGGCGGTGACGACCCAGGGCGACTCGTGCGGCGTGTGATCCTCCTCGCCGTGGTGGCCGTGGTCGTCGGCCGGCGGGAACGGCTTGTGGTGGAACCGCTCCTGGCCATGGAAGACCAGGAAGTACATGCGGAACGAGTAGAAGGCCGTGACGAAGACGCCGACCACCACCGCGAAGTACGCGAACCCCGCCCCGGGCAGATGACTGGCGTGGACGGCCTCGATGATCGAGTCCTTCGAATAGAAGCCAGAGAAGAACGGCGTGCCGATCAGCGCGAGCGAGCCAATCAACGAGGTGATCCAGGTGATGGGCATGTACTTGCGCAGGCCACCCATGTTCCGGATGTCCTGGTCATGGTGCATGCCGATGATCACCGAGCCCGCCGCGAGGAACAGCAACGCCTTGAAGAACGCGTGCGTCATCAGGTGGAACACCGCCACCGAGTAGGCGGACACGCCGAGGGCCACCGTCATGTAGCCGAGCTGAGAAAGCGTCGAGTACGCGACGACGCGCTTGATGTCGTTCTGGATGATCCCGAGGAAGCCCATGAAGAGCGCCGTGATCGCGCCGATCACCAGCACGAAGTTGAGCGCCGTGTCCGACAGCTCGTACAGCGGCGACATGCGTGCGACCATGAAGATGCCGGCCGTCACCATCGTCGCCGCGTGGATGAGCGCAGAGATGGGCGTCGGGCCTTCCATGGAGTCGGGCAGCCACACGTGCAGCGGGAACTGGGCCGACTTGCCCATCGCCCCGATGAACAGACAGATGCAGATGACGGTGATCAGCATCCAGTCGGTACCCGGGAACGTGAGGCTGCCGAGCTGGCCCGCCTTGGCGAACGTCTCGCCGTAGTTGAGCGTGCCCGCGTACGCGGCGATCAGGCCGATGCCCAGAATGAAGCCGAAGTCGCCCACCCGGTTGACGAGGAAGGCCTTGAGGTTGGCGAAGATCGCGCTCGGGCGTGTGTACCAGAACCCGATCAGCAGGTAGGAGACCAGGCCCACCGCCTCCCAGCCGAAGAACAGCTGCAGGAAGTTGTTGCTCATGACGAGCATGAGCATCGAGAACGTGAACAGCGAGATGTAGGCGAAGAAGCGCTGGTAGCCGGGGTCGTCCTCCATGTAGCCGATGGTGTAGATGTGCACCATCAACGACACGAACGTGACCACGCACATCATCATCGCGGACAGCCCGTCGATCAGGAAGCCGACCTCCATCTTGAGGCCACCGACCGTCATCCACTCGTACACGGTGGCGTTGAAGCGCGCGCCATCCACGGCGACGGCCTTGAGCACCATCGCCGAGATGATGAACGACACCAGCACGCCCAGGATCGTGATCGCGTGCGCCCCTCGCCGGCCGACGTACTTGCCGAACAAGCCCGCGACGATCGCCCCCACCAGCGGTGCCAGCGGCACCGCGACCAGCATGTTCTGAGAGAGTTCTGCCATGTTGTTGTGCCTGCTCGGCTCAGCCCTTGAGTGCGTCCAGCTCGTCGACGTTGATCGTGGAGCGGTTGCGGAACAGCACGACCAGAATGGCCAGGCCGATCGCAGACTCGGCAGCCGCCACCGTCAAGATGAAGAACACGAACACCTGTCCCGACATGTCGCCCAGGTAGTGCGAGAAGGCGACGAAGTTCAGGTTGACGGCGAGCAGCATCAGCTCGATCGCCATCAGCAGCACGATCAGGTTGCGCCGGTTCAGGAAGATCCCGATCACCGCCATCGCGAACAGGATGGCGCCGAGCGACAGATAGTGTCCCAGGGTGAGCGTCATGCTTGGCCTCCGGCCGAGGAATTCGGAGTCGTGGCGGGCGCGGCGCCAGCGGCAGCGGTCTCGGCCGGCATCCTCACGACGCGCAGCCGGTCGGCCTTGCGCACCCGGATCTGCACCGCCGGATCCACATAGCGGGAGTCCTTGCGCTTGCGCATGGTCAGCGCGATGGCCGCGATGATGGCCACCAGCAGCAGCACCGCGGCGATCTGCAGGGGATAAAGGTACTGGGTGTAGATCTCGATACCGAGGAGCTTGGTGTTGCCGAGCTGGGCCTGCTCAGGCGTGAGCTGCGGAGCGTCGCTCAGCCGGAAGCCGCCGAGGAGCACCACGGCCATCTCGAGCGCGATGACGACGCCGATCAGACCGGCCAGCGGGAAGTGCTTCCAAAACCCCTGTCGCAGTGCGTCCACGTTGAAATCGAGCATCATGACGACGAAGAGGAACAGCACCATCACAGCGCCGACGTAGACCAGCACGAGCGAAATGGCGAGGAACTCGGCCTTGAGCAGCATCCACACACACGCGGCATTGAAGAACGCGAGCACGAGGAACAGCGCCGCATGCACGGTGCTGCGGGCGGTGATCACGCGAAAGCCTGCGAACAGCAGGATCGCGGAGAACACATAGAACAGCGCGGTCTTGGTATCCATGTCTTTCTCGGGTTGTCGGGCCGCTCGGCGGCGGCCGGTCGGCGCACCGGGCGCTCAGCGGTACTTGGCGTCGGCCGCCTTGCTGGCCGCGATCTCCTTCTCGTAGCGGTCGCCGATCGCCAGCAGCATCTCCTTCGTGAAGTACAGGTCTCCGCGCTTCTCGCCGTGGTACTCGAAGATGTGCGTCTCGACGATCGAATCGACGGGGCAGCTTTCCTCGCAGAAGCCGCAGAAGATGCACTTGGTCAGGTCGATGTCGTAGCGCGTGGTCCGGCGCGTACCGTCGGCGCGCACGTCCGATTCGATGGTGATGGCGTAGGCCGGGCAGACCGCCTCGCACAGCTTGCAGGCGATGCAACGCTCCTCACCGTTGTCGTACCGGCGCAGCGCGTGCAAGCCGCGGAAGCGAGGCGACAGCGGAGTCTTCTCCTCCGGGAACTGCACCGTGATGTGCGGAGACAGGAAGTGGCGGCCGGTGAGGGCCAACCCCTTGAACAGTTCCGTCAGCATGAAGCTGTTGAAGAACTGCTTGATGGATGCGACGGCAGACATCTCGTAAGCCTCTCAGACGGTGCGGATCACTTCCAGATGTTCCAGGGCGACTGGATCCACAGGCCGACCACCACCAGCCACACCAGCGTGACCGGGATGAAGATCTTCCACCCCAGGCGCATGATCTGGTCGTAGCGGAAGCGCGGGAAGGTGGCCCGCACCCACAGGAAGACGGTGACGAGCACGAAAGTCTTCAGGCCCAGCCAGATCCAGCCGGGGATCCAGTTGAACAGCGCGCTGTCGATCGGCGGCAGCCACCCCCCGAGGAACATGATCGACGCGAGGGCCGACACCAGGATCATGTTGGCGTACTCGGCCAGGAAGAACATCGCGAAGGCCATGCCCGAATACTCGATCATGTGGCCAGCGACGATCTCCGACTCGCCCTCGACCACGTCGAACGGATGACGGTTGGTCTCCGCGATGCCGGCGATGAAGTAGACGAAGAAGATCGGCAGCAGGGGCAGCCAGTTCCAGGACAGGAAGTTCAGGCCCCGGTCCGCGAACCAGCCCCGGTCCTGCGAGAGCACGATGTCGGTCATGTTGAGGCTGCCGGCCACCATCAGCACGACCACGAAGGCGAAGCCCATCGCGATCTCGTAGGAGACCATCTGCGCGGAGGCCCGCAGCGCGCCGAGGAAGGCGTACTTCGAGTTGGACGCCCAGCCGGCGATGATGACGCCGTAGACCTCCAGCGAGGTGATGGCCATCAGGAACAGCAGGCCCGCATTGATGTTGGCCAGCGCCACCTCGGGACCGAAGGGGACGACCACCCACGCCGCGAGGGCGGGCATGATGGTCATCACCGGCGCGAGGAAGAACAGACCCTTGCTGGCCGCGGTCGGCGCGATGATCTCCTTGAAGATCAGCTTGACCGCATCGGCGATCGGTTGCAGCAAGCCGGCGGGGCCGACCCGGTTGGGGCCGGGGCGCACCTGCGTCCAGCCGATGGCCTTGCGCTCCCACAGGGTCAGGTAGGCGACGCAGATCATCAGCGGCAGGACCAGCGCCACGATCTTGATGAGGTTCCAGACGACCGGCCAGGCCGGGCCCAGCGTGCTCTGTCCGTAGGTGGTCAGGGTGTCGAGCATGATGTGGCGTCCTCGCTCAAGCCTTGGTCACGTCGATCGGTCCGAACATGGCGCCGAGCCCCGCCGTGGCGGGATGCCCGGCGGGCACGCGCACACAACCGGCTGCCAAGCCGGGCTCCAGGCGCGCCGGCAGCACGGCCGAGGCATTGCCCTGCACGAGGCGCACGGCATCGCCGTCGCGCAAGCCGAGGCGCTGCCACAAGTCGGCCGGCAACGCGGCCACCGGGGGCAACGCGTCACGGGTCAGTTGCAACGAGTGCGCCCGGCGCACGATGGCGTCGGCCGAATAGATCGGCACTTCGGCGACGCGCTCCAGCCCGCCAGCCGCCGGCGCGGCCGCGAACGGCTTGAGCGGCGCTCGGTTGTCCAGGCGATGGGCCAGTTGTTCGGGGTCGCCGAGCGCCTGGGCCCGCACTTCCTCCGAGGTTTCGAAACCGAAGCCCTCCAGCCCCATCATCGTGCCGAGCACGCGCAGCACCTTCCAGGCGGGACGGGTCTCGCCCTGGGGCCTGACGACGCCGTAGAAGCTCTGCACGCGCCCCTCGGCATTGACGAAGGTGCCGGATGTCTCCGAGAACGGCGCGATGGGCAACAGCACGTCGGCATACTCGACCGCGCGGGTGCGGAACGCCGTCATGGCGACCACCATCTCGGCCCCTTGCACCGCCTGCAGGGCCTGGGCGGGATTCGCCGCATCGAGTTCGGGCTCGACGTTGAGCAGCAAGTAGGCTCGCAGCGGCTGCGACAGCATCTGGCCCGCATGGAGCCCGCCGGGGCCCGGGCGGGCGCCCGCCAGTTGCGCGCCCACCGTGTTGGCTGCCTCGGTCAAGTAGCCCACCTGGGCGCCGGTTTGCTCGGCAATCCAGTTCGCCAAGCCGAGCAACGCGGAAGCCTGCGGATGCTGGGCGGCGGCATTGCCGAGCAGGATCGCCTTGCGCTCGCCGCCGAGCAGCGACTTGGCCACCGTGCGCGCCACGTCGTCGGCCTGCGCCTCCACAGGCGCGGGCACCCCGCGCTCGGTCGCGACGGCCGCAGCGATGGCCGCCAGCGCTTGGGGCCAACGGCTGGGCGCCACCGTCGTGCGGCTGGCCAAGGGCATCAGCCAGTCGTCTTCGACCGCATGCAGCGCGTGAATCTGGGCACCGTGCTTGGCGGCCTGTCGCAGCCGCTGGGCAAAGAGCGGATGGTCCTTGCGCAGGAACGAGCCCACCACCAGCGCCCGCTGCAGCGTCGACAATGCCGCGATCGGCATGCCGAGCCAGCGCACCGCCGCCGTGTCTTCGAACTCGGCGTGGCGGGTGCGGAAGTCGATGTTCTCGCTGCCCAACCCGCGCACCAGGCGAGCGAGCAGATGCAGCTCCTCGAGCGTGCTGTGCGGCGTGACCAGCGCGCCGATCGCCTTGGCGCCGTGCTGGGCCTTGATCTGTTGGAGACCGTGGGCCACGTACTCCAGCGCAGTCTGCCAGTCCACGGCCTTCCATTGACCGCCCTGTTTCAGCATGGGCGCCGTCAGTCGCTCGTCGCTGTTGAGCGCCTCGTAGGAGAAGCGGTCACGGTCGGCCAGCCAGCACTCGTTGACCTCCTCGTTCTCGTACGGAACGACGCGCATCACCTTGCTGCCCTTGACCTGCACGATCAAGTTCGCACCGGTGGAGTCGTGCGGGCTCACCGACTTGCGACGAGAGAGCTCCCAAGTCCGGGCCGAGTAGCGGAACGGCTTGCTGGTGATGGCGCCGACCGGGCACAAGTCGATCATGTTGCCGGAAAGCTCCGAATCGACCGTGCCGTTGATGAAGGTCGTGATCTCCGAGTGCTCGCCGCGGTTGATCATGCCGAGTTCCATCACCCCGGCGATCTCCTGGCCGAAGCGCACGCAGCGGGTGCAGTGGATGCAGCGCGTCATCTCGGCGAGCGACAGCAGCGGGCTCACCTCCTTCGGCATCACGACGCGCTTTTCCTCGGTGTAGCGCGAGGAAGAGCCGCCGTAGCCGACCGCGAGGTCCTGCAACTGGCATTCGCCGCCCTGGTCGCAGATCGGGCAGTCGAGGGGGTGATTGATGAGCAGGAACTCCATCACGCCCTGCTGGGCCTTGATGGCCTTGTCGCTCTTGGTGCGCACGATCATGCCCTGCGTGACCGGTGTCGCGCAGGCCGGCATGGGCTTGGGCGCCTTCTCCACGTCAACCAGGCACATGCGGCAGTTGGCCGCAATGGAGAGCTTCTTGTGGTAGCAGAAGTGCGGAACGTAGATCCCCGCCTTCTCGGCCGCATGCATCACCATGCTGCCTTCGGCGACCTCGACCTTCTTGCCGTCGATTTCGATTTCAACCATCTTGGGTCAACCCCTCAGACGTAGGCCGGGACCTGGCAGGTCTTGTGTTCGACGTGATAGGCGAACTCGTCGCGGAAATGCTTGAGCATCGCCCGCACCGGCATCGCCGCCGCGTCACCCAGCGCACAGATGGTGCGCCCCTGGATGTTGTCGGCGACGGAATTCAACAAGTCCAGATCCTCGGGACGGCCGCGGCCGTTCTCGATGCGTTCGACCATGCGCCACAGCCAGCCCGTGCCTTCGCGGCACGGCGTGCACTGCCCGCAAGACTCGTGCATGTAGAAGTACGACAGGCGCAGCAGCGACTTCACCATGCAGCGGGTGTCGTCCATCACGATGACCGCGCCCGAGCCGAGCATCGAACCGGCCTTGGCGATGGCGTCGTAATCCATCGTGAGGTCCATCATGATGTGGGCGGGCAGCACCGGGGCCGACGAGCCGCCCGGGATCACGGCCTTCAGCTGGCGCCCTTTGCGTACGCCGCCGGCAAGCTCCAACAGCTTCGAGAATGGCGTGCCGAGCGGGATCTCGTAGTTGCCGGGGCGCTCGACGTCGCCCACCACCGAGAAGATCTTGGTGCCGCCGTTGTTGGGCTTTCCGATCTCCAGATAGGCCTGCCCGCCGTTGCGGATGATCCAGGGGACGGCGGCGAACGTCTCGGTGTTGTTGATCGTCGTCGGCTTGCCGTAGAGGCCGAAGCTCGCCGGGAACGGCGGCTTGAAGCGCGGCTGGCCCTTCTTGCCTTCGAGCGATTCGAGCAGTGCGGTCTCCTCGCCGCAGATGTAGGCGCCGAAGCCATGGTGGGCATGCAACTGAAAGCTGAAGTTGCTGCCCAGGATGTTCTGGCCGAGATACCCGGCCGCCCGTGCCTCCTCCAGCGCCTCCTCGAAGCGCTCGTACACCTCGAAGATCTCGCCGTGGATGTAGTTGTAGCCCACGGTGATGCCCATCGCGTAGGCGGCGATCGCCATGCCCTCGATGACGATGTGCGGGTTGTAGCGCAGGATGTCGCGGTCCTTGCAGGTGCCCGGCTCGCCCTCGTCCGAATTGCAGACCAGGTACTTCTGCCCCGGGAATTGACGGGGCATGAAGCTCCACTTGAGGCCGGTCGGAAAGCCGGCACCGCCGCGACCGCGCAGAGCCGACGCCTTGACCTCGGCAATGACCTGGTCGGGCGTCATGCCCGGGCTGCCATCCAAGCCGAGCACCTTGCGCAGCGCCTGGTAGCCCCCGCGCGACTCATAGTCCTTCAGGCGCCAGTTGCGGCCGTCCAGACCGGCGTAGATCTGCGGCTGGATGTGCCGACCGTGAAAGCACGTCTCGTTGCCGGTGGCTTGGAACTTGGAGAGATCCAGCATCACTTGCCCCCCTGCTTCGCGGCGGCGCGCAGCTCGTCGACCAGGGCGTCGAGGCGCTCGGGCGTCATGTAGCTGCACATCTGGCGGTCGTTGACGAGCATCACCGGGGCGTCCGCGCAGGCCCCCAGGCACTCGCACTCGTGCACGGTGAAGAGCCCGTCGGCCGTCGTCTGGCCGAGTTCGATCCCGAGCTTGGCGGCCAGATGCTCGGCCGCCTTCTTGCCGTCGCGCAACTGGCACGGCAGATTGGTGCACACGCTCAGCTTGAACTTGCCGACCGGGCGCTGGTTGTACATGTTGTAGAAGGTCACCACCTCGTGCACCGCGATGGGCGGCATGCCGAGGTAGTCGGCGACCTCCTTCTCGGCCTCCGGAGAGACCCAACCCTGCTCCTGCTGGACGATCGCCAGGCACGCCATCACGGCCGACTGCTTCTGATCGGCCGGGTACTTGGCAACCTCCCGCGCGAAGCGCTGCTTGGTGGCTTCCGAGATCATCGATCAATCTCTCCGAACACGATGTCCATGGTGCCGATGATGGCGACGGCGTCGGCGATCATGTGGCCGCGGGACATCTCGTCCATCGCAGCCAGGTGCGCGAAGCCGGGGGCGCGGATCTTCAGGCGGTACGGCTTGTTCGCGCCGTCGCTGACGATGTAGATGCCGAACTCGCCCTTGGGATGTTCGACGGCCGCGTAGGCTTCGCCCTCCGGCACGTGGAAGCCCTCCGTGAAGAGCTTGAAGTGATGGATCAGCTCTTCCATGTTGGACTTCATCTGCACGCGCGAGGGCGGCGCCACCTTGTGGTTGTCGGTGATGACCGGGCCGGGGTTCTTGCGCAGCCAGTCCACGCACTGCTTGATGATCCGGTTGGACTGGCGCATCTCCTCGACGCGCACGAGATAGCGGTCGTAGCAGTCGCCGTTGGTGCCCACCGGCACGTCGAACTCCACTCGGTCGTACACGTCGTACGGCTGCTTCTTGCGCAGATCCCAGGCGATGCCCGAGCCGCGCAGCATCGGTCCGGTGAAGCCCAGGTTGAGCGCGCGCTCGGGGGTCACGACACCGATGCCCACCGTGCGCTGCTTCCAGATGCGGTTGTCGGTGAGCAGCGTCTCGTACTCGTCGACGTGCTTCGGGAACCGGTTGGTGAAGTCCTCGATGAAATCGAGCAGCGAGCCCTGACGGTTCTCGTTGAGCTTGGCCAGCGCCTTGGCGTTGCGGATCTTCGAGACCTTGTACTGCGGCATCGAGTCCGGCAAGTCGCGGTACACGCCGCCCGGGCGGAAGTAGGCTGCATGCATCCGCGCACCGGACACCGCCTCGTACATGTCGAAGAGGTCCTCGCGCTCGCGGAAGCAGTAGATGAGCATGTTCATCGCGCCGCAGTCCAGACCGTGCGCACCGAGCCACAGCAGGTGGTTCAAGAGGCGCGTGATCTCGGCGAACATCACCCGGATGTACTGCGCGCGGATGGGCACTTCGATGCCGAGCAGGCGCTCGATCGCGAGGCAGTACGCGTGCTCGTTGCACATCATGGACACGTAATCGAGACGGTCCATGTACGGCAGCGACTGGATGTAGGTGCGGGTCTCGGCGAGCTTCTCGGTGGCCCGGTGCAGCAGGCCGATGTGCGGGTCGGCGCGCTGGATCACCTCGCCGTCGAGCTCGAGCACCAGACGCAGCACGCCGTGAGCAGCCGGGTGCTGCGGACCGAAGTTGAGGGTGTAGTTCTTGATCTCTGCCATCGTCGCCTCGGCTTCAGTGCAGGCCGCCGTAGTTCTCTTCGCGGATCACGCGCGGCGTGATCTCGCGCGGCTCGATCGTCACGGGCTGGTAGATCACGCGCTTCTGCTCGGGGTCGTAGCGCATCTCCACGTGACCGGTGATCGGGAAGTCCTTGCGGAACGGGTGGCCGATGAAGCCGTAATCGGTGAGGATGCGGCGCAGGTCCAGGTGGCCCTCGAAGATGATGCCGAACAGGTCGAAGGCTTCACGCTCGTACCAGTTGGCGGCATTCCAGAGGTCGTTGATCGACGGCATCACGGGCCACTCGTCGTCGGGGCAGAAGCAGCGCACCCGCAGGCGCCAGTTCTGGCTCACGGACAGCAGGTGCACCACCACCGCGTAGCGGGGCCCCTCGTAGCGACCGTCTCCGTAGGTGGAGTAGTCCACCCCGCACAGGTCGATCATCTGTTCGAAGGCCAGTTCGGGGTGATCGCGCAGCGTGCGCATCACCTCGAGATAGTCGCCGGCAGCCACCGTGGCCGTCAGCTCGCCTTTGGCCAGCTTGACGCTCTTGAGCTTGTCGCCCAGCACGGACTGCAGCCGGGTCTGCAGGGTGTCGATCTTGCTCATGAACCCTTCCTCAGCGGGCGATCGTGTTTTCGCGGCGGATCTTGGCTTGCAGCTGCAAGATGCCGTAGAGCAGCGCCTCGGCGGTGGGCGGGCAGCCGGGCACGTACACATCGACCGGCACGATGCGGTCGCAGCCACGCACGACCGAGTAGCTGTAGTGGTAGTAGCCGCCGCCGTTGGCGCACGAGCCCATCGAGATCACCCAGCGCGGCTCGGCCATCTGGTCATAGACCTTGCGCAGCGCCGGCGCCATCTTGTTGCACAGCGTGCCGGCGACGATCATCAGGTCCGATTGCCGCGGGCTCGGACGGAACAGCATGCCGAAACGGTCGATGTCATAGCGCGACGCGCCGGCGTGCATCATCTCGACGGCACAGCAGGCCAGGCCGAAGGTCATCGGCCACAGCGACCCGGTCTTCGACCAGTTGACGAGCTTGTCGACCGAGGTTGTGATGAAACCTTGCTTGAGAACGCCTTCCATGCTCATCGCGGTGCTCCTCGCGTCATTCCCAGTCCAGGGCACCCTTCTTCCACTCGTAGACGAAGCCCACGACGAGAATGCCCAGGAAAATCATCATGGCCCAGAAGCCCGCCGGACCGATCTCGCGCAGGGCCACGGCCCACGGAAAGAGAAAGGCGATCTCGAGGTCGAACAGGATGAACAGGATCGCCACGAGGTAGTAACGCACGTCGAACTTCATGCGCGCGTCTTCGAACGCCTCGAAGCCGCACTCATAGGGCGAGTTCTTCTCCGGATCCGGCTTGCGCGGACCGAGGATGAAGCCGAGCACCTGGGGCGCGACGCCGACCGCAGCGCCGACCAGGATGAAGAGGATGACGGGGAGGTACTGGTCGAGGCTCATGTTCTTGAACGCGTGGCTCGAGTGGGTTGGCTGCGCGAAAGACTACAGAGATCCGGCTCGCCCGGGCAAAAATAAAGCGCGCTGTCTTCAGCGGAAACACACCGCTGCCCAGCACGCCCACTTTTCCCTTGCGGTTGCCCCTTCAGACCACTTTCAGGGCGCCCGATGCGACCCCCGGAGACGGCCGCACCGATGAATCGAAATCCTTGGTGCCGACGGCGAGACTCGAACTCGCACAGCTTTCGCCACTACCCCCTCAAGATAGCGTGTCTACCAATTCCACCACGTCGGCATCACGGACCTGCTGAGATGGCTCAAGGAGAACTCGCTCCCAGGAGCCGCCCCTCAGGCCGGGGCACTCGGTTTGCGTGAGGGTCTTGCTTACCGAGCAGCCTTGAATTCTAACTCGAAAAAACCCTTATCTCAATCAAAAACTGGCTCGAGCCTCACTGCGTGGGAATCTGAGCCGCGCCGGAGGCCGGGGGCTGGGCCGGAGCCGCAGGCGCAGCCGGGATCTGGGCGGCACCCGAGGCGGCAGGCGCAGGCTGGGCTGCGCGTTCCAGCACGCTCGCACCGCCTTCGGGAGCAGCCGAGCGGGAATACGACAGGTAAGCCAGGGCCAGCGTGCACACGAAGAAGATCGTCGCGCACACAGCGGTGGTGCGTGAAAGGAAGTTGGCGCTGCCCGTCGCGCCGAAGAGGCTGCCAGAAGCGCCGCTGCCGAAGGAGGCGCCCATGTCGGCACCCTTGCCGTGCTGGATCAGCACCAGGCCGATCATGGCCAGCGCGGTGAGCATCTGCACCACGAGGATCAGGGTCGTCAGAAACTGCATCGAAGATCTCCGAAGGAATACGTATGGATGAAGGGTCGAGGGGCTTCAGGCTGCGGCGCGGCAGATGGCGATGAAGTCCGCCGCCTTGAGAGACGCGCCCCCGATCAGGCCACCGTCGATGTCGGGTTGAGCGAACAGCGAGGCCGCGTTGTCGGGCTTCACGCTGCCCCCGTAGAGGATGCGCACGCCTTGCGCCGAAGACGCCGCCTCGCGCAGTTGCGCCCTCATCGCGGCGTGGACGGCCTGCGCCTGCTCGGGGGTGGCGGTGCGGCCCGTCCCGATCGCCCATACCGGCTCGTACGCCACGACGATGCGCACGAGGTCGGCCCCGAGGAGGTCGATGACCGCGCCCAGTTGACGGCGGACGACGGCCTCGGTCTCGCCCGCCTCGCGCTCGGCAAGCGTCTCGCCGACGCACACGATCGGCACCAGCCCGTGCCCCAGCGCGGCACGCGCTTTCAGGGCCACCAGTTGATCCGACTCGGCATGGTAGGCGCGGCGCTCGGAATGCCCCACGATGACGTAGCGGCACCCCACGTCGGCCAGCATCGCCGCCGACACTTCACCCGTATAGGCGCCCTGCTCGTGGACCGAGCAGTCCTGCGCGCCGGTGCCGATCGACGTGCCGCGCAACGCCTCGACGCAATCGGCCAGATAGGGAAACGGCGCGCACACCCCCACCTCGCAGGCGTAAGGCTCGGCGGCGCGCAAGCCGGCGAGCAACCCGGCGTTGGCGGCCCGGCTGCCATGCATCTTCCAGTTTCCGACGACGAGGGAGCGACGTTCAGACATGCGAGTTCGAATAGGCTGGGGTTGTTCTGTTCGGGTCACCACACCAGCAGCAGCTTGCCGATGTGTTGGTTGGACTCCATCAGCGCATGGGCCTGCGCCGCCTCCTCCGGCTTGAAGGTGCGGAAGATCACCGGCTGCACGCGCCGCGCCTCGAGCAAAGGCCAGACCCGCTCGCGCAGCGCGCGGGCGATCGCCTGCTTGAAGGCCACGGGGCGCGGCCGCAAGGTCGAGCCGGTGATCGTCAGGCGCCTGCGCATCAGCGAGGCGAGATCCACCTCGGCCCGGGCACCGCCTTGCAGTGCGATGATGACCAGCCGGCCATCGTCCGCCAGGCATTCCAGCTCGCGCGGCACATAGGGGCCCGCGACCATGTCGAGGATCACGTCCGCGCCGCGTTCGGCGGTCAGGCGGCGCGTCTCGGCGGAGAAGTCCTGCGTGCGGTAGTTGATGGCGTGGTCCGCGCCCAGCTTGAGGCAGGCACTGCACTTCTCGTCGCTGCCCGCCGTGGCGATGACGGTGGCACCGAAGGCCTTGGCCAACTGGATCGCCGTGACGCCGATGCCGCTCGTGCCTCCTTGCACCAGCAGCGTCTCGTCCGGCTGCAGGCGCCCGCGATCGAACACGTTGGACCACACGGTGAAGAAGGTCTCGGGCAAGCCGGCGGCCTCGACGTCCGTCCAGCCGGCGGGCACGGGCAGGCACTGCCCCACGGGGGCGACGCACAGCTGCGCGTAGCCGCCGCCTTGCACCAGCGCGCAGACGCGATCGCCGAGCTTGAAGCCGGCTTCGGCCATTGCCGCAGCATCGCCCGCGACGATCTCGCCGGCGACCTCCAAGCCCGGGATGTCCGAGGCGCCGGGTGGCACGGGGTAGTGCCCCTTGCGCTGCAGCACGTCCGGCCGGTTCACGCCGCTGGCGCGCACGCGGATCAGCACCTCGCCCGCGCCGGGCGCGGGGTCGGGCCGCTCACAAGGCCGCAGCACCTCCGGCCCGCCGTACTGTGTGATCTCGATGGCTCGCATCGGTGATCCTTCTGGAGCGCGCGGCGCCCACAGGACGCCGCGCGATCACTCGCTCACTGCTGCTCTTGCTGCTCTTGCTGCTCGGCAGCGGGCGCGATGGGGCGCTCGGCAATGGCCTTCATCGACAGCTTGACGCGGCCCTTCTCGTCGGTCTCGAGCACCTTCACGCGCACGATCTGGCCTTCCTGCAGGTAGTCGGTGACCTTGTTCACGCGCTCGTTGGCGATCTGGCTGATGTGCAGCAGGCCGTCGCGCCCCGGCAGCAGGTTCACCAGCGCGCCGAAGTCGAGGATCTTGGTGACCGCGCCCTCGTAGATCTTGCCCACCTCGACGTCGGCGGTGATCTCCTCGATGCGCTTCTTGGCCAGGTCGGCCATCGCGACGTCGGTGGAGGCGATGGTGATGGTGCCGTCTTCGGCGATGTCGATCGTCGTGCCGGTCTCCTCGGTCAGTGCGCGGATCGTCGCCCCGCCCTTGCCGATCACGTCGCGGATCTTCTCCGGGTTGATCTTCATCGTGTACAGGCGCGGCGCGTACTGCGACACGTCGGTGCGCGAGCCGCTGATCGCCTCTTGCATCTTGCCGAGGATGTGCAGGCGCGCTTCCTTGGCCTGCGCGAGGGCGACCTGCATGATCTCCTTCGTGATGCCCTGGATCTTGATGTCCATCTGCAGGGCGGTCACGCCGGTGGTGGTGCCGGCCACCTTGAAGTCCATGTCGCCGAGGTGGTCCTCGTCACCCAGGATGTCGGTCAGCACCGCGAAGCGGTTGCCTTCCTTGATGAGGCCCATCGCCACGCCGGCCACGTGCGCCTTGAGCGGCACGCCGGCGTCCATCAGGGCGAGGCAGCCGCCGCACACCGAGGCCATCGACGACGAGCCGTTGGACTCGGTGATCTCGGAGACCACGCGGATCGAATAGGCGAACTCGTCCTTGGCCGGCAGCACCGGAATCAGCGCGCGCTTGGCCAGGCGGCCGTGACCGATCTCGCGACGCTTGGGGCTGCCCACGCGCCCCGTCTCGCCGGTGGCGAACGGAGGCATGTTGTAGTGGAGCATGAAGCGGTCCGCGTACTCGCCCGACAGCGCGTCGATGATCTGCGCGTCGCGGTCGGTGCCGAGAGTGGCGACGACCAGCGCCTGCGTCTCGCCGCGGGTGAAGAGCGCCGAGCCGTGCGTGCGGGGCAAGAGGCCGGTGCGGATCTCGATCGGGCGCACGGTGCGCGTGTCGCGGCCGTCGATGCGCGGCTCGCCCGCCAGGATCTGGCTGCGCACGATGCGCGCTTCCAGCTCGAACAACAGGCCGTCGAGCTTGGCCTCGTCGAATTCGGCCCCTTCGGCGGTGAGCACGGCCTTGACGTCGGCATACGCTTGGCGCACCGCCTGGGTGCGTGCCTGCTTGGAGCGGATCTGGTAGGCGGCGCGCAGCTTGCCTTCGGCCAGCTCGTTGATCTTGGCGATGAAGGCCTCGTCCTTGGCGGGCGGCTGCCAATCCCACTCGGGCTTGCCGGCCTCGCGCACCAGCTCGTGGATCGCCTCGATGGCGATCTTGCCTTGCTCATGGCCGAACACCACCGCGCCGAGCATCACGTCCTCGGGCAACTGGTCGGCCTCGGACTCCACCATCAGGACGGCCGCCTCGGTGCCAGCCACGACCAGGTCGAGGCGCGACTGGGTCAACTGCGTCTTGCCGGGGTTGAGCACGTACTCGCCGTTGATGTAGCCCACGCGCGCGGCACCGATCGGGCCGTTGAACGGGATGCCCGAGATCGCCAGCGCGGCGCTGGTGGCGATCATCGCCGGGATGTCGCTCGGCACCTCGGGATTGAGCGACAGCACGTGCACGACGACCTGCACCTCGTTGTAGAAGCCGTCCGGGAAGAGCGGGCGGATCGGGCGGTCGATCAGGCGAGAAGTCAGCGTCTCGTACTCGCTGGGCTTGCCTTCGCGCTTGAAGAAGCTGCCGGGGATCTTGCCTGCGGCGTAGGTCTTCTCGATGTAGTCGACGGTCAGGGGGAAGAAGTCCTGGCCGGGCTTGGCCTCCTTGGCCGCCACCACGGTGGCGAGGACGACCGTCTCATCGATGTTCACGAGCACCGCACCGGTGGCCTGGCGGGCGATCTCGCCCGTTTCCATCGTGACGGTGTGCTGACCCCATTGGAAGGTCTTGGTGACTTTGTTGAAGATGCTCATGGATGTCTCCAGTGTGTCGCGCGCCCTTCAGGCGGCGCGCCGGCCCTGGAGCTCGGTCGCCGAGCGGGATGCCATTCCAGCGGGGCTGCGCGGCAACCCCCCTGGAATGACACAGCAACGCTCGCGGCTGGCCTTGCTCCAAAAAACAAAGAGCCTGTGCAGGACGATCCACACAGGCTCCTCGTCATGCGTTCGACCTTACTTGCGCAGGCCCAGCTTCTGGATCAGCGCGGTGTAGCGGTCCGCGTCCTTGTCCTTCAGGTAGGCCAGCAGGCGCTTGCGGCGGTTGACCATCTTCAGCAGGCCACGGCGACCGTGATGGTCCTTCTTGTGCTGCTGGAAGTGCGGCGTCAGCTCGTTGATGCGAGCAGTCAGCAGAGCAACCTGGACTTCCGGGGAGCCGGTGTCGTTGGCCCCGCGCGCGTTGGCCTTGATGATCTCGGCCTTGTTGATGTCGGCGATGGACATGGTGAGCTTCCTGAATGGAAGCCACCGCCTGCGGGCGACACGGCGCTGCAGGCGAGCGGCTTCGGTTCGACTTGCGGTCACCGGTGAAACCGACCGGTGCCGTGCTTGGCTTGGCCAGCGCGAGGAACGCCGCCCCTCGGACGGTGCCTCGACCAGCAAAGCCCGGGGATTATAGGACAAACGGCGCCCGGCCCTCGGAAACCGCCACGTAGATCATGGACGGCGCATCTGGCAGCGTGCGGGGGGCTGCGTGGCGGCCGCAGGCAGGAAGCGCACGGTGCGAAAGCCGTAGCCCGAACCCTCGTTGTCGAAGCGCACGCCGGCCGAGCCGGCCCGCTGCATGACGCTCACGTAGAGGGGCTGGATGAACTGGTGGTCGGCCGCGCGCATGAGCCCCTGGTGCACCCCCTGCAACGGCTTGGCGTCGAGTCGAGCGCCTTCCAGCGCCCGCGCCACGGCGAGCGGCTCGGCAGAGCCGGCGCGCTCCATCGCCTGCGCGAGCATCTCCATCATCGCCTGCATCCGCATGTGCAGATAGTCATCCGCCGGCTGGGGAAAGCGCTGACGGAAAGCCAGGTAGAACGCATCGGAACTCGGGGTGCCGACATTCGGGTGCCATTCGGCCACCGCCAGGACCTTGCCCACCCCGGCCTCCCCCAGGGCTGCGGGCACGCCCAACGCGTTGCCATAGAAGGTATAGAACCGGGCTTCGAGCCCCGCCTCGCGCGCCGCCTTGACCAGCAAAGTCAGGTCGTTGCCCCAGTTGCCGGTGACCACTGCCTGTGCACCACTCGCCTTGATCTTGGCCACGTAAGGCAGGAAGTCCTTGACGCGGCCCAGGGGATGCAGCTCCTCTCCGACGATCTGCATCTCCGGGCGGCGCTGCGTGAGGAGTTCCCGGCTCTTGCGCACGACGTGCTGGCCGAAGCTGTAGTCCTGCCCGATCAAATAGACCTTGCCTACCGAGCGGTCTTCTGCCAGGACGTCGATCAGCGCGGCCAGGCGCATGTCGGCATGGGCGTCGAACCGGAAGTGCCAGAAGCTGCACTTCTCGTTCGTGAGGACGGGGTCGACCGCCGCATAGTTCAGGAACAGCACCCGCCGCCCCGGCTCGCGCTCGTTGTGCTTGTTGATGGCGTCGACGAGGGCGGCCGCCGTGGCGGAGCTGTTGCCCTGGAGCACGAAGGCGATGCGCTGGTCGACGGCCGCACGCAGCATCGCGAGCGCCTCCTCCGGCGTGCCCTTGCTGTCGAAACGCAGCACCTCCAGCGGACGGGCGCCGTCCGGCAGTCGCACACCACCGCGGGCGTTGATGCGCTCGGCCGCCCACACCAGGTTGCGAAACACCGCCTCGCCGGCGTTGCCGAAACTGCCCGACAGCCCCTCGATCAGGGCAAGGCGGATCGGCTCGACCCGAGCAGCGCGGGCGGGGGAAGCCGCGGCGCTGGCGCCCACGAGGCTTGCCAGCAGCGCGACCACGAGACCCACGACGTACCGCCGAGCCACGGACCGCGACGCGGCACACCACGTATGAGAAAGAAGCTGCATGAGACCTACGACCCTGAGATCGACCGACCAGCGCGGCGCGCAAGGGCGCGACCCGGCTGTCGATGGGAAGAAAAAAAGAGCGCAGGAGCCGACGGCGCGTGGGGCGGAACGCAGGCGGCCGCGCCGCCGAAGGCGCGATTGTAGGGAGTCAGGCCGCCTCGAGCGCCCACCGGGGCCACACGTCGAATGCGTAGTCCCTGCTCGCCTGGGCCTGCCCTGCCTGGAGCCGCATGGCGGCGGCCAGGGCGATCATGGCGCCGTTGTCGGTGCACAAGGCAAGCTCCGGGTAGTGCACTCGGACACCGCGCCGCTCGCAGGCTCGGTTGAGCTGCTCGCGCAAGAGCTTGTTGGCCCCGACCCCACCCGCGACCACGAGGCGCCGCAGACCGGTCTGGCGCAGGGCGGTCAGCGACTTCTTCACCAGCACCTCGACGATGGCCGCTTGCGTGGCGGCCGCGAGATTTGCGCGGTCCTGCTCGCAAACATTCGGGCCGAGGCGCTTGACCTGCGTGAGCACCGCGGTCTTGAGGCCGGCGAAAGAGAAGTCCAGCGTGCCGTTGTGCAGCAGCGGCCGGGGCAGATCGAAGGCGTCCGGGTCGCCGAACTCGGCCAGGCGCGCCAACTGAGGGCCACCGGGATAGCCCAGGCCCAGGAGTTTGGCGCACTTGTCGAATGCCTCACCCGCCGCATCGTCGATCGTCTCACCGAGCGTCTCGTACCGGCCCACCCCGTCGACGCGCATCAACTGGGTGTGCCCGCCGGACACGAGCAACGCGACGAACGGGAACTCCGGCGGATCGGCGCCGAGAAAGGGCGACAGCAGATGGCCCTCGAGGTGGTGCACGCCGAGCACCGGCCGGTCGAGGGCTGCCGCCAGCGCGCACGCCAAGCCGGCGCCGACCAGCAGCGCACCGGCCAGCCCTGGGCCGCGGGTGTAGGCGACGACGTCGATCTGGCTGGCCGCGCAACCCGCACGGGCAAGGACTTCTCGCGCGAGTGGCACCAAACGGCGTATGTGGTCGCGCGACGCCAGTTCGGGTACGACGCCCCCATAGGCCTGATGCATCTCGATCTGGCTGTGGAGCGCGTGCGCCAGCAGGCGCGGGACACCCTCCCCGCGGGCCTCGACCAGCGCCACGCCCGACTCGTCACACGAAGACTCGACACCGAGGATCAACATGGCGAGAGTGTATCGCCCGCACCACACGGGGCCGCCTGGACAGAGCCCGCAGCCCCGCAATGCGCAGACGCTGCGTTTTGTCACATTTTTATCTCGGGGTTTGCACGAGACTCAGCGCCAATCCTCTAGGCAGGGGCTGCGGGAGCGGGTAGCCTGCGCAGCCCGGTGGGAAAAACAACCACAAGAGTGCTGGCGTTCCTGCCTTCGCACTTCAGGACGAGTCGTTGGAACAATGAAGGAATACAAGCTTTCAGGGTGGCCCGAACTGCCCGCGAGCTATCAGCGCACTGCCTATCAGCGCATGCTGCATCAGATGTCGCAAGGCTTCGTGCCCTTCTCGCAGCTCGTGCGCAACAGCGGCTTGAGCCGAGAGCTCGTGCGACAGTTCCTCGCCGAACTCGACCACCGGGGCGTGCTGCAGGAGCGTCTCAGCGACGCTCAGGCACCGACCCTCTTGCGCAGCGCGTTCGCCTGGCCCTGGCTGCGCCGTGCGCTGGGCACCCCCGACATCCGCCGCTCCTGATCGATTCCCCCCCGGCGGCCCGCGCCCGCGGGCCGCGATGCCGAAGCGGCGCTCCGATGCGAGCTCGGCCACCCGGCTCAGGACGGCACGCGCAGCGCATCTTCACGCCGAGCGGCCTGCCACCAGATGAGCGCGCCGATCACGACCATCGGCAGGCTCAACCATTGCCCCATGCTCATGTTCAGCGCGAGCAGGCCGAGGAAGTCGTCCGGCTCCCGGAAGTACTCTGCCGCGAACCGCAAGACGCCGTAGCCGACGAGGAACGCGCCCGAGACCTGCCCCGTGGCTCTCGGCTTGCGGGCATACCACCACAGCAGCGCGAACAGCAGCAGCCCTTCGAGGGCGAACTGGTACAAGGGAGACGGGTGACGGGGGACATCGGTGCCGGATTGCGGGAAGATCATCGCCCACGGCAGCGACGGGTCCGCCGGTCGTCCCCACAGCTCTCCGTTGATGAAGTTGCCCAGGCGACCGGCCGCAAGCCCCGTCGGAATGCAGGGGGCGATCAGGTCGGTGACTTCGAAGTAGCGGCGCTGCCGCTTCCAGGCGTAAACGCCCATCGCCACGAGCACCCCCAGCAGCCCTCCGTGAAAGGCCATCCCCCCCTTCCAGACCGCGAACACCTCCAGCGGATGCGCGAGGTAGTACTCGGGCTTGTAGAAGAGGACGTAGCCGAGCCGGCCGCCGAGGATGACGCCGACCACGCCGAAGAACAGCAAGTCCTCCACGTCACGGCGCGTCCATCCTGCCTGTGCGTACCACGGCTGCCGCACCCGCTTGCCGGCCAGCCAGATGAACAGCCCGAAGCCGACCAGATACATCAGGCCGTACCAATGCACGGCCACCGGGCCGAGCCGCAGGGCGATGGGGTCGAACTGGGGATGCACGAGCATCGGAGATCCTTGGTCGTCGAATGTCAGACATGCGCCCGCACGTGGTCCACGAAGCGTTGGACCACCGGGGCGGGCGAGGCCGTCCAAATGAGGCTCGTCTCGCACGCCAGCGCCGCGGCTCGCATGGGCCGGTACGTGACGCCCGGCCTTTGCAGACGCGTGACGGATTCGGGCACCCACGCAACGCCCATGCCCGCCGACACGAGGTTGACGATGGTCTGCATCTGGATGGCTTCCTGCGCGATCCGCGGCGCGATGCGCCGGGCGCTGTAAAGCGAAAGCACCGCATCATAAAGGGAGGGGGTGATCTCCCTCGGAAAGATCACGAGCGGTTCGCCGAGGACCTGGCGCAATGCCAGCCGCGGCCGCCCCGCGAGCGGGTGGTCGCGCGCCACGGCCAGCACCAGCGGCTCACGCAGCACGCTGAGCGCCTGGAAGCCGAGCGGCACGGCGCCCGGCGCGTGCAGCACGAAGCCCGCATCGAGCGTACCGGCGGCAAACGCTTGCAGTTGCACGTCCAACGTGGCCTCCTGCAGGGCCAGCTCGACGCCGGGGTTCGCCTCCCGGAACGACTTCAGCCAGCCCGGCAGAGGGCCGAATCCGATGGTGGACACGAAGCCCAGCCGCAGCCGACCGAGCGCGCCCTGCGCGGCGGCGCGGGCCAAAGGCGCCAGGGCCTCGGCCTCGGCCAGCAAGCGACGAGCACGAGGGAGCAGGGCCTCGCCGGCCGCGGTCAAGCGCACCGAGCGCCGCGTGCGCAAGAACAGTGGCACCCCGAGCAGGGATTCCAGCTGGCGAATCGCCATCGTGAGGGGCGGCTGTGTCATGTGCAGCCGCGCCGCGGCCCGGCCGAAGTGCAACTCCTCGGCCACTGCGACGAACTGCCGGAGTTGCCTCAGTTCCATTGATATACACAGCGAATCAGTCGTGGATCGAAGATATATTGGAACAGAAGACCGGTTGCGCGCATACTGCGCGGGCTGACCTGTTTCTCCTCCCCACGAGGCTTCCATGAGCTACAACCGCCGCTCCCGCAACATCACCGAGGGCGTCGCCCGCGCGCCGAACCGCTCGATGTACTACGGCCTGGGCTACCAGGCGGAGGATTTCTCCAAGCCGATGATCGGCATCGCGAACGCCCACTCCACCATCACGCCCTGCAACGCCGGGCTGCAGAAGCTGGCCGACGCCGCGGTGGAAGGCATCCGCCAGGCGGGGGCGAACCCGCAAGTCTTCGGCACGCCGACGATCAGCGACGGCATGGCGATGGGCACCGAGGGCATGAAGTACTCGCTCGTCTCGCGCGAGGTGATTGCCGACTGCATCGAGACCTGCGTGCAGGGCCAGTGGATGGACGGCGTGCTGGTGATCGGCGGATGCGACAAGAACATGCCGGGCGGCATGATGGGCATCCTGCGCGCCAACGTGCCGGCCATCTACGTGTACGGCGGCACCATCCTGCCCGGCCACTACAAAGGGCAAGATCTGAACATCGTGAGCGTCTTCGAGGCCGTGGGCCAGTTCTCGGCCGGCAAGATGAGCGAGGAGGACTTCTGCGAGATCGAGCGCCGCGCCATCCCCGGTACCGGTTCGTGCGGCGGCATGTACACCGCCAACACGATGAGCTCGGCCTTCGAGGCTTTGGGCATGAGCCTGCCCTACTCCTCCACGATGGCCAACGTGCACGACGAGAAGATCGAAAGCACCAAGGCCTCCGCCCGCGCGCTGGTCGAGGCGGTCAAGAAGGATCTCAAGCCGCGCGACATCGTCACGCGCGAGTCGATCGAGAACGCGGTGGCGGTGATCATGGCCATCGGCGGTTCCACCAACGCGGTGCTGCACTTCCTCGCCATCGCACACGCGGCTGGCGTGGAATGGACGATCGACGACTTCGAGCGCGTGCGCAAGAAGGTGCCCGTGCTGTGCGACCTCAAGCCCTCGGGCAAGTACCTGGCGGTCGACCTGCACCGCGCCGGCGGGATCCCGCAGGTGATGAAGATCCTGCTCGAGGCCGGGCTGCTGCACGGCCACTGCATGACCATCACCGGCAAGACGGTGGCCGAGAACCTGGCGGACGTGCCTTCTGAGCCGCGCGCCGACCAGGACGTGATCCGCCCGATCTCCAACCCCATGTATGCGGAGGGACACTTGGCCATCCTGCGCGGCAACCTCGCCACCGAGGGAGCAGTGGCCAAGATCACCGGTCTCAAGAACCCCACCATCACCGGCCCGGCGCGGGTGTTCGACGACGAGCAGTCGGCGCTCCAGGCCATCATGGACGGCAAGATCAAGGCGGGTGACGTGATGGTGTTGCGCTACCTGGGGCCCAAGGGCGGCCCGGGCATGCCCGAGATGCTGGCACCCACCGGCGCGCTGATCGGCCAGGGACTGGGCGAGTCGGTCGGGCTCATCACCGACGGCCGCTTCTCGGGCGGGACGTGGGGCATGGTCGTGGGCCACGTGGCGCCGGAAGCCGCAGTGGGCGGCACGATCGCGCTGGTGCAGGAGGGTGACTCCATCACCATCGACGCCCACCGCCTGCTGCTGCAGCTGAACGTGAGCGACAAGGAACTGGCGCGCCGGCGCGCCGCGTGGACGCCGCCGCCGCCCCGCTACACGCGCGGCGTGCTGGCGAAGTTCGCGAAGAACGCCTCGAGCGCGAGCACGGGCGCGGTGCTCGACGCCTTCTGAGCACGGGCGGGATGCCCGGCCGCCTCGCCTTCGGAGGGGGGGCCGGGTCGTCCGCTCAGCGCCGGCGACGCTCCTTGAGGCCCAGCGCGTCGAGGTTCTTTTTCCGGCGCTCGGCGACGCGCTCCTCGATCTTGCGCATCTGCTGGCGCTTGGTGTAGCCGGAGGCGTCGGCCCACGCCCACCACAACACGGCGACGCCGAAGGGCGCCAGAACGGCCCACCACGACCAACTGGCCACCACTCCGAACTCTGCCCACTTGAGCAGCACGAGAAGCAGGCCCAACGCCACGAACCACATGCGATTCTTCTCCTGCACGGCGCCCGGTGCACCGAGCGCGTGTCAACCCGTCCCACTAGAATCCGTTGAGGGAATGTACCCCAATCGACCGTCGAGCCCGCGGTGGCCGCGACGGCCGGCATGACCAACCCCACGTCGAACGAAAGGACGCCATGAAGTACGTCGTTGCCCTCGCCGCCGCTTGCGCCGCGGCGTTTGCCGCTCCCGCCTTCGCCAACCAGCAGCTGGCGCAGCAGAAGAACTGCATGGCCTGCCACGCCGTCGACAAGAAGCTGGTGGGCCCGTCCTACAAGGACGTGGCTGCCAAGTACGCCGGCCAGAAGGACGCGGTGGACAAGCTGGCGCAGAAGGTCTTGAAGGGAGGCTCGGGTGCTTGGGGCCAGGTGCCGATGCCCGCCAACCCGCAGGTGAGCGAGGCCGAGGCCAAGCAACTGGTGCAGTGGATCCTGAGCCAGAAGTGATCGGGCCCGCCCGGCCGACGCCGGGCCGTGGCACTGCCCCGCGCGCCGTCCAGGCCCGCGGGGCTTTCTTTTGTGCTCGCCGTGCCGGAAAGGCGCGGCGCTGTGGGCTCAGCGCCGCTGGCGCACGGGGCGGTCTTCCAGCGTCACGCCGACCCAGCCGCGCAGGCTGTTGACGAACGCCAGCCCTTGCGCTCGGCGCAGGTCTTCGCGCCGCAGGACACGCGGGAGCAGCTTCCCCGCGTCGATGAGGGACTGACGCATGACTCCGGGCAGCAGGCCGCAGGACTCGGGGGGCGTGTACCACTGCCCCTCGATGCGAACAGCCACGTTGCCGCGCGTGAACTCGGTCAGTTCCCCGCGAGCGTTCCACAGGAGGGTGTCGAACACTGCGGGTTCTTCCAGCGCGAGGCGCTCGTAGTGCTCGCGACGTGTCGTCTTGTGGCGCACGAACTCGCTCGAGCCGTCGATCGGCTCGCGCGCGAGCACGACCACGGGCCGCGGCGGCGTCACGGGCAACGGGCCCGGCTCCAGCGCGAGCGCCCCGTCGGCCCCGAGCAGCAGCCGCAGCCGGCCCTCGCGCAGGATGGAGGCCGCGGCCGAGACCTCACGCTCGATGCGGTCGGCGGCCCAGGGGTAGCGAAAGTGTTGCGCGGCGCGCTCGAGGCGCGCGCGATGGTAAGCCCAGCGCGCCACCTGGCCGGCGCTCACTCGCATCGTCTCGAGCAGCTGGAAGGGCCGTGCCGCCCGCTCGAGGAAGCCCCGCTTGACGCGCCATTCCTCGTACTCCGCGGCGGCCCGGGCGTCGGCGGTGATGCCGCTGCCGATCCCGCAGCGGGCCTGTTGCCCTCCCACCTCGACGGTGCGGATGGCGACGTTGAACGTCGCGACGCCCCCGGGTTGGAGCAGGCCCACCGCCCCGCAATAGACCCCTCGAGGCTCGGTTTCCAGCCGGTGGATCCAGTGCATGGCACGCACCTTCGGCGCGCCGGTGACCGAGCCGCACGGAAACAGCGCCCGGAACACGTCGACGAGCGTCGTGCCCGGCCGTGTGCGGCAGACCACGTCGGAGGTCATCTGCCAGACCGTCGGCCAGGCCTGCGTGTGAAACAGGCGCGGCACCCGCACACTGTGCGCTTCGGCCAGCCGCGACAGATCGTTGCGGATGAGGTCCACGATCATCAGGTTCTCGGCGCGCTCCTTCTCGTGGGTGCGCAGGCCCTCGGCCCGACGCAGGTCCTCCTCGGGGGTTTCGCCCCGTGGGGCGGTCCCCTTCATGGGGCGCGTCAGCAGACGCCCATCGCGCCAATCGAAGAACAGCTCGGGCGAGAGGCTCAGCACGTGGCCTGCACCGGTGTCGAGGCAAGCGGCGTAGCTCTGGGGCTGGGCCCCCAGCAGCGCATGGAACAGGGCCAGCGGGTCCCCCTGGAACGGGGTGGTCCACGGGGAGGTGTAGTTGATCTGGTAGACCTCGCCGTCGGCGATCGCCTGGTGGATGCGCGCGATGTTGCGCGCAAAGGCCTCCGCGCCCAGTCGGCTGGCCCAATGCAGGGGCTCGTAACCGCCGTGGCCCGCCGCCGTCGGCCAGGGCTCGAGGGCCTCGAACTCGGCGAACCACGCGAGCGGCAGCCCGCCCGTGGCGGGCTCGTGCACCTCGAAGGCCGGATCGAACGCGGCCGCCGCCTCGTAGGCCACGTAGCCCACGCACCACCGCCCCGCCCGCGCGGCCGCCTCGGCCGCCTGCAGCACCGCGACCACCTCCTCGGGGCGACAGGCCTGGTGGACGGCGAGGGGCTGGACGAACACGCCGCGCACGGGCTCGGCGCCCTCGCACGGCGCGGCGAAGTCGACCCAGGCCACCGGCCGTGAGGCCGACGGCTGCGCCGTCGGCGCCGCTTCCTGCGGCGCTCGGCCGCCTTCCGGCGTGAGTGCAGGCGGGAAACTGCTCATGCCGCCCCCTGCCCCACGACGGCCGAGCGCTCGCGCACCGCCGCCTCGGACACCGCCCACAAGGCCCAGACCAGCCCGACCGAGACGAGCAGGAGGCCCACCACCAAGCCGATCCAGAAGCCGTGCACCTCCAGCGGGCGGGCGAGGAACCCGCCGTCGTAGCCGAGCCAGGCCCCGAGCGGGATGCCCACCAGCCAGAAGGCGGCGAGCATCAGCACCATGGGCATCAGCGTGACCTTGTAGCCGCGCAACGCACCGATGGCACAGACCTGCGTCGCATCGAAGAACTGCCACAGGGCCGCCCACAGCAGGAGCGAAGCGGCCAGGGCACGCACCCCCGGGTCGTTGCTGTAGACAGCCGTGATCTCGTGGCGCAACAGCACGACCGGCCCGACCACGACGGCGGCCACGATCAGACCGAGCGCGACGCCCGTCCAAGCGATCCTGCGGGCCTGATACGGATCGCCCGCGCCCAGCCGGTGGCCGACCTGGATGGCCAGCGCCGAGGAAATGCCCATCGGCAGCATGAAGAGCAGCGAGGCGAAGTTCAGAGCCACCTGGTGCGCCGCGATCTGCACTGCGCCGAACCGGCCCACCAGGACCGCGATGCCGGCGAACGCCGCCACCTCGGCGAGCCCGGCGCCCCCCATCGGCAGGCCGAGCTTCAGCAGCCGCTTCTGGCCTGGCCAGGTGGGCCAACTCCAGCCACCGCTCCAGACGCGAAAGGGCCGGTAGGCCCGCGCGAAGGCAGTCCACAAGACCAGCCCCACCAGGCCGCTCCACATGCCGATGGCCGTGGCCCAGCCGCAGCCGGCGCCACCGAGTGCGGGGAAGCCGAAGTGGCCGTAGATCAGCACCCAGTTGAAGAAGCTGTTGATGCCGAGCCCGAGAAAGGCGAGCACCATCATCGGCTTGGGCTGATTGACACTCGCGGAGTAGAAGGCGAGCGCCCGGAACATGAGGGCCGCCGGTAGGCCACAGGCGATGCCGTAGAGGAACAGCGTGGTCTTGTCGGCCAGCCCCGGTGCGATGCCGGCACCGCGCAACAACGAGGGGACGAAGGGCAGCAGAGCCAGTGGCACCAGCCCCGCCCACACCGCGAGCCACATCGCCTCGCGGGTGTCGGTCACGATGGCGCGGTAGTCGCCGGCCCCATGGTGATGGGCCACGAGGGGGCTGACCGCCTGCACCACGTTCATCAGCCCGATGAAGACCGGGATCCACAACGCCACGCCCAACCCGACGACGGCCTGCTCCTCGGCCCCGGCATGACCCGACATGACCGTGTCGATCAGCCCCATCAGGACGAACGCGACCTGGGACAAGACGATGGGTGCGGCGAGCCGGGCAAGGGCACGGCTGTCGGAGAAGAAGGCAGCGAGGCGGGCCATGGGGCTGGCAGAGGGAAAACCCGCGAGAATACCCGAGGCCGGAAAGCAGTGCGGCCCGGTTGGATGCCGGGCCGCAGGAAGAAGCGATACACCCGCTGCGCGGGCCGGCGCTTGCGCGCCGCCTCGATCAGTGGGTCTGCGCCAACTGCTCGAGCCAGGGATTCTGGTGCGCGCTCACATCGCCTTGCGATATGAGCGCGCCCCGCCCCCCGCGTACCCGCTGCGCGGGCCGGCGCTTGCGCGCCGCCTCGATCAGTTGGTCTGCGCCAACTGCTCGAGGATCGCGGGGTTCTCCAGGGTGCTCGTGTCTTGGGTGATGGCTTCGCCCTTGGCGATGGAGCGCAGCAGGCGGCGCATGATCTTGCCCGAACGCGTCTTGGGCAGGTTGTCGCCGAAGCGGATGTCCTTGGGCTTGGCGATGGGGCCGATCTCCTTGGCGACCCAGTTGCGCAGCTCGTTGGCGATCTGCTTGGCCTCCTCGCCGGTCGGGCGGGGGCGCTTGAGCACGACGAAGGCGACGATGGCCTCGCCCGTGGTCTCGTCCGGGCGCCCCACGACGGCCGCCTCGGCGACCAGCTCGGTGTGCGAGACGAGGGCCGATTCGATCTCCATCGTGCCCATACGGTGGCCGCTGACGTTGAGCACATCGTCGATGCGCCCGGTGATCGTGAAGTAGCCGCGCTCGGCGTCGCGGCTCGCACCGTCGCCGGCCAGGTAGTAGCCCTTGAGCTCCGCCGGGTAGTAGCTCTTCTTGAAGCGCTCCGGGTCGCCCCAGATGGTGCGGATCATGCTCGGCCAGGGCTTCTTGATGACCAGGATGCCGCCATGTCCGTTGGGCACGTCCTGGCCCGTCTCGTCGACGATCGCCGCCATGATGCCGGGGAACGGCAGCGTGCAGGAGCCGGGCACCAGCGGCGTGGCTCCGGGCAGCGGCGTGATCATGTGGCCGCCGGTCTCGGTCTGCCACCAGGTGTCGACGATGGGGCAGCGGCCGCCGCCCACATGCTCGTGGTACCACTCCCATGCGGCCGGGTTGATCGGCTCGCCGACCGAGCCGAGGATGCGCAGCGAGCCGAGGTCGTAGTGGCGCGGATGGGTGGACGGGTTGGCCTCGGCCGCCTTGATGAGCGAGCGGATGGCCGTCGGCGCGGTGTAGAAGATCGTCGCCTTGTGCTGCTGGATCATCTTCCAGAAGCGGCCGGCGTCCGGGTAGGTGGGCACGCCCTCGAACACGATCTCGGTCGCGCCGTTGGCCAGGGGCCCGTAGGTGATGTAGGTGTGGCCGGTGACCCAGCCGATGTCGGCCGTGCACCAGAAGACGTCGTCGGGCTTGAGGTCGAACGTCCACTTGGTGGTGAGCGTGGCGTGCAGCAGGTAGCCGCCGGAGGAATGCTGCACCCCCTTCGGTTTGCCGGTGGAGCCGGAGGTGTAGAGCAGGAACAGCGGATGCTCGGCCTCGACCCACTCGGGCTCGCAGGTGGAAGGCTGCTTGTCGACCAGTTCGTGCAGCCAGCGATCGCGCGACGTCCAGGCGATCTGGCCGCCGGTGCGCCGGTAGACGACGACGTGGCGCACGCTGTCGCAGCCGCCCAGGCCGATGGCCTCATCGACGATGGCCTTGAGGGGCAGTTGCTTGCCGCCGCGCATCTGCTCGTCGGCCGTGATGACCATCACCGCGCCCGCGTCCTCGATGCGGTCGCGCAGCGACTGGGCCGAAAAGCCGCCGAAGACGACGGAGTGCGTGGCACCTATGCGCGCGCAGGCCTGCATGGCCACGACGCCTTCGACCGACATCGGCATGTAGATCACCACGCGGTCGCCCTTCTTGACGCCCAGCTCACGCAAGCCATTGGCCATGCGGCAGGTCTTCTCGAGCAATTCGCGGTAGGTCACGCGCGTGACCTGGCCGTCGTCGGCCTCGAAGATGATCGCGACCTTGTCGCCGCGCCCCTCCTCCACGTTGCGGTCGAGGCAGTTGTAGGACACGTTCAGCGTGCCGTCCTCGAACCACTTGTAGAACGGCGCGTCGCTCGCGTTCAGCACCTTGGTGAAGGGCTTCTTCCAGACGACGAACTCGCGCGCGAGGCGGGCCCAGTAGCCTTCGTAGTCGGCCTCGGCCTCGGCGCACAGCTTCCGGTACGCCTCCATCCCCGACACGTGGGCCCCCTGCACGATCGACGCAGGCGGGGGATAGACCTTGGTGGTGTGCTCGGCGCTGGACATGGATGTCTCCTTCTGGCGTTTGTCGCGGGGCGCGCGATGCCCCGTCGGTGCGGGTGAGTACGTTAGGGCGAGGCTCTTACGAACGGCTTACTCTGCCGCGCCAAGCTTTGAAAGATGGGGCCCCCACTAGAATGCGCGAAATCCGTACTATCCCTGATCGGTCCATGAGCCGTACCCCGACCGAAGAGCGCGCCGCGCGTCTGCGCCCTCTGCCCAACCTGATCTTCGCCAGCCGCTGGCTGCAATTGCCGCTGTACCTGGGCCTCATCGTGGCCCAGGGGATCTACGTCTACCACTTCTGGGTCGAACTGATCCACCTGTTGGAGGCCGCCTGGGGCAGCCAGGCCGCCCTGGACAAGCTGGTGCACAGCATCGGCTACAAGGCCGACTTCGAAATCACGGGGTTGAACGAGACCATCATCATGCTGGTGGTGCTGGCCCTCATCGACGTGGTGATGATCTCGAACCTGCTCATCATGGTCATCGTGGGCGGCTACGAAACCTTCGTCTCACGCATGAACCTCGAAGGCCACCCGGACCAGCCGGAGTGGTTGAACCACGTGAACGCCTCGGTGCTGAAGGTCAAGCTGGCCACAGCCATCATCGGCATCTCGTCGATCCACCTGCTCAAGACCTTCATCAATGCCGGCAACACCGAGACGCAGGTGCTGATGTGGCAGACGATCATCCACCTCGCCTTCCTGCTGTCGGCCATCGCCATCGCATTCACCGACCGCTTGCTGGCCACCGACACGCATTGAGCGCCCCCGGGGGCGTGCGCCCCCCCCCGAGGGGGATGAGCCTGGACACGCGGGCGTGCCTGCGCACGGCCGCGTGCCTGGCGAATCCGAGCGGCATGCTTGCCGCGAGGTGGGCACGGCCCGGCTTCGGGCGGCCGGGCGCCGGGCACATATCTTTGCCCCCGGGGCTTGCGCCCTACCCCCCGAGGGGGATGAGCTTGGACACGCGGGCGTGCCTGCGCACGGCCGCGTGCCTGGCGAATCCGAGCGGCATGCTTGCCGCGAGGTGGGCACGGCCCGGCTTCGGGCGGCCGGGCGCCGGGCCTCAGGGCCGGGGCTGGTCGGCGGGAGGCGGGGCCTTCGCCGGGACGCGCAGGTGCAGCGCCGCCTGCGCGAGCAGGTTGGCCGACACCGGAGCGGTCACGAACAGGAACAGCGTGATCAGAAGCTCGTGCAGGCCGAACTCGCCCTGCGCCCAGTTGACCAGCATGCTGGCCATGAGCACGCCGCCCACGCCGAGCGTGGTGGCCTTGGTGGGCGCATGCAGGCGCATGTAGAAGTCCGGAAACCGCAGCATGCCGATCGCGCCGACCAGCGCGAAGACGCCGCCGACGACGAGCATGGCGGCGATCGCCACCTGGGCCCAGGGTTGCAAACTCTCGAACATGGGCTCACTCCATCACGTCGCCGCGGCTCAGATAGCGCGCCAGCGCCACGGTCGACACGAACCCCAGAAGGGCGACGATCAGCGCGGCCTCGAAGTAGATGTGCGTGTCGAAGCGGATGCCGTAAAGGATCACCAGCGCCACGACGTTGATGTACATGGTGTCCAGTGCCAGCACGCGGTCCGTCGCGTGGGGGCCGCGCAGCAGGCGCACCGAGCACAGCACCAGGGCCAGGCCCAGGCAGGCAAAAGCGAAGTTCAGCGCCCACTCCACCAGCGGCAGGTTCATTCGAAGATCTCCAGCAAGAGCCGCTCATAGCGATCGGCGATCTGCCGCGCCAGCGCCTCGGCATCGCGGCAGTCGAGGGCGTGCACGAGGATTTCGCGCCGGTGCTCGTCCACCACGCAAGACACCGTGCCCGGCGTCATCGTGATGACCGAGGCCAGCAGCGTCATGGCCGCGGGATGCTGAAGCCGCAGGGGGACCCTCACCCAGGCGGGATGGGGGTTCGACCCGGGGCTCAGCACGAGGCGGGCGACGACGAGGTTGGACACGACGATGTCCCACAGCACCAGGACCCCGAACTGGAGGGCCCGGTCGAGCCGGCGCACCCGCACGCTCGGGCCCAAGAAACGGTGCACCAGCCCCGGCACGACGAGACCGAACAGTGCGGCGGCGAGCAGTTGCGAGACGTGCAGGCTCTGCTGCAGCAGCAGCCAGACCGCCGCCAGCAGCACCGACAGCGACGGGTGGGCCAGCCAGCGGCGCTCCGCCGGCGGGGGGGTGTGGCGGCTCGTCATTCGGGGCCCTCCTTGCGCATGGGTGGGCGCGCGCCCCGGCCGTCGTAGGGCCGAACGGTGCCGGACGGCCGGGCGCCCTCGCCCAGCACCGCCCGGGCGTAGGCGACGCGATCGCCGAGCTGCTCGGCGGCCGCCCGGGTGTAGCGCTCGATCGGCGCGGCCAGCACGCTCATCGCCACGCTTGCGAGCAGCAGCGTCCAGGTGGCGGCCAGGAGCTTGGGACTCGCACCGGCCCGCAGGCCCACCTGCGGCCCCGGGCGAACCTGCCAGAACAGGATGCTGCCCGCGCGCGCCAGCCCGATGATGGTCAGGAACCCCACGCCCAACACGACGCTCCACACCCCGGCTTGCCACGAATGAGACAGCGAGGCTTCGAGGATCATCAGCTTGCCGATGAAGCCGGGCAACGGCGGCAGCCCGGCCGTCGAGGCCGAGGCGAGCAGCAGCATCAGTCCGAGCAAGGCCGGCTGCGCGACCGGCAACGCCGGCACCAGGCGGTCGGCCACGTCGCCGCGCTGCGCGGCCACCAGCTCCGACAGCAGGAAGAGCCCGGCGATCACCAGGCTGCTGTTGAGCATGTAGAAGATCGCGGCCGACCACGCGAGCGGCGAGTAGAGCCCCACCGCGGCGAGCACGGTGCCGATCGACGCCACGTTCAGCCAGGCGACCAGGCGCGGCAAGGTGCGCGCGGCCAGCACACCGACCACGCCGACGACGCCCGTGGCCAGCGCGAGCGGCAGCAGGACATCCCGGGCCACGAACGCGGAGTCGCCGGCCCCCTCGCCGAAGATCACGCCGTGGACGCGCACGATCGCGTAGATGCCGACCTTGGTCATCACGGCAAAGAGCGCCGCCACGGGCGCGCTGGCGGCGGCATAAGTGGCGGGCAGCCACAGAGAGAGGGGCATCATCGCCGCCTTGAAGCCGAAGACGACCAGCAGCACCAGCGCCGCGGCTTGCAGCACCGCGGCCTCCGGCGCCGGGACCTGCGCGACGCGCAGTGCCAGGTCCGCGAAGTTGAGTGTGCCGGTCTGGGCGTAGATGAGGGCCACCCCGATCAGGAAGAGCGCCGAGGCCAGGAGGTTGAGCACCACGTACTGCAGGCCCACCCGCAGGCGTGGCCCGCCCTGCCCGTGCACCGTCAGCACGTAGGAGGCGATCAACAGCACCTCGAAGAACACGAACAAGTTGAACAGATCGCCCGTCACGAAGGCGCCGTTCAGGCCCATCAGCTGGAACTGGAAGATCGCGTGGAAGTAACGGCCGTGCGCGTCCCAGCCGCCGGCCGCATACCACAGGGCGGCCAGCGCGATCACGGAGGTGAGCAGCAGCATCGAGGCGCTCAGGCGGTCCACCACCAGCGCGATGCCGTAGGGCGCCGGCCAAGCCCCCAGCCGGTAGACCCTCAGGTCACCGTCGGCCGCCCCGAGAGCCAGGAGCACGGCCAGCACGAGACCCAGCGCCGTACTGACGAGGCCGATGCGGCGCGCCCACAGCAACTTCGGGTGCGCGTGGCCGCCGTGGACGTCGGCGCCCTGGTCGCCCAGCAGGAGCAGCAGCACGGCGCTGAGCGCCGGCAGGAGCACCGTCAGGACGGGGAGGTGGTCGAAGAAGCTCATCGCCGGTGCCCCCCGATGGACGCCTCGTCCTGGTGTGCCTCGTCGCGCTCGGCCTGCCGGTGGGTGCCATCGACGTGATCGGTGCGGTTGTCGTGCCGGCTGCGCAGCGCCAGCTCGATCACGAAGCCGGTGGTGGCAAAACCGATGACGATGGCAGTGAGGACGAGCGCCTGCGGCAGCGGGTCGGCCACCGCAGCGTCGGACAGCAGGACGGGCGGCGCGGCGCTCCACAGCCGGCCCATGGCGAAGATGAACACGTTGACGGCGTAGCCGAGGAGCGTCAGACCGAGGACCACTGGAAAGCTGCGGCCCCTCAGCATCAGGTAGATGGCGCACGCCGTGACCCAGCCGATGCCGGTGGCCACGAGAAACTCCATGCTCATGGTGCGGGGCTCCTCGGGGTGGCGGCCGGCTCCTTGCTGGCGCCCGCCAAGACGGACAAGGTGAGCAGTGTCGACCCCACGACCGTGACATAGACGCCCAGATCGAACAAGGCCGCGCTGGCGAGCGGCAACTCGCCGAGGACCGGCACACTCGGGTGGCCGTGCGCGCTGGTCAGGAAGGGTTGACCGAAGACGAAGGACCCGAGCCCGGTGAGGGCAGCGAGACCGAGCCCGGCGCCGATCCAGCGCACGAAGCGGCGACCGCCGCCGGCATGCAACAGCGTGTCGGCCCATCCCTGGCCCACGGCCATGTACTGCAGCACCAGCGCCACCGCCGTGACGAGGCCCGCGATGAACCCGCCGCCCGGCAGGTTGTGCCCGCGCCAGAAGATGTAGGCGCTGAGCACGAGCGCGATCGGCAGCACCAGTCGTGCCACCACCCGCAGCATCACCGGCTCGGCCCTGAAGCTCCAGGGGCGCCCCCGCGGGTCGAGGGCCGGGCGGCGCACGCGCAAGCCTTCCATCAGCGCCAACACACCGATCGCCGCGATGCCGAGCACGGTGATCTCGCCGAAGGTGTCGTAGCCTCGAAAGTCCACCAGGATGACGTTGACGGCATTGGTGCCGCCACCGCCGGGCACCGATTGCTCCAGGAAGTACCAGGAGATCGAGTCATGGTCGCGGGTGAGCATCAGCCACGTGACCCAGCTCACTGCGCCTCCGCCCAGCAGCGCGACGAGCGCATCGCGCCCCCGACGCCAGGCGGGCGACTCGCGAGGAGACGTCTGCGGCAGCAGGGCCAGCCCCATGAGCAGCAGCACCGTGGACACCACGTCCACCGAGAGCTGCGTCATGGCCAGGTCCGGCGCGGAGAGCGACAAGAAGGCGAGCGACGCCACCAGGCCGACCGCGCCGGCCAGCACGACCGCCAGGAAGCGCTGGCGGTGCATCACGACCAGGGCCGCACCGGCCACGACCAGGGCCAGCCACACGGCAACCGCCAGCGGCGGGGCGGGCAGCAAGGGGCGATCGCCCGCGGCCAGGCCCTCCGCCCCGGGTTGCCATAGGGGCCAGGCGCCCAGCACGAGGGCGGCCGCGAGCATCCAGGCGACGTAGCGCTGCAGCGAACCGTTCTCGAGCGCCGCCGTCAGTCGCCCTGCGCCGCGGAACAAGCCCTCGACCAGTGCCGTGAACACGGTCTTGCCGCCCCAGGCCTTCGTGGTGTAGCGATGCAGTCCGCCCCGCTGCTGCAGCCCCATGTACAGCAGCGCCCCGCCCGCCAGCGCGATGCCGCTCATGAGCAGCGGCCAGCCGAGCCCGTGCCAGAGAGCCAGGTGATGCTGCGGCGCGGGTGCACCGAGCACGGCGCTCGCCGCCACCTCCACCAGGGGCCCGGCGATCATCGCAGGCAGCAGGCCCACCGCGATGGAGATCGCGATCAACAGGAGGGCTGGCAGCTTCATGCCCAATGGCGGCTCGTGGGGGCGGGGGTGAGGCAGATCGCGCGGCGGGCCGTTGAAGAACGTGTCGTGCGCGAAGCGCAGCGAGTAGGCGACCGAAAACAGGCTGGCCAGGGTCGCCAGCAGCGGCACGGCCCAGCTGAGGGTGCCCCACAGGCGCGACTGCACCGCTTGGTCCAGCATCATCTCCTTGCTCACGAAGCCGTTGAAGAGCGGCACGCCGGCCATCGCCGCGGCCCCGAGCAGCCCGATCGTGCCGATCCAGGGCATCAGCCGCATCAACCCGCCGAGCCGGCGCATGTCGCGCGTACCGGTCTCGTGGTCGACGATGCCCGCAGCCATGAACAGCGCCGCCTTGAAGCTCGCATGGTTGAGGATGTGGAACACCGCCGCGACTGCCGACATCGGCGAGGCGAGACCGATCAGGAAGGTGATGAGCCCCAGGTGGCTGATGGTCGAGTACGCCAGCAGGCCCTTGAGGTCATGGCGGAAGATGGCGATGAAGGCGGCGAGCGTCATCGTCAGCAGGCCGACGCTGCCCACGATCAGTTCGAAGGCCGGGCTGGGGCCCAGCACCGGGTACAGCCGCGCGAGCAGAAAGAGGCCCGCCTTCACCATCGTGGCCGAGTGCAGATAGGCCGACACGGGCGTGGGCGCCGCCATCGCTTCGGGCAACCAGAAGTGAAACGGCCACTGCGCACTCTTGGTGAAGCAGCCGAGCAGGATCAGCACGAGCGCCCCCCCGAACCGCGGGTCGGCCCGCACGGCCTCGCCGCGCTCGAGCAACTCGGACAGCTCGTAGGTGCCGGCGATCTGCCCGAGGAGCACCACGCCCGCCAGCAGCGCCAGCCCCCCGCCGCCGGTGACGGTGAGCGCCGTGCGCGCGCCCGCACGCGCGTCCTCCCGGTGCCCCCAGTACCCCACCAGCAGGAACGACGAGATGCTGGTCAGCTCCCAGAACACGACGAGCAGGAGCAGGTTGTCGGCCAGCACGATGCCCAGCATCGCGCCCATGAAGAGCATCAGCAAGCCGTAGAACTTGCCGGCCGGGTCGTCCTCGTGCAGGTAGAACGCGGCGTAGGCGACGATGAGCAGCCCCATGGCCGTGATCAGCCCGGCGAACATGAGGGCCAGTCCGTCGAGTCGGAAACCGAGATTGAGCCCGAGTGCGGGCACCCACGACGTGCGCTCGACCCGCACCTCCCCGTCGAAGACGGAGCCGCCGAGCACGATGAGCAGCGCCAAGGCGGCCAGGGTGACGGCGGCGGCCGCGCCGGCCGCCGCGCGGCGGCGCGCGGGGGTGTTGCGGCCACCGATCCACGTGCAGGCGAGCGTGCCGAGGATCAGCGGCAGGCAGACGATCGAGCTGAGCAGACCCATCGTGCTCCTGCGGACAAGCGGGGGGGGGGGACGGCAAGGCCGCGGCATAGCCGCAATGCATCGCCGGGCGAGCGGGCATTGTAGGAAGCAGCCCCGCCTTCGCCCGATTCAACCGAGCGCGCTCTAAGGGCTCTTGACGGGCTCTTGCGCGCCCCCTGTGCGGTCTGCGGGCAAGACCGGATGGCTTCTTCAGTACACTTGCGGCTGGCCCGGCGGCCGCATGACGGCTGCGCTCGCGGCCTTGCCCCACTCACCCACGGCTGTACCCCGTCCCCACATGAGCACCACCATCCGATACGACGACCTCGTCGAAAGCGTGGCCGCGGCCCTGCAGTACATCTCCTACTACCACCCGGCCGACTACATCGCCCACTTGGCCCGCGCCTATGAGCGCGAGGAGTCGCCGGCCGCCAAGGACGCCATCGCGCAGATCCTGACCAACTCGCGCATGTGCGCCGAAGGCAAGCGCCCGATCTGCCAGGACACCGGCATCGTCAACGTGTTCCTCAAGATCGGCATGGACGTGCGCTGGGAGGGCTTTTCCGGCTCGATCGCCGACGCGATCAACGAGGGCGTGCGGCGCGGCTACCTGAACCCCGAGAACAAGCTGCGCGCCTCGGTGCTCGACGACCCGCAGTTCGAGCGCAAGAACACGAAGGACAACACCCCCGCCGTCATCCACATGGAGGTGGTGCCGGGCGACAAGGTGGACGTCATCGTCGCGGCCAAGGGCGGCGGCTCGGAGAACAAGTCCAAGTTCGTGATGATGAACCCGAGCGACAACCTGGTCGACTGGGTGCTCAAGACGGTGCCGCAAATGGGCGCCGGCTGGTGCCCGCCCGGCATGCTGGGCATCGGCATCGGTGGCACCGCCGAAAAAGCGATGCTGCTGGCCAAGGAAGCGCTGATGGAGGACATCGACATGTACGAGCTCCAGCAGCGCGGCCCGCGCAACAAGCTGGAGGAGCTGCGGCTGGAGCTGTACGAGAAGGTCAACGCGCTGGGCATCGGGGCCCAGGGCCTGGGGGGCCTGACGACGGTGCTGGACGTCAAGATCAAGATGTACCCGACCCACGCGGCCTCCAAGCCGGTGGCGATGATCCCGAACTGCGCTGCCACGCGCCATGCGCACTTCGTGCTGGACGGCTCCGGCCCGGCCTACCTCGAGCCGCCGAGCCTGGACCTGTGGCCCGACGTCAACTGGGCGCCGGACTACAACAAGAGCCGCCGCGTCAACCTGGACACGCTGACACGCGAAGAGGTCGCGAGCTGGAAGCAAGGCGAGACGCTGCTCTTGTCCGGCAAGATGCTCACCGGCCGCGACGCCGCGCACAAGCGCATCCAGGACATGCTCGCCCGTGGCGAGAAGCTGCCGGTGGACTTCACCAACCGCGTCATCTACTACGTCGGCCCGGTGGACCCGGTGCGCGACGAGGTGGTCGGCCCGGCCGGCCCCACCACCGCCACGCGCATGGACAAGTTCACCGAGATGATGCTGGCCCAGACGGGCCTGATCGCGATGATCGGCAAGGCCGAGCGCGGCCCGGTGGCCATCGAGGCGATCAAGAAGCACCAGAGCGCCTACCTGATGGCGGTCGGCGGGGCGGCCTACCTCGTCTCGAAGGCGATCAAGTCGGCCAAAGTCGTCGGCTTCGAGGACCTCGGCATGGAAGCGATCTACGAGTTCGAGGTCAAGGACATGCCGGTGACGGTGGCCGTCGATGCAGGCGGCACCAGCGCCCACATCGAGGGCCCGAAAGTCTGGCAGGCCAAGATCGGCAAGATCCCGGTCGCGGCGGTCTGAGGCCTGGCGCTCGGCCGCCCGGAGCCGGGCCGTCACTTCCGTGGGGGGTGGGGCGTACGCCCCGGGGGCGAAGATACAAGGCCCTCGCGGGGCCTCGCCTCCTCGGGGCCAAGCCCTGTCGCCGAGGCCCCCTAGCCGCCCTCCCCGGCCCCTGTCTTCAGGCCGCCGCTCGCTGGGTGTCGGCCGTCTCCTGCGGGCGCGCGGGGCCCTGCGCCGAAGCGTCGGGGCCGCCGATCACTCGCAGCACCCGTTGGGGGTACGGGATCTCGACGCCCTCGCGCTCGAACAGGTTCAGGATCGCCAGGTTGACGTCCGAGCGCACGTTGGCCTGGCCGTTCTCCGGGTCGGCGATCCAGAAGTACACGGTCAGTTCCAGGCCGTCCGCCGCGAAGCCGGTGAGATGGCACGACGGCCCCGGGTCCTTCATCACCCGTTCGACCGCCGAGACGACCTCCACCACCTTGGCGCGCAGCGCCGCCACGTCGGTGCCGTACGCCACCTGCACCACGCTTTGGAGCAGCACGTGGCGGTCGGCCAGCGAGCAGTTCTCGACGCGGGTGGTGATGAGGGTCTCGTTCGGGACGATCGACTCGCGCCCGTTCGGCGCGCGGATGACGGTGTAGCGGGTCGTGATGTCGGTGATCCACCCCTCGAAGTTGTCCACGCGCACGTAGTCGCCGATGCGCAACGAGCGCTCGGCCAGGATCACGAAGCCGCTCACGTAGTTGGCCGCGAGCTTCTGCAGGCCGAAGCCGATGCCCACCCCCAGCGCGCCGCTGAGCACCGACAGGGCGGTGAGGTCGATGCCGACGGCCGACAGAGCGACGAGCAGCCCCACGAACAAGAGCACCGCGCGCAACAGGTTGGCGCCCGCCTTGCGCAGCGAGAGTTGCTCGCCCACCGCTCCTTTCAGCAGGCGGGCCTCGACGGCGGACGAGACCCACAGCGCGATCATCATCACGAAACCGGCCGACAGCGTCCCCTCGATGATCTTGCGCAGCGACACCTGCGTCTTGCCGAACGACCACCGGATCTGATCGAGTTCCTCCATCAGCACGGGCAGCACCCCGGTGACCCAGAGCACCACCGCCAGCCAGGCCATCCACGAGATGGTGCGCTCGGCCGCGCGCACCATGCCCGAGGCCGGAAAGGCGACCGACAGCACCCGCACGCTGAGCCGGATGACGGCCAGCGACAGCAGCACCGGGATGGCGAGCCGGAAGACGGCGGGGGGCACCACCGAGGCGAGGGCCAGCTTGGCGCCGAAAACGAAAGCCAGCGCCAGCACCGGAAAGAGCACCCCGTCGAAGATGCGGCGGCCGAACCACACGGAGTGGTGCCCCGACCGCGCCCCTCGGAGCAGCCGCACGACGCCCCAGGCCAGCAGGATGCAGGCCAGGACTACCGCGAGTTCGACGAGGGCCGAGGGGCGGGCGATGGCGCGCAGCAGCGCTTCGAAGTCGGTGGTGGGCATCATGGAGGCATCCGGCGGCGCGAGCCGCCCTGGCGCGTCAGGGGCTCAAAGGATAGCGTCGGCCGCGGCCGCTGTCGGCACGCCGCACCGCCGCGCCGTCGACCCCTTCACACCCCGGCCAGCACGCGCAGGTGCGCCGTGACGCTGCGGCCCAGCGCCAAGAGGTTGTAGCCGCCCTCGAGACACGAGACGATGCGCCCCTTGGCGTACCGCTCGGCCACGTCCTTGATCCGGCGGGTGATCCACTCGTAGTCGGCCTCCACCAGACCCAGCTGCCCCATGTCGTCCTCGCGGTGGCCGTCGAAGCCCGCCGAGATGAAGATCATCTCCGGCTTGAAGCGCTCGAGGCGCGGAATCCAGATGCTCTCGATCAGCTCACGGATCTCCATCCCGCGGGTGTAGGCCGGCACGGGGAGGTTGACCATGTTGTCGGCAGCCGGGGCGTCCCCGCTGTAGGGGTAGAACGGATGCTGGAAGAAGCTGACCATCAGCACCCGGTCGTCGCCGGCGAGGATGTCTTCGGTGCCGTTGCCGTGATGCACGTCGAAGTCCACCACGGCCACGCGCTTGAGTCGCCGCACGTCCAGCGCATGCCGCGCCGCGACGGCGACGTTGTTGAAGAAGCAAAAGCCCATCGCCCGGTCCCGGGTCGCGTGGTGCCCCGGCGGGCGCACCGCGCAGAAGGCGTTGTCGAGCTCCCGGTCGATCACGGCATCGGTCGCCGCCACGGCGGCTCCGGCCGAGCGCAGGGCGGCGGCGAGCGTATGGGGGCCGATGGCGGTGTCCGGGTCGACCGAGCGGCGCTCGCCGGTGGCCGCGACCTGCTGCATCAGGTCCTTCAGGTTGGCGACGTAGGCGGCGTGGTGAGCGAGCTGAAGATCCCGGTCCTGCGCCAAGGGGGCTGCGCGGTGCTCCAGGGCCACGTCAACGCCGCTGGCGAGCAACTGGTCGTGGATGGCGTCGAGGCGTTCGGGGCATTCGGGGTGGCCGCGGCCCATGTCGTGCCGTCGGCAGTCGGGGTGGCTGAAGTAGCCGGTGGCCATCGTGAAGTTTGTCCCCGTCGAGGTCTTGAAGATTCGGTTAAGGTGCGCGGCCATGACCACGCCCTTGCATGCTCGGCTTCAGCGCCTGCTCGATCAGATTAACACGATCATCGTCGGCAAACAGGCCCAGGTGCGGGACTCCATCGCCTGCCTGCTGGCCGGCGGGCACCTGCTGATCGAGGACGTCCCCGGCGTGGGCAAGACCACCCTCGCGCACGCCTTGGCCGTCTCGCTCGGCCTGCGCTTCGCGCGGGTGCAGTTCACCGCGGACTTGATGCCCTCGGACCTGGTGGGGGTGAGCGTGTACGAGCGCGGCAAGGAGGCCTTCGTCTTTCACCCCGGGCCGGTGTTCACGCAGGTGCTCCTGGCCGACGAGATCAACCGTGCGGGCCCGAAGACGCAGAGCGCCTTGTTGGAGGCCATGGAGGAGCACCAGGTGACGGTCGAGGGAGAGACCCGGGCGCTGCCCTCGCCGTTCTTCGTGATCGCCACCCAGAATCCGAACGACCAGCTCGGCACCTACCCGCTGCCCGAGTCTCAGCTCGACCGGTTCCTCATGTGCATCACGCTCGGCTACCCCGACCGCGCCTCGGAGCGCCAGCTGCTCGCGGGTTCCGATCGGCGCGCGGCGATCGAGCAGCTCCAGCCGGTGATGACGCCTGCCGAGTTGCTGGAGGCACAACAGGCCGTGCGCGCCGTCCATGCATCGGACGCCCTGCTGGACTACCTCCAGGACCTGATCGCGGCCACGCGCTCGGGCCAGTGGTTCGTCGAGGGGCTGAGCCCGCGTGCCGGCATCGCGGTGCTGCGCGCCGCCAAGGCGCGGGCATTGCTCGACCGCCGCGACTACGTGGCGCCGGACGACGTGCAGGCCATCCTGCCGCAAACGGTCGCGCACCGGCTCGTGCCTGCGGCCGGCAGCGGACGGGGACGCGCCGAGCAGGTGCGGGCGATGATCGAGGCCGTGCCTCTGCCTTGAACGCGCTCGGCATGGCGGCCTCCCCTTTGCCGGCCCTCGACCCCCGGCCCGCGGGCTGGAGAGCGCGCGTGCGCCACTGGTGGCTCGCGCGCCTGCCGGCCGACGACGCCCTCACCCTGACGCAGCGCAACGTCTACATCCTGCCGACCGGCGCCGGCCTCGCGTACGCGGGCACGCTCGTCGTGCTGCTGCTCGCCTCCATCAACTACCAGCTCAGTCTGGGCTACCTGCTCACCTTCCTGCTCGCCGGTGCCGGCATCGCGGCGATGCACCTCACGCACGCCAACCTGCGCGGCCTGCAACTGCGCCTCAAGCCTCCGGCCCCGGTGTTTGCCGGCGAGGCGGCTCACCTGGACGTGACCCTGACCAGCCCGTCGAGCCGCCCGCGCTTCGGCATCGGCCTGCGGCCGCACGAGGGCGAGTCGGGCTGGGTTTGGACGGACGTGGGCGCCCAGGCGCAGGGGCAGGCGCGTCTGGCCGTGCGCCTTCCGCGCCGCGGCTGGCACCCGCTGCCCGTGCTCGTCGTCGAGACGCGATTCCCGCTCGGCGTCTTCCGGGTCTGGTCGGTCTGGCGACCCGCCGCCCGCGCCCTCGCGTACCCCAAGCCCGAGGAGCCGGCCCCGCCCCTGCCCGCCGGCGCCGGCCCGGCGCAGGACCAAGGGCCCCGCCGCACGGCCGAAGGCGGCGACACGGAGGGCGTGCGGGCCTACCGCCGGGGCGATCCGCTCAAGACGGTGCTGTGGAAGAAGGCGGCCAAGAACGACGAGCTCGTGAGCCGCGAGATGGCGCTGCCCCTGGCACGGCAAGTGTGGCTGGACTACGCGGCCGCCGGGGTGGCCGACGTGGAAACGCGGCTCTCGCGTCTGGCCGCCTGGGTGCTCGCCGCCGAGGCGAGGGGCGTCCTCTACGGACTGCGCCTGCCGGGCCTCGAACTCGGGCCCGACCACGGCGAGGCGCACAAGCGGCGCTGCCTGACGGCCCTGGCGGAATGGGGATGAAGCGGATGACCGGCCCGACGTCGCCTATCGCCCAGCTGCGTTGGCCCGGCTGGCGCCACCTGCCGCGGGAGACGCGCGACACGCTCTTCCTGCTCGGCGTCATCGGGTGGGTGATCGCGCCTCACGCGCTGCACCTGCCAGCGTGGTGCGTCGCGCTTGCGCTCGTGATGCTGCTGGTGCGCGCGACGCTGGCGCTCGGCCACCGGCCGATGCCGCCTCGGTGGCTCACGACGCTCGTGCTCGTCGGCGCTCTGGGGGCCACGTACCTGTCGCACGGCACCTTGGTGGGCAAGGACGCGGGTGTCACGCTCGTCGTGGTGCTGATGTCGCTCAAGACGATGGAACTGCGGGCCCGCCGGGACGCCTTCGTGGTGTTCTTCCTCGGCTTCTTCCTCGTGCTCACGCACTTCCTGTACTCGCAGTCGCTGCTGCTGGCCGCCTCGATGCTGGTGGCCGTGTGGGCCCTGCTGACTGCGGTCGTCCTGGCGCACATGCCGGTGGGCCACCCGTCGCTGGCGGCCGCCGCCCGCCTGGCGCTGCGCATGTGCCTCTTCGGGGCACCGGTGATGTTCGCGCTCTTCGTGCTGTTCCCGCGGTTCGGCCCGCTGTGGGGGCTGCCGGAGGATGCGACCTCGGGGCGCACCGGTCTCGGCAACTCGATGCGCATGGGCTCGGTGGCCGAGCTGGCGTTGGACGACGGGGTGGCCATGCGGGTGCGCTTCCTCGGGGCGGCGCCCCCGCCCGAGGCGCTGTACTTCCGCGGGCCGGTGCTCGCCGCCTTCGACGGCCGCGAGTGGCGCCCCCTGCGCGAAAGCGCCTGGGAGCCGGCCCAGCGGGTGCCGGCCGCGCTCCAGGTGGAGGGCCCGGGGTGGGCCTACGAGCTGACCCTCGAGCCGACCAAGGTCGCCGTCATCCCCACGCTGGAGGCGACGCCGCAGCTGCCCGCCTTCGACGAGTTGCAGCCCCGGCGACGAGCCGACCTGCAATGGGTGCTGCCGCGGCCGCTGATGGAGCGGCACCGCGTGGAGGCGGTCGCCTACCTGCGCTTTCGCCACGGGCCGCGCGAGCCGGTGCTGGGCCTGCAGGACTACCTGCAGCTTCCGCCCGGCTATAACCCGCGCACGCTGGCCTGGGCGGCCGCCTTGCGCCGCGACCCGCGCTATGCCCGGGCGGACGCGGACACCCTGGCCCGGGCGGTGCTCGCGCACATCCGCAGGGGCGGATTCAGCTACACCCTGTCGCCCGGGCTCTACGGAGACGCCGAGGGCCGCCATGCCATCGACGAGTTCTGGCTGGACCGCAAGGCCGGCTTCTGCGAGCACTTCGCGGCGGCCTTCGTCGTGGTGATGCGCGCGCTGGACGTGCCTGCGCGCATCGTCACCGGCTACCAGGGCGCCGAGCGCAACCCGCTGGACGGCTACTACCTGGTGCGGCACAGCCACGCACACGCATGGGCCGAGTACTGGCAGCCGGGCCGCGGCTGGGTGCGTGCCGATCCGACCGCCGCCGTCGCGCCCGAGCGCATCGAACACGCCGTCGCACTGCGCCCGGCCCCCGGGCTCGTGCAATCGGCACTGCAAGCGGTGAATGCGCAGTTCTGGCTGGATCTGCGCCACCGATGGGAGGCCCTCAACAACGCCTGGAACCAGTGGGTGCTCAACTACTCGCGCGGCCGGCAGCTCGACCTCTTGCGTCGGATCGGCTTTCGGGCGCCGGACTGGCGCGATCTGGCCCTGCTTCTGATCGGGCTGCTCGTGGCGGCCAGCACGGCCGCCGCGGCCTGGGCGTGGTGGGACCGCCAGCGGCAAGACCCTTGGGTGCGGCGTTACCAGCGGGTGCGCCGGCGGCTCGGCCGGCACGGCCTCCAGACGCCCCCGCACACGCCTCCCCGCACACTGGCGGTCCTGGCGCTCGAGCACTGGGGCGAGGCCGCCCGACCGCTCGCGCAGGCCCTGATCGAGCTCGAGGCGCAGCGCTACGCCCCCTCGTCAGCCCGGCTCGGGAGCAAGAAGACCGCCGCCTCACTCCTGTCGCGCTGGGCCCGGGCGTTCCGGTCCGCTTCTACACTGGCAGGGCCTGCGGAGGAACGCCTGCTCCAGGCCCTTGCCCAGCTGCCGCCCTTGACGCGGCCCGTCCGCGGCGGTGCATCGCCAGGCCCTGCCCCCGCTACAGTGGACGACCGGCCCGGTGTGCCGAGGCGGTCGCGTTGACGCGGCCCCGGGCCCCGCCCCATCACCTCGAATCCCACGGTCACATTCCCGTTTCCTCGCCCCCTGATGCTCCGCCCCGTCCTACCCACCCTCTCGCTGCTCCTGGCGCTCTCGCTGGGGCTCCTGCCTCCTGCCGTCTGCGCTGGCCCTCGCAGCCGCACGGTGTCCGACCAGGCCCCGGACCTCGTCACTTACGGCAGCCGGGCTGACGTCCAGGCTTACGCGGAGGAGATCGCAGCCCGCCACCAGCTCGACGCCGCCTGGACGCGTGAAGTGCTCGCGCGCGCCCGCTACGTGCCCGCCGTGGCCCGGCTCATCATGCCCCCTCCCGCGGGAACGCCGAAGAACTGGGCCGCCTACCGCAGCCGGTTCATCGAGCCGCGGCGCATTCGCGCCGGCGTCGAGTTCTGGCGCACGCACGAGCGATGGCTGAAGCAGGCGCAGGAGATGTACGGCGTGCCACCGGAGATCGTCGTCGGCATCGTCGGCGTCGAGACGCTCTACGGCCAGCACATGGGCAACTTCCGCGTGCTCGATGCGCTGGCCACGCTGTCGTTCGACTTCCCCCCCGGGCGCAAGGACCGCACCGCCTTCTTCCGCGACGAGCTCGCGCAGTTCCTGGTGATGTGCCGCAGCGAAGGGCTCGACCCGGCCGAGGTGCGCGGCTCGTATGCCGGGGCGATGGGCATGCCCCAGTTCATGCCCAGCAGCTGGAACCGCTTCGCGGTGGACTTCGACGGCGACGGCCATGCCGACCTGCACCGCAGTGCCGCCGACGTGATCGGCAGCGTGGCCCACTACCTGGCCGAGTTTGGATGGCAGCGCGGCCAGCCCACGCACTACGAGGTGTCGGTGCCCGCCGACAGGGCCCAGCTCGCCGTCCTGCTCGGGCCGGACATCCTGCCCAGCTTTTCGCCGCAGGAGTTCCTCGAGCTCGGTGCCGCCTTGCCGGAGGAGGCACAGCGGCACCCGGGGAAGCTGGCGTTGGTCGAGCTGCAGAACGGCGAGGCCGCCCCGAGCTACGTCGCCGGGACCGAGAACTTCTATGTGATCACCCGCTACAACTGGTCGAGCTACTACGCCATGGCCGTGATCGAACTCGGACGGGCCGTGGCCGCCGTGGCGGCCGCCACACGGTGAGGCGGGTCAGCAGCGGCCTCCGGCGCCCCGGCAGACGGACTCAGCGCCGGGCCGGCTGCGGCTCGAACGGCCATTCCGCCGCCTCCAGCTCGACCACTTCCAAGCCCTCCCGCAGGTCCTGTGAGGAGTCCAGCCAGCCGTTGGGAGAGCGGGTCGCCGCGTCCCTGGGAATCGGACCGTAGAGAGCCGCACTGTCCAAGGTCGAAGGAGCGGCGTCGCGGGTGACAGTGCGAACGCGGGTCTTGCCGAACTTGAACATGGGTACACCTCGATACAGCTTGAGGCTTCACTGTGCCCCGCCGTCCGGCCGGCGTCACCCCGCAAATGAAGGTGTCGATCCCTCCTCCCTGTGAGATTCCACACGAGCTCGGGCTTCAGGGCCCTGCCGGGCGGTGGTGCCAATAGCGGGGCCGCCGCTCGCGTTCGCACTGCCCCTGCCCGGAGGACCAGCGGTAGGCGCCGCAGACCGGCGAGGTGACCACCTCGACACCCCGCTCGCGGTAGCGGCCCAGCACCTCCGCCGCGGGATGGCCGAAGCGGTTGCGGTAACCCGCCTGGAACACGGCCACCCGGGGCTGCACCGCCGCCAGGAAGTCCGCCGTGCTGGACGTCTTGCTGCCGTGATGCGGAGCGAGCAGCCAGTCGGCGCGCAGCCTCGCCCCGTGCAGCGCGACGAGCCGCGCCTCTTCGTGGCGCTCGATGTCGCCCGCCAGCAAGGCGCTGTGGCGGGCACCGCGGATCCTCACCACGCACGAGACCTGGTTCGGCTTGAGGGGCGGCGCCCGCTGTGCGGGCCCGGGGTGCAGCACCTCGAACCGAACACCGTCCCACTCCCAGGCCGACCCGTCCTCGCACCGGCGATGGTGGCGCACCGCATCGAGCAACGGGTGCTCGTCCTCGAGCGAACTCCACACTTCCGCGCTCGGATAGGCCGCGAGCACCGAGGAGGCGCCCCCGGCATGGTCGATGTCGCGGTGGGAGACCACCACCCGATCCAGCCGCCGCTCGCCCCAAGCCCGCAACACCGGCACGACCACGCGCTCGCCCGCATCGCTCTCCCCGGAGTACGCCGGCCCGGTGTCATACAGCAAGGTGTGGCGCGCGGTACGCACCACCACCGCGGTGCCCTGGCCCACGTCCAACGCCCAGAGCTCGAACTCGCCCGCAGCCGGCCGAGGCTGCGGCGGCAGCAACATCGGCAACGCCAGGGGCACGGCGAGCAGCTTGGCCGAGCGCGGCACGCGCATCACGGCCAGGGCGCCTGCGGCCAAGCCCAGGCCCACCGCCCACGCCGGCGCTGCGGCCGCGAACCAGCGGGCATGCTCGAAGCCGGCAAGGCCCGTGAGCCAGGTACCGAGCCCTTGCAGCAGGGCCGAGGCGGCCCACCATCCGCCGGGCACCAGGCAGCCGAGCAGCGCCAGCGGCGTGACGAGCAGCGTGATGAGCGGCACCGCCACCAGGTTGGCCACGAAGCCGACGAGCGAGATCTGATGGAAAAAGAGGAGCCCCAGCGGGGCCAGGCCGATCGTCGCGACCGCCTGCGTGCGCAGGAAGCTCCGCAGATGGCCCACCGCCCAGCGAAGGGCGCCTTCGACCCGGGCGCCGCCGCCCAGGACCGCCGGCCGCCGTGCGGCGCCGTCTGCCCGGGTGTCGCTCTCGGCCGCCAGCAGCAACCCCACCGCACCGAAGGACAGCCAGAAACCGGGCTGGAGCAAAGCCCAGGGATCGAACAGCGTGACCACGCAAGCCGCGGCGAGGAGCACGAGCGGCCACGGCCATCGCCGACCCGACTGCTGGAGCAAGGCCACGGTCAGCAGCATCCAGACGGTGCGCTGGGCCGGCACCCCCCAGCCGGCGAAGACCGCGTAAGCCGCTGAGCAGCCGACACCCGCCCACCGCCCCACCACCGGGGCAGGGCACGCGAGCGGGGCCGCCCCGCACCGCCGCCACAGCGCCGAAGCTGCGGCAGAGGCGACCCACGCGAACATGGTCAGATGCAGCCCGCTGATGGCGACGAGATGCGCAACGCCAGTGATGCGGAAGACCTCCCAGTCGTCCTGGTGGATCGCGGACTGGTCCCCCAGCACCAGCGCCGCGATCACCCCCGCGGAGCGCTCGTGGGGCACGTCGGCGAGGATCGCTTCGCGCACCCGTTGCCGCCATCGGTCCACGGGCGTCGCGGCGTCGGCGTCCAACAGCCGGGGCTCGAACTCGCCCTTCTTCGCGCGCACATGCCCGATCGCGCCGATGCCCTGCTGGAACCACCACAGCTCGGCGTCGAAGCCGTGCGGGTTGCTCGCCCCGTGCGGTTGCTTCAGGCGCACCGTGAAGCGCCACCGCTGCCCGGGCTCCAGCGGCGGCGCCTGCCGGGGCCGCGCGGACACACTGGCGCGGTCCGCCGCGAAGCCGCCCATGTACCAGGTGAGCTGGATGCGCCGGGGGACTGGCACCGGACGGCCCGCATGCGAGGCCTCCTCCACCTCGAGGACGAAGCGCCATGCCCCCGGCGCGCGCTGCGCCAGACCGTCCACGCGGCCGACCACCGAGAGGTCCGCTCCTTCGAGCCAGGCGGGCAGACGCTGCGCACTGTGCTCGGTCGCATGCCAGCCGGCGATGCCGAAGCCCAGGCAAGCGAGGCCCGCCGGGGCGAGCCACTGCCGCCATCGAGTGCCGCGCCGCGCGAGCCACCAGAGCACGAGCCCCCCGGCACATGCGAGTCCGTACGCCGATGGCCGGTACAGCGCTGCCTGTGTCAACTGGATGCCGACGCCGAGCAGCCACGCCAACGGCATCGCCGCCGCAAACACGATGCGGCTCACGGTCCCTCCCTCGGTCGTTCTTGTCTCGGTTCTTGTCTCGCCCCCTGAGCGGCGAGTCGCCACGGCGCGGCCTTTGCTTGCCGTTGCGGTTCGGATCGCGAGATTGTGGGTGAGCCCCGGGCGCAGGCAATACCTCCTCTTGGGGGTTTGCGCCGAGCCGTTCACGAGGGGCGGGCTGCGCGGGCCGATGCAGCGGGCCCGCGCGCGATAGCATTGCGGGCTGGCACGGCTTGCGGCGGGGCGCCTTGCCCGCGACGCCTCACGCTCGAGGGCCGCCGAAGCCGACGATTCTTCCGAGGAGTTCCTGCATGTCCGTCTATGACCGTCTGAAAGCGCTGAACATCGAACTGCCCCCGGTGGCGACGCCGGCCGCGGCGTACGTGCCGTTCGTGCGCACCGGCAACCTGGTGTTCCTGTCCGGCCACATCGCCAAGAAGGACGGCAAGCCCTGGGTCGGTCAACTCGGCAAGGACCTCGGTACCGAGGAAGGCAAGGCGGCGGCGCGCGCAGTGGCCGTGGACCTGCTCGGCACCCTCCATGCGGCCGTGGGCGATCTCGACAAGGTGCGCCGCATCGTCAAGGTGATGAGCCTGGTGAACAGCGCGCCCACCTTCACCGAGCAGCACCTGGTCACCAACGGCGCGTCCGAGTTGCTGGGCGAGGTCTTCGGTGAGCGCGGCGCACACGCGCGCAGCGCCTTCGGCGTCGCGCAGATCCCCCTGGGCGCGTGCGTGGAGATCGAACTGATCGCCGAGGTCGAGTAAGCCCCGTCCACTCAGAAGGAATCCGGCTTGGTCTCCTCTCGACTCCTGACGAACCGCAGGGCGCTGCTCGGGCTGGGCAGCCTCGTCAGCCTGGCGGCCGTGGGCGCGGCGCTCGTCTCACAGTACGCGTACGGCATGGCGCCGTGCCCGTGGTGCATCCTGCAACGGGTGATCTTCCTCGCCATCGCGCTGGTGTGCGGGCTGGGCTGGCTGGGACGAGGCGCCGTGTGGCAACGCACGATGGCAGCGATCGCCGGGCTCTTGTCCGCCAGCGGCGTGGCGGCCGCCGTGTACCAGAACACCGTGGCCGCCAAGGCGTTCTCGTGCAATCTCACGCTGGCCGACCGCATCATCACGGCCCTGGGGCTGGAAGGTGCGGTGCCCTTCCTGTTCCGCATCGAGGCTTCGTGCGCCGACGCCGCCGTCACGCTGCTCGGGCTGCCGTACGAGTCCTGGAGCGGCGCCTTGTTCGCCGTGATGGCGGTGGTGGCCGCCTGGCTCGTACTGCGACGCAACGCCGACTGACAGGCCGCCCCCGGGCGGCCGAGCGCGGGGCATGTATCTCTGCCCCCGGGGCGTGCGCCCCACCCCCCACGGGGGTCACGGCCCGGCTCCGGACGGCCGAGCGCCGGGCATATGTCTTTGCCCCCGGGGCGTGCGCCCCACCCCCCACGGGGGTCACGGCCCGGCTCCGGGCGGCCGAGCGCCGGGCATATGTCTTTGCCCCCGGGGCGTGCGCCCCACCCCCCACGGGGGTCACGGCCCGGCTCCGGACGGCCGAGCGCCGGGCCTCAGGCTCCCACCACCCGCTGCGGCTTCATCGCCAGGTCCGCCGCCTTGCCCTTGCGCGCTCGCTTCGAGACGTACGTGGCGAGGGCGGCGCCGCGCAGTTCCTCGTCCTTCGGCTTGCCGCCGCGGCCGGTGCCCTGCACGCGCAAGGTCGTGGCGAACACCGCGACGGACACCAGCGGGTCCTTGGCGTCGACGTCCATCAGCGTCAGCCCCCGCCCCCCATTGGACTGGAGCTTCAGCTCGTCGAGCGCGAAAACGAGCAGCCGCCCGCTCATCGACAGGCACGCCACCTGCGTGCCTGCCCCCACCGCGGCCGGTGGCAGGAGGCGCGCGCCCTCGTCCAGCGTGAGGAAGCTCTTGCCGCCCTTCTGGCGCGACAACATGTCGCCCACGCGGGCCAGCAGCCCGTAGCCGGCCGTGTTCGCCAAGAGCAGCGTGGTGTCGGCCGGCGCGGCATAGTAATGCGCCAGTTGGGTGCCGGCCTCCAGCTCGATCATGGTCGTCACCGGCTGGCCGTCGCCCCGGGCGCCGGGCAGCGAGGCGACGGGGACGCTGTAGACGCGGCCGTTGGAGCCGAACACCAGCAGCGTGTCCACCGTGCGGCACTCGAAGGTGCCGTACAGCCCGTCGCCGGCCTTGAACGCGAAAGCCATCGGATCGTGCCCGTGGCCTTGGCGCGCACGCACCCAACCCTTCTGGCTCACGACCACCGTGACCGGCTCGTCGATCACCTTCACCTCGGCGACGGCGCGCTTGTCCTCCTGGATGAGCGTGCGGCGTTCGTCGCCGAACTGCTTCGCGTCCGCCTCGATCTCCTTGATCACCGTGCGACGCAGACTCGCCGGGCTGGCAAGGATGTCCTCCAGCCTGGTCTGCTCCTCGCGCAGCGAGGCGAGCTCCTGTTCGATCTTGATCGCCTCCAGGCGCGCGAGCTGGCGCAGCCGGATCTCGAGGATGTCCTCGGCCTGCCGGTCGGTGAGGCGAAAGCGCGCGATCAGCGCCGGCTTGGGCTCGTCGGCATTGCGGATGATGCGGATCACCTCGTCGATGTTCAGCAGCACCAGCTGCCGGCCCTCGAGCACGTGGATGCGGTCCAGCACCCGGTCGAGCCGATGCCGTGTGCGCCGCTGCACCGTCTGCAGTCGGAAGGCGGTCCATTCGGTGAGGATCTGCCGCAGCGGCTTCTGCGTCGGCCGCCCGTCGCCGCCGACCACCGTCAGGTTGACCGGCACCGAGGTCTCGAGACTGGTGTGGGCCAGGAGCGCGCGCACCAGTTCCTGCTGGTCGATGCGGCTGGTCTTGGGCTCGAACACCAGACGCACCGGCGCGTCCTTGCTCGATTCGTCGCGGGCCACGTCCAGCAGGCCCAGCATCGTCGCCTTGAGTTGCTGCTGCTCCGAGGTGAGCGTCTTCTTGCCGGCCTTGACCTTCGGGTTGGTGAGCTCCTCGATCTCCTCCAGCACCTTCTGGCAGCTCACGCCCGGCGGCAGCTCGGTGACGACGAGCTGCCACTGCCCGCGTGCGAGGTCCTCGATCTTCCAGCGGGCGCGCACCTTCAGGCTGCCCCGGCCGGTGGCATAGGCCTCGCGGATGTCGGCGGCACTGCTGATGATCTGCCCCCCACCGGGGAAGTCCGGGCCCGGCAGCAGGGTCATCAGCTCGTCGTCGCAGAGCCTGTCGTTCTTGAGCAGCGCGACGGCGGCGGCCGCCACCTCGCGCAGGTTGTGCGAGGGCACCTCGGTGGCCAAGCCCACCGCGATGCCGCTCGCGCCGTTGAGCAGCACGAAGGGCAGGCGCGCGGGCAACTGACGGGGCTCCTCGGTCGAGCCGTCGTAGTTGGGCACGAAGTCCACCGTGCCCTCGTCGATCTCGTCGAGCAGCAGGCGCGCGATGGGCGAAAGGCGCGCTTCCGTGTAGCGCATCGCCGCCGCGCCGTCGCCGTCGCGCGAGCCGAAGTTGCCCTGCCCGTCGATGAGCGGATAGCGCTGCGAAAAGTCTTGCGCCATGCGCACCAGCGCGTCGTAGGCGGCCTGATCGCCATGCGGATGGAAGCGGCCCAGCACATCGCCCACCACGCGCGCGCTCTTGACCGGCTTGGCGCCGGCGGCGCCGGTGTAGCCCAGGCCCATGCGCTGCATCGCATAGAGGATGCGGCGCTGCACCGGCTTTTGCCCGTCGGTCACATCGGGCAGGGCCCGGCCCTTGACCACCGACAGCGCGTATTCCAGGTACGCCCGCTCGGCGTAACGCGCCAGCGTCAGCGCCTCGCCCCCGTCGGCCGTGGCGTTGTCGAACAGATCGAACGTCTCTTGGCTCATCGCAACCCTGCGGCGGAGGTCTTCAGTCCGCCTTCTCCAGGCCCGCCTCGCAGCGGGCGTCGTATTCGTCTTCCAGCATCGACATCACGACCAGCGACTCGTAGCCGCCGTCGGTGCGCACGCTCTCGCGCAACCGCCCTTCCTCGACGAAGCCCTCGGTCTCGTACAACGCTTTCGCACGAGTGTTGGGCACCCGCACGTCCAGCCAGAACCGATGGGCCTTGAGGTCGTGGAAGGCCACCTTCTTGAGCAGGCGAAGGCACGCCCGCCCCAGCCCCTGCCCCTTGGCCTGCACCACCATGCGCTTGAGCTCCACCGAACGGTGCGGGTTGCGGCAGCCGACGAGGATCACGAACCCGACCGGCTGCGACGACTCGCCCGCCTCGATGATGAAGTGCCGGAAGTCCGGGAAGCGCACCGCCGCCTCGTGCTGCGTGCGCTCCCACGGCGTGATGAAGGGCCGGTTGACCGGGTCGTTCTCGACCGAGATGACGAAGTCCAGGTCGTCCAGCAGCGTGGGCCTCAGGCGCACGCGGGCATTGCCGATCATCCGGCGTCTCCTCGGCCCGGGTCACGCCGGGCCTTGCATGGTGGTGAACCCTGGGGCGCCGCGCGGCCGCGCGACGGGGCGGCCTCGCGCGGGCGTGCTGCCTCAGACATCGACTTCGACCGCATGGCCGTGCAGCTCCATCAGTTCACGCCGGGCCTGGGCCTCGCCCTTGCCCATCAGCTTGTTCATGGAGCTCTCGGTCGCCGCGAAGTCCAGGTCGCCATAGCGTACCTGCAGCAGCCGCCGCGTGTCCGGGTTCAGCGTGGTTTCCCACAACTGCTCCGCGCTCATCTCGCCCAGGCCCTTGAAGCGGCTGATCGTCCACGCCCCCTCGCGGCACCCCTCCTTGCGCAGCTTGTCGAGGATGGCCGCGAGCTCCCCCTCGTCCAGCGCGTAGAGCTTGGCCGCGGGCTTCTTGCCGCGCGCCGGGGCATCGACGCGAAACAGCGGCGGCCGGGCGACGTACACGTGCCCGCGCTCGATGAGCTTCGGAAAGTGACGGAAGAAGAGCGTGAGCAGCAGCACCTGGATGTGCGAGCCGTCCACGTCGGCGTCCGAGAGGATGCAGATCTTGCCGTAGCGCAGTCCCGAGAGGTCCGGCTCGTCGCCCACACCATGCGGGTCCACGCCGATCGCCACCGCGATGTCGTGGATCTCGTTGTTGGCAAAGAGCCGATCGCGCTCGACCTCCCACGCATTGAGCACCTTGCCGCGCAGCGGCAGCACCGCCTGGAACTCCTTGTCGCGCCCCATCTTGGCACTGCCCCCCGCGGAGTCGCCCTCGACGAGGAACAGCTCGTTGTGCGAGGTGTCGCGGCTCTCGCAGTCGGTCAGCTTGCCGGGCAGCACCGCCACGCCCGAGCCCTTCTTCTTCTCGACCTTCTGCCCGGCGCGCTGGCGCGCCTGCGCCTGGCGGATGACCAGCTCGGCCAGGCGCTTGCCCTGGTCCACGTGCTGGTTGAGCCACAGCTCCATCGCCGGCTTCACGTAGGTCGACACCAGCCGCAGGGCGTCGCGGCTGTTGAGGCGCTCCTTGGTCTGCCCCTGGAACTGCGGGTCCAGCACCTTGGCCGACAGCACGAAGCTCGCGCGCGAGAACACGTCCTCCGGCATCAGCTTGACGCCCTTGGGCAACAGCGAGTGCAGGTCGATGAAGTTCTTGACGGCCGCGAAGAGTCCGTCCTTCAACCCCGCCTCGTGCGTGCCGCCGGCCACCGTCGGGATCAGGTTCACGTAGCTCTCGCGCACCGGCGAGCCTTCTTCCGTGAAGGCCACGCACCAGGCCGCACCCTCGCCCTCGGCGAAGTTCTCGGTCTCGCTCTCGCGCGCATAGTGCTCGCCCTCGAAGAGGCTGATCACCGGGTCCGCCGGCAGCGTCTGCAGCAGGTAGTCGCGCAAGCCGCCCTGGTAGCGCCAGGTCTGGGTCTCCCCGCTCTTCTCGTAGGTGAGCGTGACGGTGACGCCCGGCATCAGCACGGCCTTGCTGCGCAACAGGTGCACCAGTTCCTGCTTGGGCAGCTCCGCGCTCTCGAAGTACTTGGCATCCGGCCACACGCGCACGGTGGTGCCGCTATTGCGGTCCTCGGGGCCGGCCTTGCGCTTGCTGAGCGGCTCGATCACGTCGCCGCCCGAGAACGCCAGGCTCGCCACCTGGCCGTCACGCCAGACGGTCACTTCCAGCCGCCGGGCGAGCGCGTTGGTCACGCTCACCCCGACGCCGTGCAGCCCGCCCGAGAAGCTGTAGGCGCCGCCCGAGCCCTTGTCGAACTTGCCGCCGGCGTGCAGCCGCGTGAAGACGATCTCCACCACCGGCACCTTCTCCTCGGGGTGCAGGCCGATCGGGATGCCCCGCCCATCGTCTTCGACACTGACCGACCCGTCGGCATGCACGGTGACGGCGATGCGCCGGCCGTGGCCGGCGAGGGCCTCGTCGGCGGCGTTGTCGATCACCTCCTGCACGATGTGCAGCGGGTTGTCGGTGCGCGTGTACATGCCCGGCCGCTGCTTGACGGGCTCCAGGCCCTTGAGCACCCGGATCGACGCCTCGCCATAGCCGGCCTCGGACCGGCCCGCTGCGGCTCTCGAACTGCTCGGTTTGCTTGCCATGGCGGCGAATTCTAGGAGCCTCGCGGCGACCTTCCCGCCCGGGCGGCCTCCTGCAGCGCGCGCCACTTTTGGCTACAGTGCGCCGGATGCAGTCCACAGTCTCCCCCACCCCTGCCGCGCGCCTGTCGATGACCCAGGTGGTCTTGTGCGGCGCCCTGATCGTCACGCTGTCCATGGGCATACGCCACGGCTTCGGTCTGTGGCTGCAACCGATCACGATGGACCGCGGCTGGACGCGCGAGACCTTCGCCTTCGCCATCGCGGTGCAGAACCTGATGTGGGGCGCCGCGGGCCCGTTCGCCGGGATGCTGGCCGACCGCTTCGGCGCCTTCCGCGTGCTGGTCGTCGGCGCGCTGCTCTACGCGGCCGGGCTGGTGCTGATGGGCCTGGCCACCTCGGGGCTCGCCTTCACCGGCAGCGCGGGGCTGATGCTGGGCCTGGCGCAATCGGGCACCACCTACGCGATCGTCTATGGCGTGATCGGCCGCAATGTCGCACCGGAGCAGCGCTCCTGGGCCATGGGGGTGACGGCCGCCGCCGGCTCGTTCGGCCAGTTCCTGATGGTGCCCGTGGAAAACTGGCTGATCGGCAGCTTCGGCTGGCAGCAGGCGTTGTTCATCCTCGGCTGCCTGGCGCTGGCCATCGCCCCGCTGGGCCTCGGCCTCAAAGAGCCGCAGAGCACGCGCGCGGCGGCGGGCCATCAGAGCATCGGCCAGGCCCTGCGCGAGGCCTTCGGCTACCCGAGCTTCCAGTTGCTGATGGCCGGCTACTTCGTGTGCGGGTTCCAGGTCGTGTTCATCGGCGTGCACATGCCCAGCTACCTGAAGGACCACGGCATGTCCCCGCAGGTGGCCACCTATGCGCTCGCGCTGATCGGCCTGTTCAACGTGATCGGCACCTATGCCGCGGGTGCGCTGGGCCAGCGCATGCCCAAGCGCTACATCCTCTCGGCCATCTACTTCCTGCGCTCGGTGGCGATCGTCGTGTTCCTCAGCGTGCCGCTCACGCCGATGAGCGTCTATGTGTTCTCGTCGGTCATGGGGCTGCTGTGGCTGTCGACCGTGCCGCCGACCAATGCGGTGGTGGCGCAGATCTTCGGCGTGCAGTACCTGTCGATGCTGGGGGGCTTCGTGTTCTTCTCGCACCAGATCGGCTCGTTCCTGGGCGTGTGGCTCGGCGGCAAGCTGTACGACGCGACCGGCACCTACGACGTGGTGTGGTGGATCGCAGTCGCGCTGGGCGTGTTCGCCGGGCTGGTGAACCTGCCGGTGCGGGAAAGCGCCATCGCCCGGCCGGCCCCGGCTGCGGCATGATGCGGGGATGGACACGCGCCGGATTCCGCCCTCGCGCTGGCTGCGCGGCGTCGCCTGGGTTGCGGCGGCCGCGGGGTTGACCGCGGTGTTCCTCGCCTACCTGCGTCCCGGGCTCATGATGAGCCTGGCCAACCAGCTCTGGAGCTGCTTTTGAACGGCGCGGCGCCTCTGGCATGAAAGTCGTCGTCCTCACGGGAGCCTCGGACGGGATCGGGGCCGAGATGGCCCGGCAACTGGCGCGCCGCGAGCAAGCCGGCGTGGCCCTGGTGCTGGCCGCGCGCAGCGCCGACAAGCTCGAGGCGGTGGCGGCCGACTGCCGCGCCTGCGGTGCGCAGGCGCTCGTGCAACCCACCGACGTCTCGCGCCAAGACGACTGCCGCGCCCTCGTCGACGCTGCCGTCGACGCTTTCGGCCGGCTCGACGTGCTCATCAACAACGCGGGCATGTCGGCCCATGCGCCTTTCGAGGAGGTGCGCGACCTCGGCTGGTACGAAACGCTCATGCGCATCAACTTCTGGGGCGCGGTCTGGTGCACCCACGCCGCCTTGCCCCATCTGCAGGCGAGCCGCGGCCGGATCGCCGCCGTGAGCAGCCTGGCCGGCCTCGTCGGCGTGCCGGGCCGCACGGCGTACAGCGCGACCAAGTTCGCGATGAACGGCTTCTTCGAGTCCTTGCGGGTCGAGCTGATCCCGCACGGCGTGTCGGTCACGCTGGCCTACCCGGGCGTCGTCGCCACCGGGATCCGCTACCGCGGGTTCAACGCCGCCGGCGAGCCCGCCGGCCGCAGCGGCCTCGATGAACGCGGCGCGATGAGCCCGGCCGCCTGCGCCCGCCTGATCCTCGACGGCGTCGAGCAGCGCCGGCGCGAGGTGGTGATGACGACCAAGGGCAAGCTCGGCCGCTGGCTCAAGCTCGTGGCCCCTCGGGTGGTGGACCGCATGGCGCTGGCCGCGCTCAACCGCGACGCCGCGCCGCCCTCGAAGGCCCGGCGATGAGCGCCGCCGCGGCTCACCCCGGGGTGTCTCACCCGTCGCCCTGGATCCGGCGCTGGTCGCATCTGGTGCCAGCCACCGCGACGGTGCTCGACGTGGCCTGCGGCAGCGGCCGCCACGTGCGCTGGTTCGCCTCGCGCGGTGCCCGCGTCACCGGGGTGGACCGCGACGCCGGGGCCGTCGAGGGCCTGCGCGAGATCGCCGAGATCCTCGTCGCCGACATCGAATCCGGCCCGTGGCCGTTCGAGGGCCGGCGCTTCGATGCGGTCGTCGTCACCCACTACCTGTGGCGCCCGCTGCTGCCGCGCATCGTGGAGGCGGTGGCGCCGGGCGGCGTGCTGCTGTACGAAACCTTCGCGACCGGCCAGGAGACCGTCGGGCGGCCGTCGAACCCCCACTTCCTGCTGCGCCCGGGCGAACTGCTCGACGCCGTGCGGGGCGAACTGCGTGTGGTGGCCTATGCGGGGCGAACTGCGTGTGGTGGCCTATGAGGACGGCTTCCTGGACGAGCCCGCGCGCTACGTGCAGCGCGTCGCCGCCGTGCGCGAGCGCGCCGCAGCCTGCGCCCCCCGCTACCCGCTGGAGCCCGTGCCCTAGCCGCCCCGCGTGGCACAATCGCCAGATTCCGAGGAAACCAGACGCATGAGACCGATTGTTGGCAGCATCGTCGCGCTGATCACGCCGATGCACGAAGACGGCAGCGTGGACTACGACACCCTGCGCCGCCTGATCGACTGGCACATCGCCGAGGGCACGGATTGCATCGGCGTCGTCGGCACCACGGGCGAGTCACCGACCGTGACCGTCGAGGAGCAGGCCGAGATCATTCGCGTGGCCGTCGAGCACGCGAAGGGTCGTGTACCGATCATGGCCGGCGCGGGCGCCAACTCCACGCGCGAAGCCATCGAGCTGTCGAAGTACGCCAAGCAGGTCGGCGCCGACTGCACGCTGCAGGTCGTGCCCTATTACAACAAGCCCACGCAGGAAGGGATCTACCGGCACTTCCGCGCCATTGCGCAGGCCGTGGACATCCCGATGATCCTGTACAACGTGCCCGGCCGCACCGTGGCCGACATGCAGCACGAGACGGTGCTGCGGCTGGCCGAAGTGCCCGGTATCGTGGGCATCAAGGAGGCCACCGGCAACATCGACCGTGCCGCCTGGCTCATCAAGCAGGTGCCCAAGCACTTCTCGGTCTACTCCGGCGACGACCCGACCGCCATCGCGCTGATGCTGCTCGGCGGCCACGGCAACGTGAGCGTCACCGCCAACGTCGCCCCCAGGGCGATGCACGAGCTGTGCATGGCGGCCATCGCCGGGGACGCCAAGCGCGCCGTTCAGATCCACATGAAGCTGCTGGCGCTGCACAAGCTGCTCTTCGTCGAGCCCAACCCCATCCCCGTCAAGTGGGCCCTGGCCCGCATGGGCAAGGCCGGCCCGGCACTGCGCCTGCCGCTGGTGCCGCTGTCCGCCGCGCACCACGCCGCGCTGGAACAAGCCCTGCGCGAGGCCGAGCTGCTGTGACGCGCCTGCCGGTGCCCGCGACGGGCGCCGCCCACCTCGACCCGATCCCGTGCCGGAGAACCTTTCTGTGAACGTGCCCCTGTCTCGGCAACCGCTCCTCGTGCGACGCACTGCGCTGGCGACCCTCGTGGCGGCGGCCCTCACCGGCTGCTCCTCGCTGAACTCGCTGATGGAAGGCGACCGGGTGGACTACCGCAGCGGCGGATCGAAGTCCGCACGGCTGGAAGTGCCGCCGGACCTCACCCAACTGCAGCGCGATGCGCGCTACCAGGTGCCTGGCGGCGGCAGCGTGAGCGCGGCCGAACTGGAGCGCGCGCAGGCGAGCGCCCCGCGGGGCACCAGCGGCGCGAGCACGGTGGCGCCCTCGTCGATCGGCGATGTGCGCATCGTGCGCGCGGGCGACGAGCGTTGGCTCGTGACCTCGCAGACGCCCGAGCAGGTGTGGCCGCAACTGCGCGCCTTCTGGCAAGAGCTGGGATTCAACCTCACCACCGACTCGCCGCAAACGGGCGTGATGGAGACGGACTGGGCCGAGAACCGCGCCAAGTTGCCGATGGACATCATCCGCCGCACGCTGGGCCGCGTGCTGGAGTCGTTCTACTCCACCGGTGAGCTCGACCGCTTCCGTACCCGCGTCGAGCGCACGCCCGCCGGCACCGAGATCTACATCAGCCACCGCGGGATGGAAGAGGTCTACACCAACCAGCAGCAGGACCAGACCCGCTGGCAGCCCCGCAAGCCCGACCCGCAACTCGAGGCCGACATGCTCTCGCGCCTGATGGTCAAGCTCGGCGCCAAGCCTGAGGAAGCGCGCGCAGCGGTCGCAAACGCCCCGAGCGCACCCGCCAAGGCACGGGTCGTCGAGGTCGCCGGCGGCCGTGCCGTGCAGCTCGACGAAGGGTTCGACCGCGCCTGGCGGCGCGTCGGGCTCTCGCTGGACCGCAGCGGCTTCACCGTCGAAGACCGCGATCGCGGGCAAGGCACCTACTACGTGCGCTATGTCGCGCCGGATGCGAGCAAGGACCGCCGCGAGCCCGGGCTGTTGAGCCGCTGGTTCGGTTCGTCCGACCGCAACGCGCCTGCGCCCAGCCGCTACCGCATCGCGGTGCGCAGCGAAGGCGAGCGCACGCTGGTCTCGGTGCTGGACGCCCAAGGCGCGCCGGACCGCAGCGGCAACGGCGAGCGCATCCTCCAGCTGTTGGCAGACGATCTGAAGTGACGGGCGGGCCGCGCCGATGCTGCGCTTTTGCAGTCTGGGCAGCGGCAGCTCCGGCAACGCCACGCTGGTCGAGGCGCGCAGCGGCACGACGGTCACGCGGCTTCTGATCGACTGCGGGCTGTCGTTGCGCGAGCTCGACGCGCGGCTCGCGCTGCTCGGGTTGGCCGCAGGAGACCTCGACGCGGTCTTCGTCACCCATGAGCACAGCGACCATGTCGGCGCCGCGGCAGCACTCGCGCGCCGGCACCGACTCCCAGTGTGGGCCAGCCAGGGAACGTGGCTGGCATGCCGCGAAGACCTGGGGCCGCATTGGCACCCCGCCCGAGACGGCGAAGCCATCGCCCTCGGGGACCTGCACCTGCTGCCATACACCGTGCCCCACGACGCCCGCGAGCCGCTGCAGCTCGTGTGCAGCGACGGTCGCGCGCGGCTCGGGGTGTTGACGGACGCCGGCACGCACACGCCTCATCTGCTCCAGCAACTCGCCGGCTGCGAAGCCTTGATCCTGGAGTGCAACCACGACCCGGAGCTCTTGCGGCGCTCGCGCTATCCCGCCTTCCTGAAAACGCGCATCGCGGGCCCGCACGGCCACTTGTCCAACGAGACGGCGCACGAGATCCTGCGAAGCTGCCGTCACGGCCGTCTGCGGCATGTCGTGGCGGCTCACTTGAGCGAGGAGAACAACCGCCCGGCCCTGGCTGCCGCAGCGCTCGCCGCGGCACTCGGGGCCGAGCCTGACGACATCGTGGTCGCAGACGCGTCGCGCGGATTCGGCTGGCTCGAAGTCTGAGCCGCGAAACAAAAAGCCGCTCGGTGTCGAGCGGCTTTTCTCGTCGATTCTGACGGGGATTACTGCGACGCGGCGGAAGCAGCCGGGGCAGCAGCAGAAGCAGCGTCAGCCGGAGCCGAAGCAGCGTCGGCCGGGGCAGAAGCCACCGGAGCGGGCGCCGGGGCGGGGGCCTCAGCAGCGGGGGCCGGAGCGGGAGCCGGCTCTTCCTTCTTGCCGCAAGCGGCCAGCGCCAGGGCAGCGATCACGGAAGCCAACAGAAGCGACTTTTTCATTCCTTATTTCCTCGAAAAGTTCGACCAATTACCGGTAATCGTCGGAACTCCTCCTGAGCGCTGAGTCCCAACCAAGACTTGGAACGCGTGAGCATTTCCTTGCCCAGCCGGAAATTATAGATCCGGGAAAACCAGAATTCATAGTCCCAAGGTGGTGGCCGGGAAGGCGTCGATGCTCCGCAGCCACAGTTCGCCCAGCATCTCCCGGCTTTGCAGCAAATCCGATGCCTGGGTCTCCACTGCACCCCGGTACCGCTGTGTATCGAAGAGCCGCAACTGCACGTCCCCGCCCCACCAGAGGCAGGGAATGTCGTCGGGCTTGAGCTCGGGCAGGGCCCGGCAGACGACGGCATGGCTCCAAGTCCGCCTCCAGGCCACCCAACGGGCATGCTGCCGAGGCACCTCGTCGAAGCGGGAGGCCAGCATCACCAGCCGGCGGTGACCGTAGGCCCAGGCCTGCAGCGCCTCGACCACGGCGCGCTCGCCCAGGGGCCATTGCGCGTAGTCCACGTCGCAGCACCACAGCTCGCGAGCACCGGCCGCCGCCGCGTGGGCGAAGGCCTCGCGCAGTGCCTGCTGGAAGGCGGGCCGCCCGGCGATCGGGCCGGGATGCAGGCCGCCCGCGTCCGCCTCGTCAGTCATCGTCGACCTCCGCACTCCGGGGGTGCACCCAACCGTCGTCCGCCCACTGCTGGAGCAACTCGCACGCCTCCGGGCTCAAGCGAGCGACATCTGCCGCCTCCAGCTGGCGCTGGTCGGCCAGCCTGCGCATCAGGGCCGCGTCGCGTCCAGTGGCCCGATACGATGCCCCGTTGATGAACACATGGGCGTCGTCGTAGAGCATGCGGCTGCGCCGGTCCAGGCGCACGCCCGCGCGCACGTCGTCCGCCTCCGCGATCTCGAAAGCCACGTGGCACTTGGGCTCGCTCAGGTACTCGCCCAGGGCGCGCGCCAGTGCGCGTTCGTCGGCGAGCACCGCATCGATCGCCCGGCGCGCGAACTCATGCAATGCCGCCGGCACCTCGCCCGGCATCTCGGTGGCCGGCTGTGAAGGGTCCCGGTACAGCGGATCGCGGTCCTCGTCGAGTTCCTCCTCGTAGGCCTCGATCATGCGAGCCACGACCTCGCGGACGAGTTCGCTGCGGCGAGGGGCGCGAAACCCGATCGAATAGGTCATGCACTCGCCCACCGCCACGCCATCGTGCGCCCAGCGCGGCGGCAGGTACAGCATGTCGCCCGGCTCGAGGACGTACTCCTCCTCGGGCTCGAAGTGCTTGAGGATCTTGAGCGGCACGCCCTCCTCCAACTCGGCATGGGCCATGCGCCCGATGCGCCAGCGCCGCTGCCCGTGGACCTGCAGCAGGAACACGTCGTAGGAGTCGAAATGCGGGCCCACGCCGCCCCCGTCGGTGGCGTAGGAGATCATCAGGTCGTCCAGTCGTGCATCGGGCACGAACCGGAACGACTGCATGAGCCGGTGCACCGATTCGTCGTGCAGATCCATGCCTTGCAGCAGCACCGTCCAACCGCTTTGGGTGATCGGGGGAAGCGCCCGGCGGGGCAAAGGCCCCTGCCGCAGTTGCCACTCGCGGCCCTGGCGCACGACGAGGCGCGACTCGACACCCTCTTCGCCGGCCAAGGCCAGCAGTTGCGTGCGCGTCAGCAAGGGCTGGATGCCAGGGACCGCCTGGCGAACGAGCAAGGGCTTTTTGTGCCAGTGGCGGCGCATGAACTGAGCAGGGCTGAGCCCCCCGAGCAGTGAGAGCTTTTGGTCGATGTCCATGCCCGCCATTGTGCGATCATTGGCCGATGCTGATATCCGCTCCCTGCGTCGTCAGTCTCACCTGGCGACTCGAAGACACCCTGGGCAACCTGATCGACGAGCTGAGCGATCCGGTGGAGTTCTTCTACGGAGGAGACGACCTGCTCGCCAAGGTCGAGGAAGTGCTCGAGGGACAGGAAACCGGATTCGAGACGCAGGTGCAGCTCGAGCCGGACCAGGCCTTCGGCGACTACGACTCCTCGCTGGTCTTCTTCGAGGAACGCCACCTGTTCCCCGAGCAGATCGAGCCCGGCATGCAGTTCGACGGGCCTCCCGAGGGAACGACGACGCCCGGCATGCCGACCGATCGCATCTACACCGTCACGGAGGTCTACGACAGCCACGTGGTGCTCGACGGCAACCACCCGCTGGCCGGCATCGCGCTGCGCCTGACGCTCAAGGTGCGAGACGTGCGGCCGGCCACGCCCGAGGAGATCGAGCAGCGCTCGGTCAGCGAGCCGGTGTTCACGGTGATGAACACGGTGATGCCGCCCCCCGGGCAGGTGCACTGAGCCCGGTTCGCTCCCCTCCCGCGGCCGGCTCCCTGCGCGCACGATGCGAGCGCGTGGAAGACGCTCGCCGCGGTCGCCGCGCTCAGTGCTTGCCGGTCGAGCCGAAACCGCCCTCGCCGCGCTGCGAGGTGCCGAACTCCTCGACGCGCCGGAAGCTCGCCTGCACGACGGGCACGATGACCATCTGCGCGATGCGCTCGAAGGGTTGCACGGTGAACGACTCGTGGCCGCGGTTCCAGCAGCTCACCATGAGCTGCCCCTGGTAATCGGAGTCGATCAGACCGACGAGATTGCCCAGCACGATGCCGTGCTTGTGCCCGAGGCCGGAGCGCGGGAGGATCAAGGCGGCGAGCCCCGGGTCGGCGATGTGCATGGCCAGGCCGGTGGGAATCAGTGCCGACTGGCCCGGTTGCAGCACCACAGGTTCGTCCAAGCAGGCGCGCAAGTCGAGCCCCGCGCTGCCGGGTGTGGCGTAGGCCGGCAGGAAGTCCGCCACCCTGGGGTCGAGCACCTTGAGATCGATGAGGGTCATGGTCATGCTTGATAAGCGGCCAGCCGGCCCGCGATCTCGGCCACGAGCAGGCGCGCCAGGGTCTGCTTGTCGGCCATCCCGCCGCCCGGCGGCAGCTCGCGATGGCCTTGTGCATCCACCAGCAGCAGGCTGTTGTGGTCCTTGCCGAAGGTGGCGGGGCCCAGGTTGCCCACCACGAGCGGCACGCGTTTGCGCTCGAGCTTGCTGCGCGCGTGGGCGAGCAGGTTCTCGCTTTCGGCCGCGAAACCCACGCAGTAGGGCGGCTTCGGCAGCGCGGCCACGGTGGCGAGGATGTCGGGGTTCTCGGTCAGCTCGAAGCTGGGGGCCAGCTTCTTGCCGTCCTTCTTGATCTTGTGCGGGGCCAGCGTCGCGGGCCGCCAGTCGGCCACGGCCGCCGTGGCGACGAAGACGTCGTACTGCGCAGCGATCGGCACCACCGCGTCATGCATCTCCTGCGCACTGCGCACATCGAGGCGGCGCACGCCCCGCGGCGTGGCCAGGGCGACGGGCCCGGCCACCAGGGTCACCTCGGCGCCGGCTTCGCGCGCGGCCCGTGCGATGGCGAAGCCCATCTTGCCGCTGGAGAGGTTGGTGATGCCACGAACGGGATCGATCGCCTCGAAAGTGGGGCCGGCCGTCACCAGCACCTTGCGACCGAGCAGGCTCTTCGGCCGCAAGGCGGCGACGATCTCCTCCAGCAGTTCCTCGGGCTCGAGCATCCGCCCGTCGCCCACTTCGCCGCAAGCCTGGTCGCCCAACGCCGGTCCGAGCACGAGCGCACCGTCGGCCCGCACCTGCGCGACGTTGCGCTGCGTGGCCGGGTGCGCCCACATCTCCCGGTTCATGGCCGGTGCCAGGAGCAGCGGGCAGCGCTCTTCGCCCGCCCCCCAGGGGCGCGCCAGACACAGCAGGCTGAGCAGATCGTCCGCCCGGCCCTGGGCCAGCTTCGCGATGCCATCGGCGCTGGCCGGCGCGATCACGATGGCGTCGGCGCCGCGCGTGAGATTGATGTGCGCCATGTTGTTCGGCTCGCGGGCGTCCCATTGGTCGGTGTAGACCGGATGCCCCGACAAGGCCTGGAACGTGACGGGCGTGACGAAGTGCTGTGCGGCCTCGGTCATCACCACGTGCACGCTCGCGCCGGCCTTGACCAGCAGACGCACGAGCTCGGCGCTCTTGTAGCAGGCGATGCCGCCTGACAGGCCGAGCACGATGCGGCGGCCTTGCAACTCGGGGGTGTCGGCTATGCTCATGGAGGCTCGCAATCAGCGCAGGGGCTTCGGGTCGGTCGCAGACAGCAGGGCCGGCGCGATCATGCCGCTCCGATCTCCCGGGCGGTGATGGTGTACTTGAAGCGGTCGGGGTCCAGCGGGTCGAAGCGCCCGCCGGGCCCTTCGCCTTGAGGGTACATGAAGAAGCCGAGGCGCGGGCCCGGCGAGCCGGGCAGCGCGACGTCGTGCGCCATGTTGAAGCCGAGCCAGTTGCCCTCCCAGCCTCCGAAGAGGCCCCGGTAGACGGGCGCGACCAGCGGATGCTGCGGGTCCTTGATCCAATCGGCCGACTCCAGGCGCATCACCTTGCCGACATCGGCCGGGTCCATCGCCACCCAGCCGTACTCGCGCAGGAACACCTCCGCACGGCAATGCTGCGCCGAATTGAGGTTGGCGGGGTTGCCGCCCAGTTCGCGGTAGCCGAATGCCGAGGGCGCCAGCCGGATGCCGTAGACGTCGCGCGCCGGCACGCCGATCGCGCGGCACAGCCCCACGAACAAGGCGTTGATGTCGCCGCACTTGCCGCCGAAGTTGCCCGTCTCGAGCATGGACTTGATGTCGCCCACGCCGCAGCCGCGAACCTGCGGCTCGCGGTAGGTGGTGCGCACGACCCACTCGTACAGCCGGCGCACCTTCTCGACGTCGGTGCGTGCACCGCGCGTGACCTCGCGGGCCGTTTCGAGCACGATGCCGTCGGTCGGCATCAGTTCGGTCGGCTGCGTCCAGGCCCGCTGCGCGGCCGGATCGAGGCGGGCCGGAGTCGGTCGCGACCAGTCGGTCGCGCGGTCGCGGGTGCGCACGCGGGAGGTGAGTTCGAGCGTGGGTCGCAGGACGTGGGCATCGAACTCCGCCACCAACATGCGCGCGCCGTAGGCAGCGTCGCTCGTCAAGCGCACGCGGCTGGCGTTGCCGCTCCAGCGGCTGTCGAGCGACTGCTGGTAGCCGCTGTCGATCGAGGGCACCGGCAGCCACACCCTCGTCGGCCCCTCGTGCGAGTGCACCTCCACGCGCGTGGTCAGCTCGAACTCGCGCCACGCGAGCGGCCGCGGCTCGAAGCGTCGTGCGGCGCTCGCGGCGGCGACCCAGGACGGCGCGGTCAAGACCGGCGTGCCGGCCAGCCAGGCGCAGACCCGACGGCGGGCGAGCGATGGGCAAACGGGCGTGGAGGCGTTGGATGTCATCGGTGGACTCGATCGCGGGCGCGCTCGCGCCCGGGGAGGTCGGGATTATCCCTGTTCGGGTGCCGCGCGGCCCATCCGGACCCTCGGCGGCCTCACCGGCCGGCAGGCGGCGTCGGCCAGCGCCTCGTTCGCCCGCTCAAAGCCGGTCGACGAGCGCCAGGGCCGCCTCGCCCGCCCAGTCCATCTCGCCCACCACCAGCCAGCGCGCGCGCCCCTGACGGTCGAGGATCACCGTGCTGGGGAACACGCGCGGCGTCCACGCGCGCGCGGCCGCTCCGTCGCGGTCCAGCAGCATGAGCAGGCTCTCGGGGACCTCTCCGAGCACGGTCTCGAGGAAGGTCCGGATCTTGGCCGACCCCTCCTGGTAGTTGACCGCGACCACGACGACGCCGCGGTCGGCGCGCGCCTCGGCCAGGCGCAGCAGGCTGGGCATCTCCGCCGCACAGGGCTCGCACCAACTGGCCCAGAAGTTGATCACCGCCACCTTGCCCAGCCACTCGGAGCTGCGGCGCACGGTGCCGTGGAGGTCGGGCAGCGCGAGCGCGGGCGTGGGCCGCCCGGCGGGCCACGCCTTCACGAGCGCCCGGGCCGCGGACGGGCGGGGCGACGCCCCCAGTGCCAGGCTGACCCAGAACAAGCGATGCAACGCGGCGCGACGGGAAAGGCACGACATGGGCGGCGATTATCGACAAGAGCCGACGCCCCCACGGGTGCGAGGCCGTCCCCACCCTCGAGGCACTGGGGCTCGGCGAGCCCTTGCCCCGAGAGGCGATCGCCGGGAAGCCGCTCGCTCGATGCGGGACCGGCGCTGGACCCGCCCGCGATGGCACGCGCCTGCCCGTTCGCTTGCCCGTTCGTCTGCCCGTTCGTCTGCCCGTTCGTCTGCCCGTTCGCCTGCCCGTTCGTCTGCCCGTTCGTCTGCCCGTTCGTCTGCCCGTTCGTCTGCCCGTCCCGCCTGCCGGAGCGCGGGCGTTTCGCGGGGCATTTCGCCGGCATCAACCCCGAATTTGCAAAGATTCAGAAAATCCTGAAAATTCAAGCATTGCTTGATCGAACGCAACCCGCCGCCTTGACACCCCCGGAGGCCTTCATGAGCAGCTTGTCTCCCCTCGTGCGCAGCTTCGTGTCCCACTTCGGAGAGATGGGCAGCCGTTGGGGCATCAACCGGACGGTCGGCCAGATCTACGCGCTCATCTTCGTCTCGCCGCGCCCTCTGCACGCCGAGGAGATCGCCGAGCAGCTCGAGTTCTCCCGCTCCAATGTGAGCATGGGCCTGAAGGAGCTGCAGGCCTGGAGGCTGGTGCGCCTCAAGCACCTGCCCGGCGACCGGCGGGAGTACTTCGAGGCGCCGACCGAGCCATGGGAAATCTTCCGCACGCTGGCCGAAGAGCGCCGGCGCCGCGAGATCGAGCCGACGCTGTCCATGCTGCGCAGCGCGCTGATGGACAAACCGGCCACCGAGGAGGACCGCATCGCGCAGGAGCGCATGAAAGGCATGCACGACCTGATCGAACTCATCACGACCTGGTTCGACGACGTGCAGCGCATGGACACCAAGACCCTGGTGCAGCTGATGCGCATGGGGTCCAAGGTGCAGAAGCTGCTCGAACTGACCGGCAAGATGAAGGTCCTGCCGGGCGGCAAGAGCGGCGCGTGACCACCGACGAGGACTCTCATGGACGCTCTGCTACTCGCCCGCATCCAGTTCGCGGCGAACATCACTTTCCACATCCTCTTCCCGACCATCAGCATCGCGCTGGGCTGGGTCCTGCTGTTCTTCCGATGGCGCTGGCTGCGCACCCGCTCCCACGCCTGGCTCTCGGCCTACCGCTTCTGGACCAAGGTCTTCGCGCTCACCTTCGCGCTGGGGGTCGTCTCCGGCATCACGATGAGCTTCCAGTTCGGCACCAACTGGCCCGGCTTCATGGAACGGGCAGGCAACGTGGCCGGCCCGCTGCTGGGCTACGAGGTGCTGACCGCCTTCTTTCTCGAGGCGACCTTCCTCGGCGTGATGCTCTTCGGGCACGGCAAGGTCTCCGAGCGGGTGCACCTGATCGCGACCTTCCTCGTCGCCTTCGGCACCACCATGTCCGCCTTCTGGATCCTGAGCCTGAACTCCTGGATGCAGACCCCCGCCGGGGTGGAGATCGTGGACGGCGAGTTCCACGTGCGCTCCTGGTTCGAGGTGGTGTTCAATCCCTCGTTTCCCTATCGGCTTGCGCACATGCTGATCGCTTCGGGGCTGACGGTGGCGTTCCTGCTGGCGGGGCTCGCGGCCTGGCAGCTCTTGCGCGGCGCCGCCCACCAGGCCACCCCGGTGGTGCTGCGCACGGGGCTCACGCTCGCCGCGGCTCTGATCCCCTTGCAGATCCTCGTGGGCGACCTGCACGGCCTCAACACGCTCGAGCACCAGCCGCAGAAGATCGCCGCCCTCGAAGGCATCTGGGAGACGGAACGAGGCGCCCCGCTGCTGCTGTTCGCGGTGCCGAACGAGGCCGAGCGACGCAACGAGTATGCGGTGGGCATTCCGCGCGCCGGCAGCCTCATCCTCACCCACGAGTGGGACGGCGAGATCAAGGGGTTGTCGGAGTTCGAGGGTCGGCACCCCCCGGTCGCCCCGATCTTCTTCGCCTTTCGCCTCATGGTGGGGGTGGGACTGCTGATGCTGGCCGTCAGCTGGGTCGGCTGGTGGATGGCACGCAGGCGCCGCTGGGAGGCGGGGGCCTTGCCGCGACCGCTGCTGTGGACGCTGGCGGGCATGACGTTCTCCGGTTGGGTGGCCACCGTGGCGGGCTGGTACGTCACGGAGATCGGCCGCCAACCGTACATCGTGTTCGGGCTGCTGCGCACCGCGGAGGTCGCCTCCGACGTGCCCTCCCCGATGATCGCGGCGACGCTCACCGCCTACTTGCTGCTCTATGCCGTGCTGACGCTGGCGTACGTGGCCGTGCTGAAGTACCTGGCGGAGAAGCCCGAGGAGGTGGTCGCGCAGGAACGAGCCGACGAGGCGCGCACGCCCGTCGGCGCCCTGACCCCCCCGCTGCCCGCATCCCAAGGAGAACGCGCATGACGACGCTCGAGACCGTGCTGCCCGTGATCTTCATGGGCCTGATGGGGCTGGCCATGCTGGCCTACGTCGTCCTGGACGGCTACGACCTGGGGGTGGGCATGCTGATGCTGCGCGCCAGCGATGCGGAGAAGGACACGATGGTCGCCTCCATCGGGCCGTTCTGGGACGCCAACGAGACGTGGCTGGTGCTGGGCGTGGGCATTCTGCTGATCGCGTTCCCCAAGGCCCATGGGGTCGTGCTCACCGCCTTGTACCTGCCCACCGCGGTGATGCTCGTCGGGCTGATCCTGCGGGGGGTCGCGTTCGACTTCCGCGTCAAGGCACGGGCGCAGCACAAGCCGTTGTGGAACCACGCGTTCTTCGCCGGCTCGACGCTGGCTTCGCTGGCGCAGGGGTGGATGCTCGGCCGCTACGTCACCGGCTTCGCCGAAGGCGTGCTGCCCACCGCGTTCGCGGCCGTGATCGCGCTCGCGCTGCCGGCGGCCTATGTGTTGCTGGGGGCCACCTGGCTCATCTTGAAGACGGAGGGCGAGCTGCAGCGCCGCGCGATCGACTGGGCCAAGGCGGCCTGGGTGCCGGTGGTGCTGGGCATGGGGATGATCTCGCTGGCCACGCCCTGGGCGAGCGAGACCGTGCGCGAACGGTGGTTCAGCATGCCGGCGTTCATCGCGCTGCTGCCCATCCCGCTCACGACCGCGCTCGCCCTGGGCGCCGTACGCGCGCTGCTCAACTCCTCCCGCATCCGCGGCAAGCTGTGCTGGGTGCCCTTCGTGCTCGTGATCGCGGTGTTCGTGCTCGGCTTCTTCGGCCTGGCCTACAGCCTCTACCCCTACGTCGTGATGGACCGCATGACCCTGTGGGAGGCCGCGAGCGCCACGAACTCCCTGGTCGTCATCCTGATTGGCGCGGCGATCACGGTGCCGGCGATCATCGGCTACACCATCTTCGCCTACCGGGTGTTCTGGGGCAAGGCGACCCCGCTGAGCTACGGCTGATCTTCGGCCCCGATCCTGTGCAGGTAGGGCCCGCGCGGCGACCGGACCACGAGCGGCACGGGTGGCGGGCGCTTCTGCCCGGTGCGGCCCCCTCAGCGCGGCTGACCGTCGGGATCGAAGCCCGGGGCCGCCGGCAGACGGGCGAGTTGCAGGGCCTGGGCGGACGGGGCCTCGCCCAGCGTCGTCACCGCCCCGAGGGCCCAGTCCTGGGCGCCGCCCGCGCGGCGGTAGCGCCACTGCACGTGGCGCCGCCAGGCGCCCGCCCGCTCCACCGTGCGATCCACCACGAGTTGCAGCCGCCCCCGCTCGGCGAGCTGCGAGGTGGCAAGGAGCAGCGCCTGATGCACCAGGGGCCCGGGAGCCCGCTCGGCCCAGACGGTGCAGCGCCCGTCGGCGCTGACGGCGAGCAAGACGGGCTCGGCCGTCGCGCGCGCGGCCAGCACCGCGCCGTACCCGCCGTCCAACAGGGTGCGCGCGCCTTCGTCGCTCGCATCCAGGGGTTCGAACCCCTGCGTCAGCGCCCAGTCGACGACGGCCGTGAGAGCGCCTTCGTGGCGCACGCAACCCTCGATGAAGACGCGCACGGCCGCGTGGGCGAGCGGCGCGGCGGCAGCGCCGGCCCCCACACCGGAGGCCGAACCGGAGGCCGAACCGGAGGCCGAACCGGAGGTCGATGGCGCATCGGTGGATGCGCCGGGCGGCGTGGCCGCGGCGGGCGGGGCCGCGGGGGCCCGGCCGGCGGCAGAACCAAGGGGCCCGAGCGGGCTGGCGGTGACCACCCCCGTGCCCGCCGGGGCGGGCGAGGTGACGGCCGGCTCCTGAGCGCCTGCGACGAGCCCCCAGCCCGCCAGCAGCGCGGTCAGAGCGCCGGCCGACCAGCCCCGCGCTCGGCGCTGGGGAGCGGGCAGGAGGGTCCTACGAGGCACGGTGCGGCTCACGTCAGTCCCGGCGCCTTGCGTGCGTGCTCAGAGCCGCTCGGCGACCCAGCCCTGGACCGAGGCGAGAGCCGGGCCGAGCTTGGCCGGCTCGGTGCCACCGGCCATCGCCATGTCGGGCTTGCCGCCGCCCTTGCCGCCCACCTGCTGGGCGACGAAGTTGACCAGCTCGCCCGCCTTGACCTTGGCCGTCGCGTCGGGCGTGACGCCGGCGGCCAGTTGCACCTTGCCGCCGTCCACCGCCGCGAGCACGATGGCCGCGGACTTGAGCTTGTCCTTGAGCTTGTCCATCGTCTCGCGCAGCGCCTTGGCGTCGGCGCCGTCCAGCGTGGCGGCCAGCACCTTCAGGCCCTTGACGTCCACCGCCTGGGCCAGCAGCTCGTCGCCTTGCGCAGCGGCCAGCCGGGCCTTGAGCGTGGCGACCTCCTTCTCGAGCGAGCGCACCTGCTCGAGCACCTGCGAGACGCGCTTTTGCAGCTCGGCCGGCGTGGCCTTGAGGGTCGAGGCGGTCTGCTGCACGGTCGATTCCAGCGACTGCAGGTAGGCCAGCGCGTTGTCGCCGGTCACGGCCTCGATACGGCGGATACCGGCGGCCACGCCTCCTTCGGAGACGATCTTGAAGAGGCCGATGTCGCCCGTGCGGCGCACGTGCGTGCCGCCGCACAACTCGCGGCTCGTGCCGATGTCCAGCACGCGCACCTGGTCGCCGTACTTCTCGCCAAACAGCATCATGGCTCCGAGCTTTTGCGCCTCCTCGATGGGCATCACCCGTGCCTGTGTGTCGGCGTTGGCCAGGATCTCAGCGTTGACCAGGGCCTCGATGCGGCGGATCTCCTCCGCGGTGAGCGGCGCGTGGTGCGAGAAGTCGAAGCGGGTGCGCTCGGGCGTCACGAGCGAACCCTTCTGCTGCACGTGGGGGCCCAGCACCTCGCGCAGGGCCTTGTGCATCAGGTGCGTGGCGCTGTGGTTGCGCACCGTGCGGGCGCGCTTCTCGCCATCCACGCGGGCGCTCACGGTGTCGCCCACCTTGATCTCGCCTTCGACCACGCGGCCGTGGTGGCCGTACACGTCAGCCTGGATCTTCTGCGTGTCTTCGACGAGGAAGCGGCTGGTGTTGTTGCGCAGCTCGCCCGTGTCGCCCACCTGACCGCCGGACTCGGCGTAGAACGGCGTGTGGTCGAGCACGATCACGGCGTCGTCGCCCGCGCGGGCGGACGGCACCGCCGTGCCGTCCACGTACACCGCGACCACCTGGCACTGCTCATGCACCAGTTTGTCGTAGCCATGGAAGGTGGTGGGCACGCCAGCGTACTCCAGGCCTTGCGCCATCTTGAACTTGCCGGCCGCACGGGCCTGCTCGCGCTGGCGCGCCATGGCGGCGTCGAAGCCGGCCGCGTCCACCGTCACGCCGCGCTCGCGGCAGACGTCGGCGGTCAAGTCCAGCGGGAAGCCGTAGGTGTCGTGCAGCTTGAAGGCCGTCTCGCCGTCGAGCTCGCTCTTGCCCGCCTGAGCCAGCGTCGCGAGCGCCGACTCCAGGATCTCCATGCCGTTGGCAATGGTCTGGAAGAAGCGCTCCTCCTCCTGCTTGAGCACGTCAGTGATGCGCTCTTGCTGCTGGCGCAGCTCGGGGTAGGCCTCGCCCATCTCCTTGACGAGCGCGGGCACCAACCGGTGGAAGAACGGCGCGCGCGCGCCGAGCTTGTAGCCGTGGCGGATCGCGCGGCGGCAGATGCGGCGCAGCACGTAGCCGCGGCCCTCGTTGCCGGGGATCACGCCGTCAGCCACGGTGAACGAGCAGGCCCGGATGTGGTCGGCGATGACCTTGAGCGAGGGCGACGCCGGGTCGCAGTCCTTGGCACCGGCCACGTCCACCGCCTGCTTGGCCGCGGCCAGGAGGTTCACGAACAGGTCGATCTCGTAGTTGGAGTGCACGCCCTGCAGCACGGCGGCGATGCGCTCCAGCCCCATGCCGGTGTCCACGCTGGGCTTGGGCAGCGGGTGCATCTGGCCGTCTTCGGTGCGGTTGAACTGCATGAAGACGTTGTTCCAGATCTCGATGTAGCGGTCGCCGTCGGCGTCGGGGCTGCCCGGGGGGCCGCCGGCCACCTCCGGCCCGTGGTCGTAGAAGATCTCGGAGCACGGGCCGCACGGCCCCGTGTCGCCCATCATCCAGAAGTTGTCGGAGGCGTAGCGCGCGCCCTTGTTGTCGCCGATGCGCACGACGCGCTCGGCGGGCAGGCCGATCTCCTTGACCCAGATGTCGTAGGCCTCGTCGTCCTCGGCATAGACCGTCGCCCAGAGCTTGTCCTTGGGCAGTTTGAAGTGCTCGGTCAGGAGCTCCCAGGCGTATTTGAGCGCGTCGCGCTTGAAGTAGTCGCCGAAGCTGAAGTTGCCGAGCATTTCGAAGAACGTGTGGTGGCGGGCGGTGTAGCCCACGTTCTCGAGGTCGTTGTGCTTGCCGCCGGCGCGGATGCACTTCTGCGCGGTGGTGGCCCGCGTGTAGGGCCGCTTGTCGAAGCCGAGGAAGACGTCCTTGAACTGGTTCATCCCGGCGTTGGTGAACAAGAGCGTCGGGTCGTCGCCGGGCACCACCGGGCTCGACGGGACGATGGTGTGGCCCTTGGATTCGAAGAACTTGAGGAACGTCTGGCGGATCTCGGCGGCTTTCATCCGGTGCTTTCCGATCGGCATAGGGGGCCGGGCGCTCGATGCGGGGCGTCTTCCCGCCGGCGCGCGGGCGGCCCGTGCATCTGCGCTTGGCTGCCTCGCAGGGCGTAAATGCTTGATTTGACGAAGTTTTCGATTATAGGCAGCGGCCTGCCGCCCACGCGGGCGGCGCATGGCGCCAGGGTGACAACGCCCGCGCAGCCACGGCCGTAACATAGGCCGTTCCCACCCCCCTTTCACCACCCCTCCTGGGCGAGCCCGAGCCATGGACATGAAGACTTCTCCCCTTGCCACGCTGAAGGACCCCACCCTGCTCAAGACGGACGCGCTGATCGCGGGCGAGTGGGTGCGCGGCGACAGCCGCTTCGACGTGACCGACCCGGCCACCGGCCAGAAGCTGGCCAACGTGGCGAACCTGGGGGCGGCCGATGCGCAGCGCGCCATCGCGGCGGCCGACGAGGCATGGCCGGCCTGGCGCGCGATGACGGCCAAGGCGCGCCACGCGGTGCTGATGAAGTGGTTCCATCTGCTGCGCGAGCACGCCGAGGACCTCGCGCGCATCATGACGGCCGAGCAAGGCAAGCCCCTGGCCGAGGCCAAGGGCGAGGTCGCCTATGCCGCGAGCTTCGTCGAGTGGTTTGCCGAGGAGGCCAAGCGGGTCTATGGCGAAACCATCCCGACCACCGACCCCAACAAGCGCTACGTCGTCATCAAGCAGCCGATCGGGGTGTGCGCGGCCATCACGCCGTGGAACTTCCCGATCGCGATGATCACCCGCAAGGTCGCGCCGGCGCTCGCAGCCGGGTGCCCGGTGGTCATCAAGCCGGCCGAGCAGACGCCGCTGTCGGCGCTGGCCACCGCGGAGCTCGCGGTGCGCGCGGGCTTTCCGGCCGGCGTGCTGAACGTGGTGACGGCCGATGCCGCCCGCTCGATCGAGGTCGGCAAGGTCATGTGCGCCAGCGATACCGTGCGGCACCTGTCGTTCACGGGCTCCACCGAGGTCGGCCGCATCCTGATGCAGCAATGTGCGCCGACGATCAAGAAGCTCTCGCTGGAGCTGGGCGGCAACGCGCCCTTCATCGTCTTCGACGATGCCGAGCTGGACAGCGCGGTGGAAGGCGCCATCGCCAGCAAGTACCGCAACGCCGGTCAGACCTGCGTGTGTGCCAACCGGCTCTATGTGCAGGAGGGCATCTACGAGGCGTTCGTCGCCAAGCTGGCCGACAAGACCCGCGGGCTCAAGGTCGGCAACGGGTTCGAGCCGGGCGTGGTGCAGGGCCCGCTGATCGACGACCAGGCCGTGGCCAAGGTCGAGCGGCACGTGCAGGATGCGGTGCAAAAGGGCGCGCGCGTGCTGGCCGGCGGTCAGCGGCTGGAAGGCCGATTCTTCCAACCCACGGTGCTGGCGGACGCCACGCCCGAGATGCTGTGCTCCCGCGAGGAAACCTTCGGCCCGGTCGCGCCCGTCTTCCGCTTCAAGACCGAGGAGGACGTGATCGCGCTGGCCAACGCGACGGAGTTCGGCCTGGCGAGCTACTTCTACAGCCGCGACATCGGGCGGATCTTCCGCGTGGCCGAGGCGCTGGAATACGGCATGGTGGGCGTGAACACGGGGCTGATCGCGGTGGCCGAAGTGCCCTTCGGCGGGGTCAAGCAGTCGGGCCTGGGCCGCGAGGGCTCGCACCACGGGATGGACGACTACGTGGAGATCAAGTACCTGTGCCTGGGCGACATCCTCAAGTGAGGCGGGTCGCGCCGGGTCGCAAGGCGTGAGCGGGCCGCCTCGCCGCACGCCTGCTCACAGCATCTCCTCCGGCGCGAAAGGGGTCAGCATCCACAGCATCAGCCGCAGCCACGCGCTGGCCTGCGGCTCGCTGGTATGCACCTGGGCGGCGGCCCCGGTGCCCTTCACCCACCGCACGCGGCCCTCGTCGTCGAGTTCGACGCGATAGCTGTGGTCGGCGGTCACACCGTCATAGAGGCGAACCAGGTCATCGGCCAGCGCCGCACTGCGCACCACCAGGCCCATCTCGGTGTTGAGCCGCTCCGAGCGCGGGTCCATGTTCATGGAACCCACCAGCAGGAGGCGGCGGTCCACGACGACGGCCTTCACGTGCAGGCTGGCGCGTGAGGAACCGAACGAGCCGATGTGCCGGGTGCGGGGTGCGGCGATCCGCGGCTCCAACTCGTGCAGCTCGACCCCCAGCCGCACCAGCTCGGGGCGGTAGCGGGCGTAGCCGATGTGCACCACCGGTGCGTCGGTGGCGGCCAGGGAGTTGGTCAGCACCCTCACGCGCACGCCCTTGGCCCGCAGCTCCTGCACGAGTGCCAGGCCGCGCGCGCCGGGCACGTAGTAGGGCGAGATGATGACGGCCTCGTGCTCGCTCCTGCGCAGCAGTGCCGCCACGTCGTCGGCGATCGTCTCGGTCGAGGCCGGGTCGCCTTCGCTGGCGATCTTCGAAGGCTGATCGACGAGCAGCGTCGCCGGGGCCCAGTCGAGCTGCAGCCGGCCTCGCGCAAGCTCGCGCTCCAGGCGGGACGGGGCGGCCTGCCCGCCCTCCTTCGCGGGCGCGAGCAGCGAGGGCGCCGGAGTATCGCGGCCTTGCGCCCGGCCCTCGTGCACGCCGGGGGCCGGGGACGACGGTGCGGGGATGCCGTCGGCCTCGAGGCCGTCTTCCTCCGCGCCCTGCCCTGCACGCCCCTTGCCGCGCCCCTCCTCCTTGCGCGCGAGGGACTCGACCGGGTAGGCGAGCCGGTGATTCCAGTAGGTGTCGAAAGCGTGGGAAAGCTGCTGCACCACCGGCCCGGCGGCGAGCACGTCCAGGTCGAGGAAGTTGCTCTGCGGACTGCGCAGGAAGTAGGGATCGCCCAGGTTGCGGCCTCCGGTGACGGCCAGGGCGTTGTCGGCGACGAGCATCTTGTTGTGCATGCGCTGATTGATGCGAGCGATGTCCGTCAGCGAAGAGAACACGCGCGTGACCATCGAGAAGCGGCCGCCGGGGAAGGGGTTGAACAGGCGCACGTCGATGTGCGGATGGGCGGAGAGTTCGAGCAGCTCCGCCTCGACATCGGCGGTATGGATGTCGTCGAGCAGGAAGCGAACCCGCACCCCGCGATCCGCGGCGGCCTTCACGTCCTGCAGCAGCGCGCGCGTCGACCCGTCGTTGTGGATCAGGTAGTACTGCAGGTCCAGCGTGCGCTGCGCAGAGCGGATCAGCGTGCGCAGCGTGGCGAACGCCTCCTCGCCGGAGACCAGCAGCCGAAAGCCGGAGTAGCGGGGCTGCGGGCTGGAGGCGGCCGCCACCTGCCCCAGCCGCGTGGCCTGCGGCCGCGACCAGGCGAAGCTGGGCTCGCTCGCCACGGCCGCGGGCAGGCTGGCGCAGCCGCTCAACCACCAGGCGGCCCACAGTGCCAGAAGCGCGCTGCGCCACGCGCGCCCCGGAGGCGCCGGCGGCGGGTGAGCAGCGCAGGACGAGACGCATCGCACGGCCAGCATGGAGCAAACGCCGCGCCCGGCACGGTGCAGGCTGTGCTGCGCCCTGCCCCGAAGGCCCCGGGGCTCAGGCGCCCTCGCCGGCCTGCTCGCCCCGTGCGCGCCAGCGCCGCAGCCACCCCAGCCCGGCCGACGTTTCGCCGCGCGGGCGGTACTCGCAGCCCACGTAGCCGTCGTATCCCAGCCGGTCCAGAAGCTCGAACACCCACGGATAGTGGATCTCGCCGGCGTCCGGCTCGTGGCGGTCCGGCACGCCGGCGATCTGGATGTGGGCCACCCGGGGAAGATGACGCTCCAGGCGTCGGGTGAGGTCGCCTTCCATGATCTGGCAGTGGTAGAGATCCATCTGCACGGCCAGGGCCGGCTCGCCCACTTCCTCCACGACGTCGTGCGCCTGTTGTTGGAAGTTGAGGAAGTACCCCGGCATGTCGCGCAGGTTGATCGGCTCGATGGTGAGGGTCACGCCCTCCTGGGCGGCGCGCCGGGCGGCGGCGCGCAAGTTCTCCACGAAGGTCCGGTGCATCTCGTTCCTCGGGGCGCCGGGGAGCGCCACGCCCGCCATGGCGTGCAGGCGCCGGCACCCCGTGGCGCGGGCGTAGGCGAGCCCGCGCTCGAGCCCTTGCCGGAACTCGACCTCCCGCCCCGGCAACGCGGCGAGCCCCCGCTCACCGGCCGCCCAGTCGCCGGGCGGCAGGTTCATGAGGGCCAGGGTGAGGCCGCACTCCCTCAGGCGCTCGGCGATCGCCTGCGGGGGGTGGTCATAGGGGAACAGGCATTCGACGGCCTCGAATCCATCGGCCGCCGCGGCGGCGAAGCGCTCCAGGAAGGGCCGGTCGGTGTAGAGCAAGGTCAGGTTCGCGGCGAAGCGTGGCATGGCCGTGTGGGTCGGGGGTGAGTGGTGGATGATACGAAGCGGAATAAAACGGCCTCGGCGCACGTCTACCGCCTTGCGCGTGCATGGCAGCACGCCGTCCCCCTGGATTTCCGAGGAGAGCCTGATGATCAGATCCACCCTGAGTGCCTGCGTGCTGGCCGCCACCCTGCTGGGCGGATGCGCCGCGATGAGTTCCGCCGAACCGCCGGTCAAGGTCACCGACGGCGTGCTCGTCAACCGGGCGGGCATGACGCTCTACACCTTCGACCGCGACCCGGTGGGCGCCGGCAAGAGCGTGTGCAACGGTCAGTGCGCCACGAACTGGCCCCCGCTGGCGGCGCCGGCCGACGCGAAGGCCAGCGAGCCCTACTCCATCGTCGTCCGCGACGACGGCACGCGCCAGTGGGCGTACAAGGGCAAGCCGTTGTACCTGTGGGTGCGCGACCAGAAGCCGGGCGACCGCACGGGCGATGGTGTGAACGGCGTGTGGCGCCTGGCCCGGCCCTGACACCGCCCCGCCTCGTGCCCCTGCCCCGGCTGCCCCCGGCTGCGCCACGGGGCAGGAACGCGAGAACGCTTGACCTCACATGGACCCTCGAGCCCAGGCCCTGCTTGCCTGCCTGCCCCGGCTGCGGCGCTATGCCCGCGCGCTGGTGGGAGACGCCGCGCAGGCCGACGACCTGGTGCAAGACACGCTGGAGCGCGCCTGGACGCGTCTGCATCAGTGGCGCGGCGAAGGCGAGCTGCGTGCCTGGCTCTTCGGGATCATGCACAACGTGCGCGTGGACCAGCTTCGGCGCGCCCCGGCCGCGGTGGTGCCGCTGGAGGAGGCGCCTGCCGAGCCTGCGCAGGGCGGCGACCCCGCACGTTGGCTCGAATGGCAGGACCTGGAGGCCGCCGTCGCCCGTCTGCCGGACGAGCAACGCGAGGTGCTGCTGCTGGTGTGCGTGGAGGAACTGCGCTACGAGGAAGTGGCGCAGGCGCTCGGCGTGCCGGTGGGCACCGTGATGTCGCGCCTGGCCCGTGCGCGAGAGAAGCTGCGCGCCTGGCGGAACGGCGCTCGCGACGAGCCCCGCGCGGGCACCTCTCTGAGGGTGGTGAAATGAACGACGCACCGGTGACCGACCTCGAGCTCCACGCCTATGTGGATGACGAGCTCGATGCGGCCGCCCGCGCACGGGTGGAGCGTCATCTGGCCGACCACCCGCACGATGCGGCGCGGGTGCGCGACTGGGCTGCGCAACGGGCGGCCCTGCGCGAGCGTTTCGGCCGCCTCCCGCAGGAGCCCCTGCCGGCCGGCTGGTGGCCCACGATGCAGGCGGCCTCACCCGTCCGTTGGTGGCAGCAGCGCTGGGCGGCGGCATGGCTGGCTGGCGTGCTCGGCTTGGCGGCAGGCTGGGGCGCGCGCGAAGCGTGGTCGGCCAGAACGCCCGCCGCCCTGGCCGCCTTGCCGCGGCAGGCCGCCGTCGCGCATGTGGTCTACGCCCCGGACGCGCGACGCCCGGTCGAGGTGGCGCAACTCGAGCCGCTGGTCGCATGGCTGAGCAAACGCATGGGGGTGGGGGTGCATGCACCCGACCTGACCCCGGACGGCTTCGAACTGATAGGCGGTCGTCTCCTGCCCGGGCGGGCACGCCCGGTCGCCCAGTTCATGTACCAGGACGCGGGCGGCCGCCGGCTCACGCTCTACCTCACGACCGAACTTCCGACGGGCACGGAAGCCGGATTCCGCTTCGCCGAGGAGGCGGGGGTACAGGTGATGTACTGGGTGGACGGTGCTTTCGGCTACGCCCTGTCGTCGGGCTCGCTCGACCGCGCCGCTCTCGCGCGCTTGGCCCAGACGGTGCACCGGCAAGCCGCCCCCTCCTAGCCTCGCGCCCCCACGAGCCCGTCCACGGGCGCGCCGATTGCCCGCGCTGTCGGAGCCGTCCGACAAGGACGTGAGTGATTCGGGAGTCGTGCGCTGCGTCGCCGGTACGTAGCATGCCCTGCATGTCCCACCCGACCGCGCACCGGCCCGGACGAACAGGACGATGCTCAGAACTTTCGAGAACCCTCTGCCCGGTGCCCACAGGACGCGGGCGCAATCCCTGACCCTGCGCGTTCTGACGGTGAACACGCACAAGGGCTTCACCGCGTTCAACCGGCGCTTCATGCTGCACGAACTGCGCGATGCCGTGCGCGAGGTGTCGGCCGACGTGGTGTTCCTGCAAGAAGTGCAGGGCATGCACGAACGGCACCCCCAGCGTGTGGAGAACTGGCCCGACGCACCGCACTACGAGTTCCTGGCCGACTCGATCTGGACGGCTTATGCCTACGGCCGCAATGCCGTCTACCCGTTCGGTCACCACGGCAATGCGGTGCTGTCCAAGTACCCGATCCTGCGCTACGAGAACCGCGACGCCTCGGTGAGCGGCCCGGAGAAGCGCGGCCTGCTCCACTGCGCCATCGGGGTGCCGGGGCAAGACCGCGAACTGCACGCGATCTGCGTCCACCTGGGGCTGCGCGAGGCGCACCGGCGCGTGCAACTGCGCTTGCTGTGCGAGTTGATCCACGAGCAGGTGCCGTCCGAGGCCCCTCTGGTCGTGGCAGGCGACTTCAACGACTGGCGGGTGTCGGCCGAGCAGCAACTCGCACACGCGGGGCTGGCCGAGGTCCACGCCCACACGCACGGGCGCCCGCCGCGCACCTTCCCGGCGCGGTTTCCGATGCTGCGGCTCGATCGCATCTACGTGCGCGGCGTGCGCCGCTTCCGCCCGATGCCGATGCCGCAGCGCCCCTGGGCCCACCTGTCGGACCACTCGCCCCTCGCCGCGGAGATCGAGCTATGAACGTGTGGCGCCCCGGCAATCGGATCCGCCTGCTGGAAAACGGCGAGGCCTACTACCCTCGGGTGTTCGAGGCGATCCGCGCCGCGCAGCGCGAGGTGCTGATCGAAACGTTCATCTTGTTCGACGACAAGGTGGGGCGCGCCTTGCGGGACGAGCTGATCGCCGCGGCGCGCCGGGGCGTGACGGTGCACCTCACCGTCGACGGCTACGGCTCCCCGGACCTCTCCGAGGAGTTCATCGAAGGCATGACGGCCGCGGGCGTGCACTTTCACGTGTTCGACCCGCAGCCCAAGTTGCTGGGCCTGCGAACCAACCTCTTCCGGCGCATGCACCGCAAGATCGTGGTGGTCGATGCGACGCTGGCCTTCGTGGGTGGCATCAACTTCTCGCTCGATCACCTGCAGGAGTTCGGGCCCGAGGCCAAGCAGGACTACGCGATCGAGATCGAGGGCCCGGTGGTGGCCGACATCCACGGATTCGCCGCGCAGGTGGTGGGCGGCACGCGCGAGCAGCATCGCCGGTGGTGGCACTGGCCGGGCCACCGGCACCTGGCGCCCGCCCCGCTCGACACCCAAGACGCCGTCGCGCTCTTCGTGGTGCGGGACAACCAGGGGCACCGCACCGACATCGAGGAGCACTACATCGACGCCCTGCGCCGCGCCAAGGGGAGAGCGCTGATCGCCAACGCCTACTTCTTCCCCGGCTATCGGCTGCTGCGCGAGCTGCGCAACGCGGCGCGCCGCGGCGTGGACGTGCGCCTCGTGCTGCAGGGTCAGCCGGACATGCGCTGGGTGCAGTTCTTCGGGCGCATGCTGTACGACTATCTGCTCAGGGAAGGCGTGCGGATCTACGAGTACTGCGAGCGCCCGCTGCACGGTAAGGTGGCCGTGATCGACGAAGAGTGGGCGACGGTGGGCTCGAGCAACCTCGACCCCTTGAGCCTGGCGGTCAATCTCGAGGCGAACGTCGTCGTGCGCGATCGTGCCTTCGCGCAACGGCTGTACGAGCGGCTCGACGGGCTCGTGCGCAGCCACTGCAGGCTCATCACATCCGAGGAGGTCTCGAGCCGCAACCCCTTGCGGCTGGCGCTCAGCTTCCTGGCCTACCACTTCGCGCGGCGCTTTCCGGCGTGGGTGGGCTTGCTGCCGGCCCACACGCCCAGGATGGAGCACATCCTGCCGCGCGAGGGCGATGCCGCGCTCGGCACGGCCGACCACGCACGCGAGACCGCGCCCAAGGAAGCGCACGGCCTGTGACTGCAAGCACCGGCAAGAGCAGGCCCCAGGGCGCCGCCCGCAGCCCCCGCGCCACCGCGGAAAGAGGCGCGCCTTCTTCGCACCATGCGCCGCCCTCCGGCCGCGCCGGTGTCCCAGCCAGCGGCTGGCGGCGCCACTGGCCGCGTATCAAGCGCGTGCTGCCGTGGCTCTTCCTGGTGCTGGTGGTGACGCTCGTGGCCAACCAAGCGCGCGAGCTCGACTGGCAGGAGGTGCGCAAGGCGATCCGCCGGTACGACGCGATCACCCTCGCCTCGGCCGCCGGCATCGCGGCGGTGAGCTATGCGCTCTACAGCTGCTACGACCTGCTCTCACGCCGCTACGCGGGGCATCGCCTGCCGGCCGGCCGCGTGCTGGCCATTACCTTCGTCAGCTACGCCTTCAACCTGAACCTGGGCTCGCTCGTCGGCGGAGTGGGCTTCCGGCTGCGCCTGTACTCTCGCCTGGGGCTCGACCAGGCCCAGATCTCGCGGGTGCTCGGGTTCAGCGTGCTCACCAACTGGCTGGGCTACCTGCTGCTGGCCGGCACCGTGTTCGTCTCCGGCACGGTGGAACTGCCGCAGGACTGGAAGCTGGGCAGCACCGGACTGCGCTGGCTCGGGATCGCCCTTCTGGCCGTGGCGGCCGCCTACCTGGGCCTGTGCGCCTTCTCACGCCGTCGCAGCTACACCTGGCGCGGACACGAACTGGCCCTGCCCTCGTGGCCGCTGGCGCTCGCGCAGTTCGCGCTGTCCGCGTGCAACTGGCTGGCGATCGCCTGCGTCCTCTACGTGCTCTTTCGCCAACAGCTGGCCTTCGGCACGGTGGTGGCGGTGCTGATGGTGAGCGCCGTGGCAGGCGTGGTGACGCACGTGCCGGCCGGGTTGGGCGTGCTCGAGGCCGTGTTCATCGGTCTGCTGGGGTGGAAGTTCTCGCGCCCCGAGCTCGTCGCCACCCTGGTCGCGTACCGCGCCGTGTACTACCTCGCGCCCCTGACGGTGGCGGCCGCGCTCTACGCGGTGCTCGAGTGGCGCGCCCGGCACCTGCGGGTGCAGTGAGGCGCTCGCATCTACTGCTTGGTGGCCGAGAACGGCGCGACGATGCCCGCGCTTTCCGAGAGCTCCGCCAACATGGCGCGGGCGACGGGATGCAGGGCCTCGTTGTGCGAGGCCGCTTCGAGTGCGGAGGCGAACAAGGGCATGTTGGCGCGCGACGAAGCGGCCAAGGCCAGCAAGGACTGGCGCAGAACCTGTTGGAGGATGTCGAGGGTCTCGCTTTGGACGGCGTTCATGGGCGGTGCGAGTGGAATCGTGGTCGGGCGGGTGCGCGGCGGGCGCGTCAGATGCCCGCGAGCACGCGGCGTACCCGGCAGCCGCACGGCAGACCCTCTTGCTCGATCTTGGGGGAGCGTCGCGACGCCGCCTTGTAGGCATGGGCTGACAGCGGCGTCGGACACGTGGGGATTCGCCGTCGTGTCATGGAGTCCTAGCATGCTGTGCATTCCGACTTCTGCATCGACGGCACAATTGACATGGAGCGTTCCACTTGCGGGAAGTACCTCGTGCTGGTGGGTGACGAGCAGTCACCGCGCGCACTGCTGTTCGGCGGCACCTTCGACTATCTGGCCGAGCTGGAGTACGACAGCCTGACGGTGGCTCATCTCGTGCAAGGGGGCCGCCCGTGCCGCCCGCCGCAACCCCTGCGCCGCAACCGCCTGCTGGCCCAAGCCGAGGACGGTCTGGTGCGTTGCTATCACTTGGGAGACTGGAAGACCCGTCGCGAGGCCGAGAAGGCCCACCACCAGGGCGAGGTGTCGCAAGCCTAGCGAAGCCCCTCGGTGTGCGGCCCCGCGAGCCTCACCGCGGTCGCAGATCGGCGGCAGATCGGCCGCCAAGGCGCCCTCGGTGGGGCACCAGGCCGACGGCTACAGCGGCGCCTCCACCACCTCTCGGACTTCCCATTCGATGGCCGACGAGGCGTACTCGTCACGTCCGGCCTGAAGGAGCACGCCCGGCCCTCGGCTGCCCGCCTCGACCGAGGCCGGGTCCAGGCCCTGGAGCACCACGGCCGCGCCCATGTCCTTGGCCACGAGGAGCAGCGTGTCGCCGTCGCGGCACTCCAGCGGCCCGTCGTGCCAGCGCAGCAGGCCTTGGGACTCGTCGGCAAGCCAGCGGTCGTGCCGCAGCTCGAAGCGTGCGGTCACGCCGGCCGGCAACAGCAATTGACCCAGGACGAGGCGCCGGTCATCCATGCGGTGTTCCCCCGGTCGGAAAGCTCTTGAGGTATTGCGACGAAGACACGCCCATCGAGACGTAGATGCTCGTCACCGCCTCGACACCGAGATCGGCAGGTTGCACCCACTCCTGCGGCACGTAGAGCAGGCCGCCGCCGATGGGCACCGGCGCGGTGGGGATGAGCACCGCCAGATAGGGCCGGCCGTTGAGTTCCACCGGCGTGGGCCCCGACAGCAGACCGAGCACCGCCGCCCCGCCCGGTCCACCGAAATGGCACCACACCGGGCTCATCGACTTGAGCCCTTCCTTGCCGTCCTTCTTCGTCACGAGGGCGACGAACCGGTCGATCACATCGTAGATGGTGCGCACCACCGGGATGCGCAGCAGCATCGTATTGACGGCGCGCCGCAACCCGCGCTGCACACCGGATTCCACTGCCAGACCGAGCAGGAACACGAAGGCCAGCACGATCACGATGCCGAACAGGTAGGCAATGGCCTCCGAACCGGCCACGCCGACGCCGATGCCGATGAGGATGCTGCCGAGGATGCTGTGGGGCCCGAGCCAGTGATAGACGAGCATCCCCATCCAGACGAGGACGGTGATCGTCACAGCCAGGGGCAGCACGGCCAGCAGGCCGGTGACGAAGGTGCGGGCGAGGGAACGCAGACGAACGGGCAGCGGCATGGTCTTCCACAGGCGATAGGCTGCCCGCAGCCGACGGACGGCCGAGGGCACCGGCCCTATTGTGGGGCCGAAGCGCGCGCCGCCTGCTGCCGCCTCGGGCCGGGGCCTCGGCGGAGTACCGCCCGGCGAGGGGTCCGAAGGGGGACTCACTCTTCCTTCTGCGGCCGGTCCTTGGGTTCGAGCTCCCAATCCTTGTCGTCCTTGGGCGTGCTGGTGCTGCGCTCGATGTGCTCGGCCGCACTCGGAGAGATGGGATCGCTGGCGGGAAACGTCTCTTCCAGCGCCTCGTCGAGCCGCTCCTGGTAGGTCTCGAGCTTTTCCTGCTCCTCGGGCTTGGCAGAGGACTCCTTGGGTGGGGTGGAGGTCGATCGCTGCGGCGACCCCTCGGGCGACGGGTGCGATCCTTGGGTGGATTGCTGACGCGCTTCCTGACGCGCTTCCTGACGCGCTTCCTGACGCGCTTCCTGAGGCGCTTCCTGAGGCGATCCTTGGGAAGATTCCGGTGAGGATCTTCGGGTGGTGTCGGTCATGGCAAGGCTCCTTTCGGCGCAGCCGGGGCAATCGGCGTGCCCTGCCCCGCTTCGACGCCCTGCCCCGAGGCTGGCGGCCGACGTCTTGCGCTCAGGCAGCACGTGAAGACGCCGCCTTGGGCCCCAGCACCCGGGCCAGCTGGCAAGCCCATGACGGCCGGTGGGAAGGATCCAGCGCGCTGAGCGCGTTGTCGAGCGTGCGCCCCAGGCGGATGCGCTCGTTGAATCGAACCCGGGCATCGAATGCCGCCTGGTCGGCCATTGCGGCCCGCTCCTCGGGCGTCAGGTTCAAAGCGCGGGCGAGGACGGACTTCCACGCCTCCACCGTCGGCTCGCGCACCAGGAAGCCGTTGATCGCGTCGCGCAGGTAGATCCTCGGCCCGATCGAGTCGGTCGCGACGACGATCTTGCCTTGGTGCATGGCATTCAGGATCGTCTGGTCGGCCGTGGATCGGGTCAGGTTCTGTTCGATCGGCATCGCGAAGACCGAGCAGGCCGAGATCTGTTCGAAGTAGTCCCGATTGCTCCACTCGGTGTGCAACTCGACGCACGGAAAGGCCTCGACCAGACGCCGTATCTCGGGCGAGACGGCGCCCGGCGGTAGCCCCATCTTGACAGGCACGCCCAACTCGCCCGCGGCGCGGAGGAAGACCGGATAGTCGCGAAACGATTGCCCGCCAGTGAGGACGAAGGGCTGCGCCGGCTCGGCCGGGCGGATGTCGTAGCCGATGAGCGACGTGGACCAGGGGACGGGCCGCAGCAGGCGGGCGGGCACCCCGAACTCGCGCTCGTAGATCGCAATTTCCTCGGCCGAATGCGGCTGCACCTCGTGGAGCAGCCGGCGCGCCAGGCGCAGCAGCCCTCGCTGCAGAAGCCCCGGCCCACCCGAGGCCTTCTGCCAGTGCGCGTCCACGATGATGTGCGGGGTGCGTATCCAGGGGCACAGCGCGGCCAAGGCCACGTAGAGCAGATCCGCGCGCTCGCCGCCCGCCAGCAGCACGACGTCATAGCGGGGCGCCCGCCACAGCAATCTGGCGATCAGGCTCGCGTCCGGAATGCCCGCCTTCGCCGTCAGCCGGCTGAGCCGGTTGGGTCGGGCGCCGACCGTCTCGACCACCCGGTTCCAGAAGGGGACCTTGCCGTAAGGCAGCGTACTGAGGATGCGATGCGCCGAGGCCTTGCGCTCGATGTGTCCCAGCCAGCTCTCTTGAGCGGCCAGTGCCCGATCGATCTCCTCCAGTGCATGGCTTGAAAGCATGGTGTTCGTCTCCCTGGCTTTGCTGGAGCGCCGAGGCGGTCGGAACCGTCGGCGTCTTCCTGCAGCCCGCGCCGTGCTGCCGGATCGGGTGGCCGGTCCACGAGAGGGCTGCCTGACTCTACTCAGGCTGGCCGGCGCAGGCCACGCCCATCTCGGGGGTTTGGCGCGGCAGCCGCGGGGCACAGGGCCTGGACCGGAAGGACTCGCGCCCACCGGCCCCGGCGGGAGCCGCCGGCTCCGCTGGCTTTCAGCCTCGCCGCGGCGCGTCGGACAGGCCGGCCTCGTCGATCGCCTGCTGCAGCATGTCGAGAAAGGCCCGCGTGCGGGCCGGGACGAGGCGCCGGCCGGGCATGACGGCCCAGGCCTGGGTGCGGGGCAGGCACCACTCGGGCAACACGCGCACCAGCGAAGGCCGCTGTCCTGCCTGCACCGGGCAGGCCTGCCGTACCACGGTGTGCGGCAGCGCAACGATGCCCGCGCCTTGCTCGGCCAGGCGCATCAGCAGCGGAGGCGAGTTGGCGATGACGCGCGGTGGCGCCAGCCCCTTCCATCCTTCCTCGCCGCGGGCGAGCTGCCAAGGCCACGCGTCTCCCGCGCGGGTGCGCAGCGTCAGGCCCTGATGAGCGTGCAACTCCTCGGGCTCTCGCGGCTCCCCGTGGAGCGCCAGGTAGTACGGGGACGCGTACAGCCCCCATTCGTGGTCGAAAAGCCGGCGCGCGACGAGACTGGCGTCGTCTTCCAGCTCGCCCATGCGGATCGCCAGGTCGTAGTTCTCGCCGATCAGATCGACCCGCCGCGGCGTGATGTCGAGCTCGAGCGAGACTTGTGGGTAGCGCGTCAGGAACTGCCTGAGCAGCAGCTCGACGTCCAGCCCGGCAAGGTCGCCTGGCAGCGAGACCTTGAGCCGGCCGCTGGGCTGGGCCTGCCGGTGCAACGCGAGCGCCTGTGCCGCCTCCACTTCGCTTGCGACCTGCCGCGCGTGCTCCAGCAGATGACGGCCGAAATCGGTGAGGCTCAGTTTGCGCGTGGTGCGCAGAAGCAGTTGCTCGCCCAACAAGCGCTCCAGCGCGGCCAGACGCCGCGACACGCTGCTCTTGGGCAGGCCCAGGCGCTCGGCAGCCCGCGTGAAGCTGCCGGTGTCGGCGACCCTGGCGAAGAGCAGCAGGTCGTTCGGATCGATCTGCAAGATTGTTCCCTCAGCGGAACGATCTAATGTCCGCTGGCCGCTTTTTATCACCCTTTGGCACCAATAGAGTGATCTCCATCGTCAACCCCGGGCCCTGCCCGGCCAGGAGATCGGAAGATGAACATCCTGCAAGTCAACTCCAGCGCCCGCACCGAAGGCTCTCACTCCACCGCGCTGGCCGCCCGGCTGGTGGAACGGCTGCGCGAAGCCCGGCCCGACGCTCGCCTGGTCGTGCGCGACTTGTCGCGCCGGCCGCACCCGGCCCTGGACGAGGCGGCCCTCCAGGCGCTGTTCACGCCCGAGGACGCCCGCACACCGGAGCAGGCGCGTCGCGTGGCGATGGACGACGCGCTGATCGAGGAGATCCAGGGCGCCGACGTGGTCGTGCTGGCCGTTCCGATGTACAACTTCGGCGTGCCCGCTGCGCTCAAGAACTGGATCGATGCGATCTCGCGTGCGCGCGTCACCTTCCGCTACACCGAGCACGGCCCCGAAGGTCTGCTCACCGGCAAGAAGGTGTATGTCGTGCTGACGCGCGGCGGACAGTACCGCGACACGCCGGCCGATACCCAGGTGCCCTATCTGCGCATGGTGCTCGCCTTCCTGGGGATGACGGACGTGGAGTTCATCTACGCCGAGGGGCTGGCGCTGGGGGCCGAGGCCGAGCGCGAGGCGATTGCCGCCGCGCGGGCGCGCATCGACGCGATCACCGAGCCGCTCGCCGTTTGACCGTACGAGGAGCCTTGCCGTGAACACACCGACGCCTTCCGTCCCCCTCGCCACGGACGCGGTCCGCCGCCCCCGCGTGGTCGAGCAGCTCGTGCGCGGCACACCGGGGTCCGACGGCGCGGGGGTGAAGCTCACCCGCGTGCTGGCCCAGCCGTTGCAGCGGCGGCTGGATCCGTTTCTCATGCTGGACGCCTTCGGCAGCGACGACCCGCGGGACTACGGTGCGGGCTTTCCGGACCACCCGCACCGCGGCTTCGAGACCGTCACCTACATGATCACCGGGCGCATGCGCCACCGCGACAGCGCCGGGCACGAGGGATTGTTGCAGTCGGGCGGCGTGCAGTGGATGACGGCCGGGCGCGGCCTCATCCACTCGGAGATGCCCGAGCAGGAGGAGGGCCGCATGGAAGGCTTCCAACTGTGGCTGAACCTGCCTGCCGACGAGAAGATGTGCGAGCCGTGGTACCGCGACATCCAGCCGGCCGAAATCCCGCAGTTCGATCTGCCGGGCGTGCGGGTGCGCGTGATCGCCGGCCAGAGCCACGGGGTGGCGGGGGCGGTGTCGCGCGAGCGCACGCAGCCGCTGTACCTGGACGTGCACTTGGAGCCGCAGGCCTCCTTCGCGCAGGCGCTGCCCGCCTCGCACAACGCCTTCGCCTACGTCTACCGAGGTCGATTGCGCACCGGCGGGCGGGAGGTGCCGGTCCGGCACATGGCGATCTTCGGCAACGAAGAGCACGCCGACGGCATCGTCCTGCACGCCGCCGAGGAGCCGGCCCGGGCGCTGTTGATCGCGGGGCAGCCGTTGGGCGAGCCGATCGTGCAGTACGGACCGTTCGTGATGAACTCGCACGAGCAGATCCACCAGGCGGTCGAGGACTTCCGCGCGGGCCGTCTGGGCCGCTGAGCCGCCGCGCGCCGGACTTGCGGGCGCGAGCAGGAGCGGCGCTGTCGCCCTGGGCGCGGGCGGCAGGTGTTTCGACCCACTCGCACCGGGGTCTGTCGCCGGGCTGCGGTCGCCGGGGGGAGTAGCATGGGCGCATGGCCCGAAGCGCCGGTGCGATGCACTTTCTCGTCGTGGAAGACAACCCGGTCAACCAGCTGCTGGCCAGCGAGATGCTGCGGGCGCTCGGATACCCGGTGCGCACCGCCGACGACGGGGTGCATGCCATCGAGTCGTCCCGCAGCGATCCGCCCTTGGCGGTGCTGATGGATGTTCAGATGCCCCGTCTGGACGGTCTGGCGACGATGCGGGAGCTTCGGCGCCTGCAAACACAGGGGGAGTTGCCCGCCTTTCCGATCATCGTCTGCAGCGCCTTTTATGCACCGGCCGAGCGTACCGCCTGCTTTGCCGCCGGCGCCGACGGCTTCGTGACGAAGCCGCTGATGCTGGCGAAGCTGGGCGCCGAGATCTTCCGCGTGCTCAAGGGCCAGAGCGACGACCGGCCCCCGGGGGGCCGCCCCCGTGCCTGAAACCCGCCGCCCGGCCGCAGCCTCCCTATGACCCTTGCAAGCTCTGCGCCCCTGCCGCCCACCCCCCACGTCTTGAGCAAGACGGTCGTGTCCCCTCACCTCGCACTGCCGTTTCGCCTCAGAGCCGCCCACGCCGGCGCGACGCGGCGGCCCCTGTTGCTCCTTCTGCACGGCGCCGGGGGGGACGAGTCCAGCCTGGCCCCGCTCGTGCCTTTGCTGCCCCCGGACGTCGGGGTGGCGCTGGTGCGCGCGCCCCTCGCGGCCGCGCAAGGAGGCTATGCCTGGTACACCCTGCGGGAAACCGCCCTCGGCCTGCGGCCCGACACCGACCAGGCCGAGGCGGCCCGGCAACTCCTGCTGCGCTTCATCGACCAACTGCGGCAGGTGCACCCCTTCGACCCCCGGCAGCTCTACGTGGCCGGGTTCAGCCAGGGGGCGGTCATCGCGGCGAGCGTCGGCCTCACACGGCCCGACAAGGTCGCGGCCATCGGCATGCTGAGCGGACGCATCCTCTCGCAAGTGAAGTGGCAGCTCGCCCCCACCGACCAGCTCGCGCGTCTGCACGCCTTCCTCGCGCACGGCGGGGCCGACGACGTCATCCCCTGCGAGCATGCGGTGGACACGATGCACACCCTGGCCGAGCACCGTGTGCGGCTGGTCTACCGCGACTACCCGGGCGGGCACGAGATCTCGCACGAGATGGCCCGCGACTTCGCCGCCTGGGTCGCCCAGCGCGCACGCGTGGCGTACGAGCCGCCACGCTGACGCTCCGGCCGGCTCGCCGGCACCCTCGATCCTCGGCGGGGCGACGGGCCCGGGCGAGGGCCGCTGTCTTGCGTTCTTACTTACCCGCATGCCGCTGCGGGCCCCTGCGGCCTCGACGCTCGCGCTTCGCGTCCAGCCCCGCCTTGTCTACTGGGGATGTTCCTCCGCCCGAACGCGGGGACCGCTGGGCACGCCCTCTGCTACTTCAGCTGCAGAGGGATCGGGCCGGGCCGCCGGGGCTCATCTCGCGGCCCCTACTCGACGCGCCGGCCCTGCGGCCCCCTCGTTGTGTGCAACGTTTTCACGGAGGAAAGGAACCAGAAGATGCAAATGAAACACTTGATCGGATGTGTGGTGGCGGCGACCTTCGCCGTCGGGTCTTATGCGCAGGGCGGCGCAGCCGGCACGCCCGACAGCGCGGCCGGGGCCGGCAGCGCCACGATGAGCACCTCGCCGTCCCAGGAGCCCCAATCGGTGCAGGGCTCGCCCTCCTCGGCGACGGGGGGCTCGAGCAGCAGCACGGTGGACCAGTACGACGCCTACTCGAGCCGCACCGGGATGTACGGCGCCGACTACGATTCGATCCACGATGAACCCCGTGGCTCGCAGCTGCCGGGCTCCCTGGGCGAAGGCGAGGCCACCCGGACGCCCGAGATCAAGGGCAACTGACCCCTGAGGAACCCCTGAGTGCCCGCCCGCCGCTGCATTCCTACTGGACGCTCGCGGCGAGGCGGGTGCCTTCCTCGATCGCGCGCTTGGCGTCCAGCTCGGCCGCCACGTGCGCGCCCCCGATGAGGTGCACCGGCACCCCGCCGGCACGCAGGCCGGCTTCGAGTTCCCGCTGAGGCTCCTGCCCCGCGCACAGGACGACATGGTCCACCTCCAGCCAGGTCGGGTCCTCCCGCCGCTCGCCGCGTGAGATGAGCAGGCCCCGGTCGCCGATCTCCTCGTAGTGCACCCCGCCGATCATGCGCACCTGCTTGTGCTTGAGCGAGGTGCGGTGGATCCATCCGGTCGTCTTGCCCAGGCGCGCGCCGAGCTTGCCTTCGGTGCGCTGCAGCAGGTACACCTCGCGCGCCGGCGGGCTGATGCGCGGCATGACGCCTTCGACGCCTCCGCGCGCGGCAGCCGGGTCGGCCACGCCCCATTCGGCCAGCCACGCCTGCAAGTCCAGCGTGCTGGAGTGCCCGTCATGCACGAGGTACTCGGCCACGTCGAACCCGATGCCCCCCGCCCCGACGATGGCCACGCGCCGGCCCACCGGCTTGCGGTGGCGCAGCACGTCGATGTAGCTCAGCACCTTGGGGTGCTGCTGGCCGGGAATGCGGGGGTCGCGGGGCACCACGCCGGTGGCCAGGATCACCTCGTCGTATCCGCGCGCGAGCAGCGACTCGGCCGTCGCGCGCGAGCCCAGATGCACGCGCACGCCGGTGAGCGCGAGGCGCTTGCCGAAGTAGCGCAAGGTCTCGTGGAACTCCTCCTTGCCTGGCACGACCTTGGCCATGTTGAGCTGGCCGCCGATCTCCTCGGCCGCCTCGTACAGGTCCACCTCGTGCCCTCGCTCGGCGAGCACCGTGGCAGCCGCCAGCCCGGCCGGCCCCGCCCCCACCACGGCCAGGCGGCGCTTGCGGCGCACGGGCCCCCACACCAGCTCCGTCTCGCGGCAGGCCCGGGGGTTGACCAGGCACGTCGCCGTCTTGTTGACGAAGATGTGGTCCAGGCAGGCCTGGTTGCAGGCGATGCAGGTGTTGATCTCGTCGGCGCGGCCTTCGGCCGCCTTGCGCACGAACTCGGCATCGGCCAACAGCGGGCGCGCCATCGACACCATGTCGGCGTCGCCGCGCGCGAGGATCGCTTCGGCCACTTCAGGCGTGTTGATGCGATTGGTGGTGACGAGCGGGATGCCGACCTCGCCCTTCATCTTGCGCGTGAGCCAGGTGAAGGCCGCCCGGGGCACGCTGGTGGCGATGGTGGGCACGCGGGCCTCGTGCCATCCGATGCCGGTGTTGATGAGCGTGGCACCGGCCCGCTCGACGGCACGGGCGAGCGCCACCACCTCGTCCCAGGTGCTGCCGCCGGGCACGAGGTCGAGCATCGACAGGCGGAAGATGAGGATGAAGTCCGGCCCGACCGCCTCGCGCGTGCGCTGCACGATCTCCACCGCGAAGCGCATGCGCTTGTCGTAGCTGCCGCCCCACTCGTCGGTACGCTGGTTGGTGCAGGCGGCGAGGAACTGGTTGATGAGGTATCCCTCGGAACCCATGATCTCGACGCCGTCGTAGCCCGCCTCGCGGGCGAGCACGGCCGAGCGCACGAAGGCGTCGATCTGCCGCTGCACGCCGCGGGCGCTCAACTCGCGCGGCCGGAAGGGCGAGATCGGCGCTTTGAGCGGGGACGGCGCCACGGCGAAGGGGTGGTAGGCGTAGCGCCCGGTGTGGAGGATCTGCAGCGCGATCTTGCCGCCCTCGGCATGCACGGCCTGCGTGACCTCGCGGTGACGGCTCACCGCGGCCCGGCTGGACATGCGCCCGGCGAAGGGCTTGACCCAGCCCGCCACGTTGGGTGCGAAGCCGCCGGTGACGATGAGCCCCACCCCGCCGCGGGCGCGCTCGGCGAAGTAGACGGCCAGCTTGTCGAGCCGGCGGCCGTCTTCCAACCCGGTGTGCATGGAGCCCATCAGGACCCGGTTGCGCAAGGTGGTGAAACCGAGGTCGAGCGGCGCGAGCAGGTGGGGGTAAGGCGTGTGGTCGGCAAGCATCGAGGGGGTCTCCTGAAGTCGACCCGCATTATGCGAACCGCCCGCACCGCTGCGGGCGCGGGATTTGCTGGAGCCTGGGCCGTTGCACGCTCCGACCGAGATGCCCTGGCTCAAGCTCCTGCACATCGTCGCGCTCGTGCTGTGGTGCGCGAGCCTGCTCTACCTGGCCGCCGCGTTGGCGGGCAGCGCGCGCCCGGCGCCTGACGCATCGGCCGCACCGCTGCCTCTGCGGGCCCTCTTCACGCTGGCAGCCACGCCCGCCGCGCTGCTCGCGATCGCCTCCGGCACGGCGGTCTTCGTCGCGGACTTCACGCTCGGGGTCTGGCTCGTCGCCAAGCTCACGGCGGTCGCGGGCCTCGTGCTCGTCCACGCCTGGTGCGGCGTGCTCACCATCCGCCTCGAGGGCGGCGGCGACGCCCGTGCGATCCGGCGGGGTGCCGCCTTCGCGGGGTTCGCCGGCATCGGTCTGATTCTGGCCGTCCTGTGGCTCGTGCTCGCCAAGCCCCTGTGACCGCGATGAACACGCGCCGAGCACCGTGTGCAGCCGCCGGGCGCGGCCCTTCATTCGCTGGTGTCCACACCCACCGTGTGCTCGTACACCAGGCGTCCGCCGAGGTAGGCGGCCAATGCGATCAGCACGGCCGTGAGCAAGGACAGGTACAGGCCCCAGGGGCGCACCATGGCGCCCGCGTCGCCCACGCGCAGCAGCCAGTTCATCGTGGCGACGGAGAGCATCATCACCGCGATGATGGCGTGGCACGAGGCGGTGATGAGCCGGCGTATGCGGGCCACGGTGTAGAGGTCGATCAGCCCCGCGATGCTCGCGGCCCAACCGCCCAGGGCGCCCACGCCCGCCAACCACACCCCCGCGCGCGCCCAGAACGGGTCGGCGCTTCGGAGGAAGGCCACATCGACGGCGACGAGCCCGATCAGGGCGGCCACGGGAAAGTGGATCATCATCGGGTGCAACGGGTGCCCCGCGATCGCCGCGCGGCTGGCGATCGGTTCTTCCTGGCGTGGCATCAGCCAGCCCTCCTCATCGGCGGGCGGCCCGTCGCGGCATGGTGCCCGGTGCTCGCCGGCTGCACAGGGCCGGCTTCCATCGTGGACCCGGCCGGGCCGGCGGCGAGGGACATCGCGCAGCTGTGGTGGTGGATGCTCGGGTACGGCTCCATCGTGTGGCTCGTCGTGGTCGCCCTGTGGTGCTATGCGCTCCTGCGAAACAGCCGGCAGCGGGACGAGGCCTCGTCCCGGCGGACGGCGGCGCGCTGGATCTGGGGCGGCGGCGTGCTGCTGCCTTTCGTCAGCATCGCGCTGCTCTTGGCATTCGGCATACCCGCGGGCCGCGTCCCGGCCGACGCCCGCGTGCCGCCCTTGCACGTCGAAGTCACCGGCTACCGCTGGGGTTGGGACGTGCGCTACCCCGCCAGCGGCCGGCAGCTCGCGGGCGAGCTGGTGTTGCCGGTGGGACGCACCGTCGCGGTGGACGTCTCCACGCGCGACGTGATCCACGGGTTCTGGGTGCCGCGCCTCGGGGTCAAGGTCGATGCGATCCCCGGCCGCACGCATCGCGTGCACCTGCGGGCCGACCGGGCGGGCGTCTTCCATGCTCCGTGCGCCGAGTTCTGCGGGCCGGGCCACGCGCACATGAGCCTGCGCGTGCAGGCCCTGCCGGCCGAGGAGTTCGAACGCTGGCTGCACTCGGAAGGCCCGACCGCCGCTCCCGCCTCCACGCCTGCCCCGGCGCCCGCCGCCTCCACCGCCACCGCACCCGTTGCCCGATGACGACGAACCCGCCTGCCCGCGACCCGGCCGACCTGCATGCCGAACTCGAGCGCGTCTGGCGCAACCCCACCGGCTGGCGCGCGCTCACCATCGTGAATCACACCACGGTGGGGCTGCGCTTCATGGTCACGGGGTTCGTGTTCTTTCTCGTGGCCGGCGTGCTCGCGATGCTGATGCGCTCGCAGCTCGCCCTGCCGGGGCAGAGCTTCATGAGCGCCCAGGCCTATCAGCAAGCTTTCACGGCCCACGGCACGATGATGATGTTCCTGTTCGCGGTGCCGATGGTCGAAGGCCTGGCGTGCTACCTGATCCCGAAGATGATCGGCGCACGCGACCTCGTCTTTCCGCGGCTGGGCGCCTTCGGGTACTGGTGCTACCTCTTCGGCGGCGTCATCTTCACGTCGAGCCTGGTGCTCGGCCTCGCGCCCGACTCGGGCTGGTTCATGTACACGCCTCTGTCGAGCCGCACCTACAGCCCCGGCGTGAACGCCGACTTCTGGCTGATCGGCATCACCTTCGTCGAGATCTCCTCGGTCGCAGGGGCTGTGGAGCTGCTCGTCTCGATCCTGCGCACGCGTGCGCCCGGCATGGCGCTGCACCGCATGCCGATCTTCGCCTGGTACATCCTCGTCACGTCGGTGATGATCCTCGTGGGCTTTCCGCCGCTCATCCTCGGCAGCATCCTGCTGGAGCTGGAGCGCGCGGCCGGCTGGGCCTTCTTCGACGTGAATCGCGGCGGCGACCCGCTGCTGTGGCAGCACCTGTTCTGGCTGTTCGGCCACCCGGAGGTCTACATCATCTTCCTGCCGGCGGCCGGGGTCGTCTCGACGTTGGTGCCCGTGTTCGCCCGCCGTCCGCTGGTCAGCTACCGCTGGACGGTGGTGGCCGTCGTCACCACCGGCTTCATCAGCTTCGGTTTGTGGGTGCACCACATGTTCACGGTCGGCATCCCGTTGCTCGCGATGGCGTTCTTCTCCGCGGCCAGCATGCTGGTCGCCGTGCCCACCGGCATCCAGATCTTCGTGTGGCTGGCCACGTTGTGGACGGGCCGTCCCGAGATGCGCATCCCGATGCTGTGGCTCGTGGGCTTCCTCGTGGTCTTCGTGGCCGGTGGGCTCACCGGCGTGATGCTGGCTCTCGTGCCCTTCGACTGGCAAGTGCACGACACGCATTTCGTCGTGGCGCACATGCACTACGTGCTCGTCGGGGGGGTGCTCTTTCCGCTGCTGGCCGGGCTGTACTACTGGCTGCCTCTGGCCACCGGCCGCATGCCAACGGAATGGCTGGCCCGGTGGGGCTTCTGGCTCACGTTCATCGGCTTCAACGGCACCTTCCTGGTCATGCATTGGACGGGGCTGCTCGGCATGCCGCGCCGCATCTACACCTACGAGGCCGGCCTGGGCTGGGAGCTGCCGAACCTCGTGTCCTCGATCTTCGGCTTCGTGATGGCGGCGGGCATCGCGATGGTCGTCGTCGACCTCGCCACGCACGCCCGCGTCGGCCGGCGCGCCCCGCGCAACCCGTGGGGCGCGGACACGCTGGAGTGGGCCTGCGCCATGCCGCCCGCACCGTACAACTTCGCCAGCCAAGCGCGCATCGAGGCCCGCCATCCCTTGTGGGAGCAACCTCGACTGCCCGAGAGCATCGAGCGCGGCATGCATGCGCTGGCCCATGCACGGCACGGCCGCCGCGAAACCTTCGGCACGGACCCGATCACCGGCGAGCCTCGCGAGGTGATCCACCTGCCCGGCAACTCCTGGTGGCCGCTGACGGCAGCCGCCGCCATCGGGCTGGTGTGCATCGGGCTGCTGACCAAGGTCCATGCCCTCGCGATCGTCGCCGCGATCGCGGCCTTCGCGGCCTTGCTGCGGTGGTCGTGGGAGAACGGCATGCACCCGAGCTGCGCGCCCCAGGACGATGACGTCCCACCCGGCCTTCGGCTGCACTCGCGCACCTTCGACGGCCCCGGCCTGTGGGGCATGGGCTCGACGCTGCTGGCCGACACGGCGCTGTACGGCTCGCTGGTGTTCGGCTGGCTGTACCTGTGGGTGGTGGCCCCCGAGTTCGAGCCGCCGGCGCAGTCGCCGGTGAGCGCCACCGCCCTGGCCGCCGCGGCGGCGCTCGCGACGGCCGCCGCGGGGTCGTTGCGCCACGTGCAGGCGCACCTGCGCCGCGGACACGACGGCCGCCTGGTCCCCGGTCTCGTCCTCGCCACGCTGCTCGGTGCCGCTCACTGCGCGGTGCTCGGCTGGCAGATCGCGCAAGCCCCCCTCGTGCCGCAGCGAAGCGCCCACGACGCGGTGATGATCTTCATGCTGATCTACGCCGTCGTGCACGGCGCGCTCGCCACGGTCACCACGGCCTTGCAGGTGCTGCGCGTGCGCCATCGCTATGTCGGGGCCTTCGCGCCCTACGAGCCGGCGGTACTGCTGCAGTTGTGGTGGTTCAGCGCGGGCATTGCGTGGGCCACCGCGCTCGTCCTGCCCGGCGCTCCCCTCGTCTTGGGAGTCCTGCGATGAAGCCCGCGCTCCATCCGTTGCAGCTCGTGCTCGGGCTCGCCGTGTGGGCCGTCTGGTTCGTCGGGGTCTACGCCGGCGTGTCCCTCGGATGCATCGCCGAGCAGCGCGGGAGCGGGGTTTCGCCGGGGCTGCTGAGGGGCCTGCTGCTCGCGTCGACGGCGCTCGTCCTCGTGGGGCTGGCCTTCGGGGCCGTGCGGTGCCTGCGCGCCGGGCGCCAGGCCCAGGGCGCCGGCCGGTTCGTCGCGGCAGCCGGGGCGTGCCTCCACCTCGCCGCGGCCCTGAGCGTGGCTTTCGTCGCGCTGCCCTTGGGCTGGTTGCCGGTGTGCGCATGAGGCCGCTCGCCCGCCTCACGCTGGCCGCCGGTGCGAGCCTTGCGAGTGGCCCGGTGGCCGCTCACGGGGGGTGGCAAGGCGGGGTGGAGCACGCGCCGGCGTGGCTCCTGCAAGCACTCTACGTGCTCGCCTGGGTGGGGCACGCCCTGGGGGCCGCGCGGGTGCCCGCGCGCCCCGCCCAGGCGCTGGCGTTCCACACCGCGCTGCTGCTCGCCGGTGTGGCCCTGTTCGGGCCGCTCGACGATTGGGCCGCCCACAGCACCGCGATGCACATGGTCCAGCACATGGTCCTGATCGTCGGCGTCGCCCCGTTGCTCGTCGTGGCCCAGCCCTTGCCGCAGTGGCGCGCCTGCTTCGGCCGCCTGCCCGTGGCGCTCGCGCGCGGGCCGCTGCGCTTGGCGGCGGCACCGATGGCGGCGGCCACCGTGCATGCGCTGGCCCTCTGGGCTTGGCATGCACCGGGGCCCTACACCGCCGCTTTGCTGCACGAGGGCTGGCACGTGCTCGAGCACGCCAGCTTCCTTCTCACTGCCTGGATCTTCTGGTGGTCGGTGTGGCGCGCTCCCGCGGCCCGCGGCTTGGGGGCGCTGGCCGCCCTGCTCTTCACGCTGATGCACACCGGGCTGCTGGGCGCCCTCCTGACCTTCGCGCCACAGCCGCTGTATCTGCGCGAATCGCGTGACCTCTGGGACCAGCAACTCGCCGGCCTCGTGATGTGGGTGCCCGGAGGCCTCGCCTACCTGGCAGCGGCCGCCTGGAGCGCGGCGCGCCTGCTCGACCGCGCCGATCGTCGTGCGCCCGGCTGACCCCCGATGCGCCCCGCCAGCTTCCTCTTCGACCACCCCGGCGGGCCATCCCTCATGGTCCGCTGCATCGCGTGCCGATATCCTGTCGCGCTGCGATGCACCCGTGCGAACCGCCCTTCTCCGGCTCCGACCTCGAACTGGCCTTCGATCTGGCTCCCGTGGGCCTGTGCGTCTCGCGCGACCGGGTGATCCAGCGCTGCAACGAGGCCTTCGGCTCCATGTTCGGCTATGCGCCGCAGGAGCTGGCGGGGGCGTCGATGTCGGTGCTGTACCCCTCCGTCGAGGAGTTCCACCGCATCGGCGAGCGAGGGCTGCAGGTCATGCGCGACAGCGGCCGCTACGCCGACGAGCGGATCATGAAACACCGCGGCGGCCGCCTGTTCTGGTGTCATGTGGCGGGTCGCTCGCTGGATCGCGAAGACCCCTTCGGCTGCGCCGTGTGGATGTTCGAGGACATCTCCGAGCGGCGGCCCGTGATCGCGCCGCTCACCGTGCGCGAGCGCGAGATCGCTCAGTTGCTGGTCGAGGGCAAGACCACCAAGCAGATCGCGCGCATCCTGGGCATCAGCCCGCGCACCGTCGACGCCCACCGGGCACGCCTGATGCGCAAGCTCAAGGTCCGTACGCCCACCGAAATGGTCTCGCGGCTGGCGGGCATCTCCTGAGGCCCGGCGCCCGGCCGCCCGAAGCCGGGCCGACAACCCCTCGGGGGGTGGGGCGCAAGCCCCGGGGGCAAAGATAGGCCCGGCGCCCGGCCGCCCGAAGCCGGGCCGACAACCCCCTCGGGGGGTGGGGCGCAAGCCCCGGGGGCAAAGATAGGCCCGGCGCCCGGCCGCCCGAAGCCGGGCCGACAACCCCCTCGGGGGGTGGGGCGCAAGCCCCGGGGGCAAAGGCATACCGGCTGCGCGGCGCTCGCTACTGGGCCGTCCAGCCCCCATCGACCGGCAGCGTGATGCCGTTGATGTTGTGCGCCCACGGGCGGCACAGCATCGCGGCCACTTCGGCGATCTCGCTGGGACGCGAGGTGCGAAGGCTGGGCTGTTTCTCGCGCAGCAGGTCACGCACCGCCGCGTCGCGGTCGATGCCGAGTTGCACCGCGCGCGCGACGATCTGCGGTTCGATGATCGCCGTCTCGGTCCAGCCCGGTGCGATGCAGTTGGCGGTGACACCGCCGCTGTCGCGCGTGCCCGCGGCCGCGCACTCCAGCGCAGCCACACGCGTGAGGCCCACCAGCCCGAACTTGGCCGCCACATACGGAGCCTTGTGCATGGAGGCCACGAGCCCGTGCACCGAGGCGATGTTGACGACGCGCCCGTAGCCGCGCTCGAGCATGCCGGGCAGCGCGCGACGCATGGTGTGGAAGGCGGCCGTCAGGTTGATCGCGAGGATCGCGTCCCAGCGTTGCGGCGGCATCTCGACGATGGGTGCGGTGAACTGGATGCCGGCGTTGTTGACCAGCACGTCCAGCCCGCCGCGCCAGCCGAGCGCGCGGTCCATCAGGGCCTCGACGGCCGCGGGTGCGCGCAGGTCGTGGTCCAGGAACAGCACGTCCTCGGCGCCGGCGCACCGCAGCGCCGCCTCGGCCTCGGCGGCCTGCGCTTGCGTCGCCAGACCGTGCAGCACGATCGCCGCGCCCGCCCGTGCCAGGCGTTCGGCGATCGCCAGGCCAATGCCTTGCACCGACCCGGTGACCAGTGCGGTGCGCCCCTTGAGGAAGGTGTCGTCCATGGGTGTCCTCCGGCGTCAGCGCGCCGCGTCCGGTCCAGCCTGCAGCCGCGCGCGCAGCTCGGTCTTCAGCACCTTGCCGTAGTGGTTCTTCGGCAAGGCCTCGACGAAGACGTACTCCTTGGGCCGCTTGAAGCGGGCGATGTGCTCGACGCACAGCGCGTCCAGCGCATCGGCGTGCAGCGACGCGCCGGTGCGCGGCACGACGAAGGCCACCACCACCTCGCCCCACTGCGCATCGCGCCGGCCGACGACGGAAACCTCCGCCACGTCCGGGTGCCGCAGCAGCACCTCCTCGACCTCGCGCGGGTAGATGTTGGAGCCGCCGCTGATGATCACGTCCTTCGAGCGGTCACGCAGCGTGAGGAAGCCGTCTTCGTCGAGGCTGCCCATGTCGCCGGTGTAGAGCCACCCGTCGCGGATCGTGCGCGCGGTGGCCTCGGGGTCGCACCAGTAGCCGGCCATCACGGTGTCGCCGCGCACCACGACCTCGCCGGTTTCGCCAGCGGGCAGGTCGCGCCCGGCCTCGTCGGCGACGCGCACTTCCACCGCCGTCTGCGCCACACCCACGGAGCCCAGGCGCTGCAAGTAGCGCGGATGGCTGGTGTCCATCAGGTGCCGGCGCGCGAGCGCGGTGATGGTCATCGGGCTCTCGCCCTGGCCGTAGATCTGCACGAAGCGCGGGCCCATCACCTTCAGCGCGCGCTGGATGTCCTCGAGGTACATCGGCCCGCCGCCATAGACCACCGTCTTCAAGCCGTCGCCCTCCTCGCCTTGCGCGGCAGCCTGCTCGACCAGCCGGCGCACCATGGTGGGCGCCGCGAACATCGACACGTCGCGGTGGTGCCGTGCCAGCGCGAGGATCTCGGCCGGATCGAAGCCGCGGCTGTCGGGCACCACGTGGCGCGCCGCGGCGGCCACGTGCGGCAGCCCGTACAGCCCGGCGCCATGCGACATCGGCGCCGCATACAGCACCGCGTCCTGCGGCTGCGCCGAGTCCACGTCGGCGAAGTAGCACAGCGTCATCGCCATCAGGTTTCGGTGCGTGATCATCACGCCCTTGGGACGGCCGGTCGTACCCGAGGTGTAGAACAGCCAGGCCAGCTCCTCGGGCGCGCGGTGCAGCGGTCCCGGCAGCGGCTCGGCCTGCAACAGCCGCTCATAGTCGGGCCGCTCGATGCACACGATCTCCTTCAGAGACGGCAACGCCTTGCACTGCCCCTCCAGGCCCGCGGCGATGTCCTCCGTCGTGAACACCAGCGACGCGCCGCTGTGCGAGAGGATGTACTGCGCCTCGCGCGGATGCAGCTTGGGGTTGATCGGCACGACCGCCAACCCCGCCCACCAGCAGCCGAAAAGGATCTCCAGCACGGCCGGGTGGTTGGTGGCGAAGATGCCGACGCGCTCGCCGGGCGCCAAGCGCCATCGGCCCTGCAGCGCACCGGCCAACGAGGCCGCGCGCCGTGCGAGCGCAGGGTAGCTGTGCAGCGCGTGCGTGCCCAGAAAGACCGCCGGCCGGTCCCCCGCCGTGCCGGCGGCACGCACCAAAAGGTGGGCGAGGTTCATGCGCGCCGCACCTCCCGCAGGGCGTGGCACGAGAAGGCGTGCCGGCCGCGCACGTCGAACGCCCCCGGCAACGCCGCGTCCGGGCGCCGGCATGCGCGCGGGCCGACAGCCGGTTGCCGGGGCCCCTTGGCCCGGGCCGACGCCCCGCGGCCGCCCCCACGCCCGGAGCTTTCGTGCAGGAAAGAGGTCGTCACATCGAACTCCGCAGTGATTCCTGCCCGCAGCGTAGAGGGTGAGCTCTGGGGACGGCAAGCCGCAGGATTACCTCAGGGTTTGCCCGAGACGCGCCGGCGCACGCGCCCGTCGGCGTTCACCGCGGCACCGCGAGGCCGGCCTCGCGCTCAGGGCCGGCCGTTCACCACGGCCCGGGGGCTGGCTGCCTCGGTCGCGGGGCGTGGCCCGACCAGGTCGCGCAGCGACGACAGTGCCAGCACCAGGAAGGCCACCGCGCAGGCTCGATAAGTCCAACGCGCCCATTGCGCTCCGACACGGCGGAACAGGCGGTCGACCAGCGCGGCGCAAATGAAGGCCCACAGCACGGACGAGGCCATGAAGCCTGCGAAGAACACCCCGTAGTCGCCCGCGGTCGGTTGGTGGATGCCCACGGCGCCCATCGCGCTGCCCACGGCAGCCCAATAGGCCACGTTCTGGGGGTTGGTCACCGACAGGAGGATGCCGGCGCGCAATGCCTTGCGGGAGGCCACCATCGGCGCTCCCTGCACATTGAACTCGTGGCTCGCGGCCTTCCAGGCATCCCACGCGAGCCACACGAGGTACGCGACGCCCGCCACGCCGACCGGGGCTCGCAGCGCGGGGTTTTGGAGCAGGAGTCCGACACCGGCAAGCCCCAGCACCGCCCACAAGGCATCGCCCACGAGCGAGCCGATCTGCACCGCGAACGCGGGCCGGAAGCCGCCACGCGCCCCTTGGCGCACCGTCTCGGCGAAGACCGCTCCCGGCGCGGCATTGAAGACGAAACCAAGCACGAGCGCGGCGGCGAACAACGTCAGCACGAACAACCCCTCACGACCGATCTGCGCCCATTGTCCGACACCCAGACGGTCCGCCAGACGGTCCGACACCCAGACGGCTCGCCTTCCGGGGGCCCCGGTGCACCACGAGCCCGCGACAGCCCACCGGGGCTGCCGTCACGGTCATCGCGCCGCCGTCGTGCGCCGCTGAGCGACGTGCTTTATCGTTGGCGTCCCGACCTTCTTCTTCGCACCGCAATGAGAATCCTCCACACGATGCTGCGCGTCGGCGATCTGCAGCGCTCGATCGACTTCTACACCCAGGTGATGGGCATGAAGCTGCTGCGCACGACCGACCGCCCCGAGCAGCAATACTCCCTCGCCTTCGTCGGCTATGGCACCAATCCCGAGCACGCCGAGATCGAACTCACCTACAACTACGGCGTCGACCGCTACGACCTCGGCACGGCCTACGGTCACATCGCGATCGAGGTGCCCGACGCCTACGCGGCATGCGAGCGCATCCGTGCGGCGGGCGGCACGATCACCCGCGAGCCGGGGCCCGTCAAGGGGGGCACGACGGTGATCGCCTTCGTGACCGACCCCGACGGCTACAAGATCGAGCTCATCGAGCGCAAACCGGCGGGATGATCCCGCCGCGCAGGACGGCCCTTCTGCCTTCTGCTCTGTTCAGCCGCGGCGCAGCGCCGCTGCCTGCTGTGCGAGGCGCGTGATGCGGGGCCAGTCCCCCTCGCGCACCGCATCCGCCGGGGTGAGCCACGAGCCGCCGCAGACCTTCACGTTCGGCAGTGCAAGGAATTGCGGTGCCGTCTCGAGGGTGATGCCGCCGGTGGGGCAGAAGTACACGTCGGGAAACGGACCGGCCAGGGCCTTGAGCATCGGCACGCCCCCCGCGGCCGTGGCCGGGAAGAACTTCAGGAAGTGGTAGCCATCGGCGTTGGCGGTCATCACCTCGCTGGCCGTGGACACCCCAGGCAAGAGCGCGAGCCCGAGGTCTTGGCAGGCACGTCCGATCTCGGGCGTGTAGCCCGGACTGACCGCGAAACGGCAGCCCGCGTCCTTGGCGGATTGCGCATCCAAGCCGGTACGCACCGTGCCGGCGCCCACGATGGCCTCGGGCACCGCCTTGGCGATCGCCTCGATGCATTGCAGCGCCACCGGCGTGCGCAGCGTCACTTCCAGCACACGCACGCCGCCGGCGACCAAGGCCTCGGCGAGCGGCACCGCGTCCTGCAGCCGGTCGATGACGATGACGGGGATCACAGGGCCGTGGGAGGCCAGCTCGAGGGTGCTCATCACAAGGTCCTTCCTCACGACCAGGTTCACAACCAGGTGCAGGCGCCTTCCTCGGCGCTGGTGACGTTGCGGCGCATGCCGCCGAAGAGCTCGCGTCCGAGCATGTGGGCACAGTCTTGGGCCTGCTCCGCGCTGCGCTCGGCCACCGGCCGCGCCACCCACTCCACCTCGGGCACGAGTGCATCGAGCGTGCCTTTCACCGCGTCGAGGCGGATGAGGTCCCCGTCACGCAGCTTGGCCAGCGCACCGCCCGCCAGCGCCTCGGGGCTCACGTGGATCGCAGCCGGCACCTTGCCCGAAGCCCCGCTCATGCGCCCGTCGGTGACCAGCGCCACGCGGTATCCCTTGCCTTGCAGCACTGCGAGCGGCGGGGTGAGCTTGTGCAGTTCGGGCATGCCATTGGCCCGCGGGCCCTGGAAGCGCACGACCGCGACGAAGTCCCGCTCCAACTGCCCGTCGTTGAACGCCTGCTGCAACGCCTCCTGGCTGTCGAACACCAGCGCCGGCGCCTCGATGATGTGCCTGTCCGGCGGCACGGCCGAGACCTTGATGACCGCCCGGCCGAGGTTGCCCTGCAGGACCTTGAGGCCCCCCGTGGGACTGAACGGCGCCGCCACCCCGCGCACGATGCCCTCGTCGCCGCTGGCCTCGGGCAGGTCCTGCCAGCGCAGCGCGCCTTCCTGCAGCACCGGCACGCGGGTGTAGGCCCGCAAGCCCTCTAGCGCCACGGTCAGCACGTCGGCATGCAGCAGCCCGCCGTCCAGCAGCTCCCGCAGCACGAAGCCCGGCCCACCGGCGGCCTGGAACTGGTTCACGTCGGCGCTGCCGTTGGGGTACACGCGCGCCAGCAGCGGCACCACGGCCGACAGCTCCGAGAAGTCGTCCCAGTCGATCACGAGGCCGGCCGCACGAGCCACCGCCACCCAGTGGATGAGGTGGTTGGTCGAGCCGCCGGTGGCCAGAAGCGCGACCATCGCATTGACGATGCTGCGCTCATCCACCAAGTGGCCGATCGGCGTAAAGCGCTTGCCCTTGATGTTGGCCAGCACGGTGCGCACCGCCTCGCGGGTGAGCGCCTCGCGCAACTCGGTGTGGGGCGGGATGAAAGCGGCCCCGGGCACGTGCAAGCCCATCGCCTCCATCAGCATCTGGTTGCTGTTGGCCGTGCCGTAGAAAGTGCAGGTGCCGGGGCCATGGTAGGCCTTCGATTCGGCCTCCAGCAATTGCTCGCGCCCCACCAGCCCCTGCGCATACAACTCGCGCACCTGGGCCTTCTCGCTGTTGGACAGGCCGGTGCTCATCGGACCTGCGGGCACGAACACACAGGGCAGGTGGCCGAAGTGCAAGGCGCCGATGAGCAGACCGGGCACGATCTTGTCGCAGATGCCCAGCAGCAGCGCCGCATCGAACACGTCGTGCGTCAGCGCGACCGCGGTGGCCATCGCGATGGTGTCGCGCGAAAAGAGGCTCAGCTCCATGCCCGGCAGGCCTTGCGTGACACCGTCGCACATCGCGGGCACGCCCCCGGCCACCTGCGCCGTTGCGCCCAGGCGTGCCGCCTCGTCCTTGATGACCTGCGGATAGCCCGCGTACGGATGGTGCGCCGAGAGCATGTCGTTGTAGGCGGTGACGATGCCGATGTTGGGCGCCCGCTCGGAGAGGACTTTGACTTTGAGCGGCGGCGGCAGGGCCGCGAAGGCATGTGCCACGTTGGCACACCCCATCCGGTCGGCACCTCGCGGGCGGTCCGCCGCGCGGGCGACGCGAAGCAGGTAGGCGCCGCGCGTCGCCTCGCTGCGACGCCGGATGCGCTCGGTGACTCTGGCGATGACGGGATTCATCGGCACGTCTGGCTGTTGATGCTGGAGATGCTGCTTGTAACCATGGCTCCGATTATTAGGTAACCTAGTTACATGGTCAAATCGAAACAATGTCCTGACCATCCATGACTTCGCACGACCGCCACGCGCGCCCCGGGCCGGTCTCGCACCCGACGTTGCTCGATGTGCACCCGCTCGCGCTGCGCGATCCCCAACTGCTGCTGGAGCAAACCTTGCGCCAGTGGGACGGGGGCGACCTCTGGGTCTTCGGCTATGCCTCGCTCATCTGGAACCCCGAGGTCGAACACATCGAGCGACGCATGGCGCGTGTGCTCGGCTACCACCGCGCGTTGCGGATGTGGTCGCGCATCAACCGGGGCACGCCGGAGGTGCCGGGCCTGGTGTTCGCATTGATGCCGGGCGGCTCGTGCCAGGGGGTCGTCTTTCGCGTGCCGGCCCCCCTCGCCCGCCGGGAGCTCGACCGCCTGTGGCAGCGTGAGATGCCCACCGGCGTGTACGACCCGCGCTGGTTGCCGTGCCGAACGCATCAAGGGCTGGTGCGCGCCCTTGGATTCACGCTCAGCCGCACCAGCCCGAACTACACGGGAGAACTGCCCGAGCCCCGCCTGCTGGAGATCCTGCGCAGCGCCAAGGGGCGTTACGGCACCACGCTCGAGTACGTGCACCGCACGCAGGAGAGCCTGCTCTCACACGGCATCCGCGACCGGCGCGTGGAGGCCGTGCTCATGCTCGCCCGACGGCACGGCCTGCTCGGCTGAGGCCCGCCACGGCCGCATCGGCTCCCTACCGCGCCGTTCCCGCGCCACCGCCCTCGCCGTGCAGAGCTTGCAGCGCCGCGAGATCGTCCGGTGTGTCGAGGTCCAACAGCACGCCGGGATCGCCGACATTGACTGCCGCGGCGGGATAGCGCGCCACGATGCGGGACGCGCCGGTGTCGCCCGTCAGCCGCGCGAGCTCCGAGTAGAGTTCGCTCGCGAATGCCACAGGGTGGCCTCGCCGCCCACCGTGCTGCGCAAAGGCGACGGGATGCTCGGCGAGCGCCGCAGCCACTGCACGCAAGGTGGACGGCTGCACGAGCGGCATGTCTCCGGGCATCACCAGCCAGCCGGGAGCCTGGCCACTGGCCCGCACGCCAGCCGCGATCGAGTAGCCCATGCCCCACTCGGACTCGTCGTCCGGCAACGCCACCCGCACGACGTGGTCGGGCGGCACCCATTGAAGCATGTGAGGTTCCAACTCCGCAGTCGTCACGACGCGCACGGGCAAGCCGCTCAGGATCGCGTTCGTGAGCGTAGTGCCGATGACGCTCGAAGTACCGAACTCCTGCGTCAGCTTGTGTCCCTGCCCATGGAACCGCGAACCGGCGCCGGCAGCTAGAACGATCACCACGGGAGAGGAGTCCATCACGATCATTGTTCCTGCGTACGATGCGCCTGCACGGGCCCGGCGCGCAGTCATGATGGAACCGCAGACGGGGCCCCTCATGAAGTGGTATCTCTCCCTACGGAGTTGCCCGGCCTGTCAGCCCGCACAGGCCGAGCAGGCGCGCTGCCTATACTGCCCGTCATGGACAAGAAGCTCGCCGATCTCCGAAAGAGTTATGAACGCGCCGAATTGGACGAGCATGCAGCGGACCCGAACCCGCGTGTGCAGTTCGAGCGTTGGCTGAGCGAGGCGATCCGCGCGCAGATTCCCGAGCCGAATGCGATGACGGTCGCCACCGTCGGACCGGATCTGCGCCCCTCGACCCGCGTGGTGCTGATCAAAGGCTGCGACGACCGCGGCATCGTCTGGTACACGAACTACGAAAGCCGCAAGGGACGCGAGCTCGCGCATAACCCGTATGCCGCGTTGCAGTTCCATTGGGTCGAGCTGGAACGGGTGGTGCGCATCGAGGGCAAGGTCGAAAAAACGAGCGACGCCGAATCCGACGAATACTTCCATTCGCGCCCGCTCGATTCCCGCATCGGAGCGTGGGCCTCGCCCCAGAGCCGGCCCATCGCCTCGCGCGCCGTGCTCGTCGCCAACGCAGCGCGCTATGCGGCCCAGTTCGGCCTCAACCCGCCACGGCCGCCGCATTGGGGCGGCTTTCGCCTGACGCCCGACCGCTGGGAGTTCTGGCAAGGGCGCAAGTCGCGCCTGCACGACCGTCTGTGCTACCGCCTCGTGGACGGCCACTGGGTGCGCGAGCGTCTGGCACCCTGAGCAGCCCCGTCTCGCCCTGCGTGGCGGCCCGGCCCCGTTCCAGGCCGGGCCTTCACTTCATTCGGTCGCGAGCGTCTCGTCCAGGGCGTGCAAAAAGCGCTTCACGTCGATCGGCTTGGTCCAGTAGGCTTCGAAGCCTGCGGCCAATGCACGATCCACGTCCTCCTGCATCGCGTTGGCCGACAGCGCAATGCATCGCAGGTACGCGGTGGAAGGGTCCGCACGCAGTCGCCTGAGCACCTCCTCGCCGGTGATGTCGGGCAACTGCATGTCGATGAGTGCCAGATCGGGCTGCAGGCTGCGCGCCATCTCCACTCCTTCGGCACCGCTGGTGGCCACGGACAGTTGCACACCGGGGCGCAGACGCACCAGCTCTTCCACCAGCAGCACGTTGACCGGGTTGTCCTCGACATAGAGCAGGTGTGAGGCGCGCGGGCGCACGGAGGGCACCTCGTGCGCAGCCGGTGACGTCCACGACGCGCCGCGCTGGCCGTCCTCGCCCGCGGGCAGCCAGAGCCTGAACTCGCTGCCCTCCCCCGGCCGGCTGCGCACCTTGATGAGGCCGCCCATGTGCTGCGCGAGCTGCTGCGCAATCGCGAGCCCGATGCCCGTGCCCTCGATGCCCTCGCGCTCCCTGCCCAACCGGTTGAAGGGCTCGAAGAGGCGCTTGAGCTGCTCCTCGCTCATCCCGATGCCGGTGTCGCGCACCTCGATCCACGCCCAGGGGGGCCGGGACTGCCCGCTCACGGTGACCTCCCCTCCCGGGCGGTTGTACTTCACGGCGTTCGACAGCAGGTTCATGAGGATCTGACGCAGCCGCAGCCGATCGGCCACCACCCAGCCCTGCAGGGGGCCGAGGTGGACCGCGATGTCTGCACGCCGTGCGATCGGGGCGACGAGTTCCACCGCGTCCACCACTGCGTCCTGCAGCGCGATCACGCGGGCTTCGAGTTGCACCGCGCCCGATTCGATGCGCGCCAGGTCCAGCACGTCGTCGATCAGCGCGAGCAGATGGCGCCCCGCGGCGACGATATGGTCCACCCGCGTGCGTTGCGGCCCCGACAGCGGCTCTTCCTGGTCGGCCTGCAACACCTGCGCAAACCCGAGGACGGCATTGAGCGGCGTGCGCAGTTCATGACTCATGCGCGCGAGGAACTCGGACTTCGCGCGGCTCGACTGCTCGGCCGCCTCCTTCTCGCGTCGGATCTGCTCGGCCTGCTTGACTTCGGTGATGTCCCAGTTCACTCCCAGCATGCGCACCGGCCGCCCGCTGGCGTCCCGCAAGATGCGGGCGCGACTGGCCAGCCAGTGGACAGAGCCATCGGGCCACACCACCCGGAACTCGTGACCCACCACATCGCAGCCCCGGTCCTGCCACGCCTCGCGGTAGGTCCGCAGCATCGGCTCCACATCGTCCGGATGCACGCAGGCGATGCGCAACTCGTTGGCAGGCCGGGGTTCGTCTCGGCGCAGACCGCGCAAGCGGTACATCTGGGCGTCCCAGTACGAGACGTCGTGCACCAGATCGCGCTCCCACGTGCCCATGCCCACGCCCTGTGCGGCGAGGGCAATGCGATGCCGGGCCTCGCGCAATTCGGCCTCGGTGCGTTCGCGGTCGGTCAGGTCCAGCGCGACGCCGATGATCGCCACGCAACGGCCGTCTGCGTCACGCTCGGCCACGCGGCGCGTGAGCACCTGTCGCGTGCTGCCATCGGGCTGCAGGTAGCGCAGCATCGCGTCGACCGGAGCGTCCGCGCGCAAGGCGCGCTCGCTCGCCTGCCGTGCCACCGGCCGGTCGTCGGGATGCAGGTGCGCGTAGATCTCCTCGATGTGCAGCGGGCGCGCGTGCTGCAATCCCAGCAGGCGCGCGCCTTCGTCGTTGAAGTGCGTGATGCCGCTCGCCCAGTCCTGGTGCCAGATCACGAGCCCGACCAGCTCCGCGGCCATCGCCAGATGCGTCGAGATCGACTCCATGCGCCGCCCGATCTCGTAGCTGTCGGTGTCGTCCATCATCACACCCACCACGCGAGCCGGCCGGCCGGAGGCGTCCGCCTTGACCATCCACTGCGAATGGATGCGCTTCAGGCTGCCGTCGGGTTGCACCACGCGGTAGTGCACGTCGTAGCGGCCCTCCGCCTCCAGACTCCGATACCACAGGCGCCGCAGCCGCTCCTGGTCCTCCGGGTGCACGCGCTCGTTCGCCTCCTGGAACGAGGGGGCCCCCTCACGCACCGGCATGCCGAAGAACCGGAACACATGGGCGTCCCAGAAGCCGCCGCCGGATCTCAGGTCGCGGCCCCAGACGCCCAGACGCCCGAACTCCTGGGCCACTTCCAGCCGCTCGGCCAGGATCTCGGCACGGCGCTCGGCCCGGTGCTGTGCCTGGAGGGGCAACCAGCGCGCAAGCCAGCAGCGTTCGTGCACGGGGGTGCCACCGGCAGGGGCAGCCCCCTCGGCCGCAGGCCAGGGTGACAGGGCGAACTCGCCCTCCGATGGATCGAGGCGCCCGCAGGCCAGCGAGGGCAGCCAAGTCGCCCGCACCGGTGCGACGCCCTCGCCTCGCCTCAACGCCTCGCGCACCCGTGTCTGCAGCGGCTCGCCCAGGCGCGACAACCATGCCTCGTGCGAGCCGCCACCGAAGCAGGACTCCCAGGCCCGGTTCGCATAGAGCCGCTCGCCCTGGGCGTCCCATACCGCCATCGGCTCGGCCGCAAGGTCGAGCAGGGCGTGCGCCCATCCAGGGGCGGCCGGAAGAGAAGGGAGGGGCATGGGGACCGGTCGGGGCTGCGTCCCGCGCAGTGTGCCATCCTCTTCCGGCCCGCCCAAGACCCGGGCAACGGGGCAGGCGCGTCTTCGACCGGCTGCGAGCCGCGCGCGGCCCGGGGGCCCGAGGCGCCCCCCTTGTGTCAGAAGCTCGCCCTCAAGCCCACCTGCAGAGCCCGGCCCGGCAGCGGCGCCAACTCACGCACGGTGCGGATCGAAGCGGCGTTGTAGGCGAGCCGGTTCGTGAGGTTGCGCGCCTGCACGAACCAAGTCCAATGGCTGGCGCCCGCCTGCACCCGGTAGCGGGCGTGCAGGTGCAGCAGCGTGTAGGACGGCGTCGGCACGTCGTCGCCCGGCACGCGAGACTGGCGGGCCGCATGCTGGACCTCGGCACCGGCCTGCCAGGCCCCGCGGGCGGCCTGCGCTCCCAGGGTCAACCGGGCAGGCGAGATGCGGGGCAGCGGCTCGCCAGTGTCCGCATTGGACGCCCGCACCCAGTCCAGACGCGCCTCCAGCTCGATGCGGGCGGGCCGCGCGGCCACCCGACGGCGCGCCTCGAGCTCGACGCCGTGGAAGCGCGCCCTCACCCCGCGGAACGCGTACACGGGGTACGAGGCGACCTCCCCGTCCTCCCCCGGCTCCTCCACCACCTCCTTGGTGCCCTCCAGCGCGATGAAGCGAGAAAAGCGGCTGGCGAAAGCGCTCGCCTTGAGCGAGTTCGAGTCCTCCTTCCACTGTGCGCTCAGCTCCAGGTGCGTGCCGCGCTCCTTGCGCTGAGCCGGGTCCCCGCGCTCGTACGCGCCCGTCGCCACGTGAACGCCCCGGGCGTAGAGCTCGTAGAACGTCGGCGCACGCTCGGTGTACGACAGGCTGCCGCCCAGCCGCCACCCGCCGGCGAGCTCTGAACTCAGCCCGAGCGACGCACTGCCGAGCCCGAAGCGCCGCTCGGACGCGGCTCCGAAGCGCATCTCCTCCCCGGGCGCGTCGCCGTCCGAGCCGACGCGCACCTGCTCGCGGCGCACGCCGGCGGACCACCGCAGCGCACCTGTGGTCCATTCCTCGAGCACGAACACCGCGCTCGAGCGCGTGCGCGTGCTCGGCACGAAGGCCTCTTCGCCCAGCGCGGCAAAGTCCGAGCGCTCGACCTGGAGTCCCACCACGCCCTGGGCGCCCCCCAGGGCCGCCCAGGGGCGGTGCACGAGTTCCAACCGACCGTCCGCGCCTTGGCTGCGGAAACGGGTGCCGACCTCCTCGCCCTCCACCTCATCGTGGCGGTAGTCGGTGTGGTTCAACTGCATACGGACCGCGCGCCACCAGCCCCCTTGCGGCCGCCACTCGCCCGCCAGGGCGTGCCGCTCGCGCCGCATGCGGATCGCGACCTCGGGCTCCACCACCACGCCGTAGTCGTTGCGGTACGCATCCACCGAAGCCCCGAGGTAGCCGCGGTCGAAGGTGAGCGCGGCACCGAGCGCTCCCCCGCGCGCATCGGACTGAGAGTTCTCGATGCGCCGCGTCGCCGCGCCCGCCGCACCGTCCGGCGTGCGGGGCACGAAGCGCGGCACCCGCAAGTCCTCCGTCTCGCGCGAGAACGCGTCGGCATGGACCGCGATCCGCCCATCGCCCGCTTCGACCAGGGCCGAACCGCCCCGCTCCGAGGCGCCCCCGCCCGCTCTCAGCTCCGCCGAGCCCGTCACACCGCTCACAGGCGCTCGCGGGATGCGGTTGTCCAGCGCGTTCACCACCCCGCCCACGGCACTGCCGCCATACATCAGCGCAGCCGGCCCTCGCAGCACCTCCACCCGGTCCACCACCAACGGGTCCAGGGGCACGGCGTGATCGAAGCTGAGGCTGGACGCGTCCACCGACGCGCCCGAGTTCTGCAAGACCCGGAGCCGGTCGCCATCCAGCCCGCGGATCACCGGCCGGCTCGCGTTCGGCCCGAAGTAGCTGGACGACACGCCCGGCAGGCCGTCGAGCGTCTCGCCGAGCGTCGCGCCCCGACGGCGCGCCAACGCGTCGCCCTCGAGAGCGACCACCGGGGCAGCGGGCTCTGCTTGGCCCAGGGGGTTGCCGGTGACGACGACCGTGGGCAGCGCCTGCTCGGCCTGAGCCGCGACCGGCGAGACCGCACAGGCCAAGGCGCACGCCCACCCGACGGGCGAGCGCGCGAGCCCCCGTGCTGCCCCGCTGGAAGGGGGGAAGGACCACAGGTGGAAAGAAGCGACGGGGCCGCGCACGCGGGGCCGGCCCTCGGAGTGGAAAGCGTTCATGAGCAAGATCCTGAGCATCGGAAGGACCGTGCGCCGCGCAGCCGACGGCCGAGGCGCGGCGCGGGCCGGGCCGGTCGCGGTCGATCGGCCGGCCGGGCCGGTGCGGTCCGCATGAAAGACGGGCACCCCTCGACCGTGCCGCTCGCGGCGGCCCGGACGCAGGGCGCAACAGGAACGATCAGCTCAGGAAGGCCGGCGGCGCTCGTGCGTCGAAAGCGCGTGCGGGCGCGCCTCGGCGGCAGGGGCACGGCCGGGCCCGCGGCACGGAAGGGGCCGGCGACTCGACCACGAGGGCCACCGCGACATGCGCGGCGTCGGCGCACGTGGCGTGGTCGAACACCAGGCAGGCACGCTCGTCGGCATGGTCGCCAAACCAGGAAGCCCAGCGCGAGACCTCGCGCACGGGAGCCGAGGCCGCGGCGTGCTCCGCGCCCGCAGCAGGCACATGTGCCGCGCGATGCAGCACCCCCAGCCATTGCGCAGCCACGAGCGCAAGGGCCAGCCACCAGCCCCATGCCGGGGCCGCCGCACGCCGTCTGCCGATGATCCCGCGCCCTGCCCGTCCTGCCATACGGGCGGCGATTCTAGGGGCCCGGACTCACCCCTTGCGTAACTTGCTCGAAAAGGTCTTCATGAACTTCTCGACCTTCGGGGCCACCACGTAGGAGCAATAGCCCTGGTGGGGGTGCTTGGCGAAATAGTTCTGGTGATAGTCCTCGGCCGGCCAGTACTGCCGCAGCGGCTCCACTTCCGTCACCACCCGGCCGGCCACCGCGCCGCTCGTCGCGAGCGACGCGATCACTTCGCGCGCCACGTCGGCCTGGCGCGGGTCCACCCAGTAGATGCCGGAGCGGTACTGCGGCCCCACGTCGTTGCCCTGACGGTTCAGCGTGGTCGGGTCGTGGATCACGAAGAAGATCTCCAGCAGCTCGCGCAGCGCGATGCGGGCGGGGTCGAACACCACCTTGACCACCTCCGCATGACCGGTGTCGCCCCTGCACACTTCCTCGTAGGTGGGTCGCTCGACGTGGCCGTTCGCGTACCCCGACTCGACGTCCAGCACGCCTTCGACCCTGTCGTAGACCGCCTCCAGGCACCAGAAACAACCGCCTGCGAGGTAGATGGTTTCGCGCTGCGCGCCGTCGGTCGGGGTCATCGTCGTGCTCCAGCCAGAAGCGCTCGGGTTCGAGGCACCGTCCGAGGACTCGAAGGCACCGTCCAGGGAGGCACCGTCCAGGGACTCGATTCCAGCATAGCAGTCGAGGTCGAGGTCCGCGCGGCTGCGCCCCGCTCCACTCAGGGCGCGCCGGCGGCGTGCTCGTCGCGTAAGCTGCGGGCTTTTCGTCGGAAGAGCTGACATCCGCCCATGCCTGAGTTCCTTTCCGCCTACAAGCCCCTGCTGACTGCCCTGGTCTTGCCGCCCGCTTCGCTGATCCTGCTCGTGCTCGTCGGCGCGCGACTCATCCTGCCCCGCCGGGTGCTGGGGTTCACGCTCGTCCTCGCCGCCTGCCTCGGCTTGTGGCTCACCTCGACGAGCGGCTTCGCCCGCGTCTTGCAGCAATTCGTGCTGCGCACGCCGCCCGCATGGACGCAGGCCGACATCGAGGCGTTGCGCAAGGAAGTGAAGGCGCAGCCTCGCGGCCGCACCGAGTTGGCGATCATCGTGCTCGGCGGCGGCATGAAGCCGCGCGCCCCCGAGTACGGGGTCTCCGACCTCACCCCCGCCTCGCACCAGCGGCTGCGCTACGGGGTGTGGCTGGCGCGTGCCACGGGTGCACCGCTGGGGTTCAGCGGGGGGTTGGGATGGTCCCAGCTGGACGGCGAGACCCCCGAGGCACGCATCGCCGAGCGGCTCGCCCAGGAGGAGTTCGGCCTGCGCCTGCGCTGGGTGGAGGACTTGTCGCGCGACACGCATGAGAACGCCGCCCGCACCGCCGCCCTCCTGCGCAGCGCCGGGGTGCGCAAGGTGATCATCGTCACGCACGCGTGGCACATGCCGAGGGCACTGCGCTCCTTCCGTGAAGTCCTCGGCAACGACATGCAGGTGGTGGGCGCCCCCATGGGCTTCCACGTCCGCCGCACCGCGCCGGCGCTGGAGTGGCTGCCGAGCAGCGAAGGGCTGTACGAGAACCGCGTCGTGCTGCGCGAGCTGCTGGCCTGGCTGGTCGGTGCCTGACCCCCTGGGGGGTGGGGCGCACGCCCCGGGGGCGCACGAATAGGGCCAAGGCCGGCCCCAGGGTCAGGGCCGGCCCCGCTTTGCCGTTCGTCGAGACAGACGGCCCAATAGAAACCCCTCCGGCTCGAAGGCGCGGAGGGGGGCGGTGGCCCAGACCACCTGGCGAGGCTCTGGAAGACTCGTTCCGGGGCCCCTTCGTGCGCAGCGACTGCGCCTCGATGATGCCCGCAATTCACATACAGGCGCAGTAACGATACTGCCAGTCTTCCGGTACGGTCAATCGCGCTTTCCAATGACGCAGGCGGCGCTCATTGGCCGCTGGTCCCGCCCAGGATCTGCTCGTACAGCGCGTCCATGCGCTGGCGCACATCGGGGTCCATCTCGATCACACGCCCCCACTCGCGCTCCGTCTCGCCCGGCCACTTGTGGGTCGCGTCCAGGCCCATCTTCCCGCCCAGGCCGGAAACAGGCGATGCGAAGTCAAGATAGTCGATGGGCGTGTGATCGACCAGCGTCGTGTCACGCACGGGGTCCATGCGCGTCGTGATGGCCCAGATCACGTCCTGCCAGTTGCGGATGTCCACGTCATCGTCGGTGACGACGATGAACTTGGTGTACATGAACTGCCGCAGGAAGCTCCACACGCCGAACATCAACCGCTTCGCGTGGCCCGGGTACGACTTGCGCATGCTCACGATCGCCATGCGGTAGCTGCACCCTTCGGGCGGCAGATAGAAGTCGACGATCTCGGGGAACTGCTTCTGCAGGATCGGCACGAACACCTCGTTGAGCGCCACCCCGAGCACTGCCGGCTCGTCCGGCGGTTTGCCGGTGTAAGTGCTGTGATAGATGGGGGCGCGCCGCGTCGTGATGCGCGAGATCTCGAACACCGGAAACCACTCCCGCTCGTTGTAGTACCCGGTGTGATCGCCATACGGGCCCTCCAGCGCATGCAGGTAGCCGCCCCTCTCCTTCAGCGGCACCCCGGCCGGCGAGACGCCTTCGTACCCCGCCGGGGCCGGCGGGATGTGGCCCTCGAGCACGATCTCGGCCGTGGCCGGCACCTGCAGCTTCCATTCGCCCTCGCCCACCGCGCTGTCCACCACCTCGGTGCGGCTGCCGCGCAGCAGACCGGCGAACTGGTACTCCGAAAGCGTGTCCGGCACCGGCGTCACCGCGCCGAGCGTGGTGGCTGGATCGGCCCCCAAGGCCACGGCAATCGGGAACGGCTGCCCCGGCCGCGCGAGTGCGAACTCGCGGAAGTCGAGCGCCCCGCCTCGGTGAGCCAACCACCGCATGATGACCTGCTGCGGCCCGATGACCTGCTGCCGGTAGATGCCCAGGTTCTGACGGCGCCGCGCCTGGGGCACGCCTTGCGGCCCCCGTGTGACGACCAGCCCCCAGGTGATGAGAGGCGCGGCATCGCCCGGCCAACAGTGCTGGATGGGCAGTCGGCCGAGGTCGACCTCGCTGCCCTCCCACACCACTTCCTGGCATGGTGCCGTGCGTACCACCGCAGGCTTCATGTCCCACAGGGCCTTGGCCATCTGCACCAGTTGCCCCGCGTCCTTCAGCCCGCGCGGCGGCTGCGGCTCCTTCAGCGTGGCGAGCAGGCGGCCGATGTCGCGCAGTTCACCCACGCCCGCCGCCCCCATCGCGCGCGCCACCCGCCGGGTGGAGCCGAACAGATTCGCCAACACCGGCATCCGGTGCCCCGCCGGCTGCTCGAACAGCAGCGCCGGGCCGTCGGCCTTGAGCACCCTGTCGGCCAACGCCGTCATCTCCAGATGGGGCGAGACCGGCTGACGCACGCGGCACAAATCCCCGTCTCGCTCCAGTCCGTGAAGAAACGCACGCAGATCCGCGTACTTCATATCGATTCCAGCATAAAGCACAAAAACCTTATTCTTGACCCGTTATTTGACCGGTCCCTAGAATCCGCCCGTCCCGCAGTTAGGGGATTACCCGCACCGCCTGTTCGGTGCGACGCTGCCACCGCAGCTCATCTGTCGCGCGCAGTTTCGCTCGGGCACCGCTTGTTGCAGTGCCGGCGTGGCGCGCGGCGCATTATCGCCGTCGCCCCGTCCCCCGCCCCCGCCTCGGCGGGCCTCGCGGAGCGCGGCAGGAAAGGAGTGACATGACAGCGTTCGAATCCTTGTGCCGCTCGCTCGAGAGCGTGCGCAATGCGACCGTCGCCTCGGTCACGGTGTTCGTCAAAGACGTCGGCCAGGGTCTGCTGGAAATCAGCCACAACGGCCTGGCGATGATCGGTCTGGCCGTCATCGCCGCAGGGGCCTTCGGGCTCGCCCAACCCGAGCTGCGCCACGAACTCGAAACACGTACCCTCGGCTGGCTGCAGGCCCGTCACGAGGCCCGGCTGGAGCAATCCTCCGACGGACTGCTCACGCTGCTGGCCGAGCCGGCCGCGATCCAGCGGGCCACGGCGGCCGACCCCCGCGAGCTGTCGAAGCAGCAGGCGGCCGTCGCCACGTGGCTGGCCCGACGCTACCGCGTCGCCCCGGAGCCCGTCGCGCGCCTCGTGCAGGAGGCCTGGAACGTGGGGCAGCGGGCGGGCGTGGATCCGACCCTCATCCTCGCCATCATGGCGATCGAGTCCGGATTCAACCCGTTCGCTCAGAGCTCCGTGGGGGCGCAGGGGCTGATGCAGGTGATGACGCGGGTGCACGACGACAAGTACGAGCCCTTCGGCGGCGTGCATGCGGCCTTCGATCCGATCGCCAACCTTCGCGTCGGCGTGCAGGTGCTCAAAGAGTGCATCGCCCGCGCCGGCAGCCTCGAAGGCGGCCTGCGCTACTACGTCGGTGCGGCCAATCTGGACACCGACGGCGGGTACGTCGGCAAGGTCCTGTCCGAGCAGACCTACCTCAAGCGGGTGGCTGCCGGGCAGAAGGTGCCGATCTTCGCGCCCCAACTGCTGCAAGCCGCTCAACCGGCCGCTCCCGAAGCCGCCGCCTCCGCGGTCCCCGCCGTCGACGCCGGCCCGACGAAGAACGTCGAGCGCGTCGCCTGGGCCCAATGACCGGCTGCCGGCCGGGCCCCCAGGCGCATCCGCTACACTAACCGTTGCCGCACAACTGGCGATAAGGCCCCGGCCGCGCAGCCGGCGAGCCCGAGGTGGTGCACCACCGGGAAGTGCGGTCGGCCCCGGTTCGGTCCGGGCCCGCTCCGCCGTTCGCCTGGGCAGCCCTTTCGATCTCGCGCGCCCGCTGCGGCGCCGCCGAGTTGAGGGACATCTAGCACCGAAGAGGACTGCCGGACATGTTTGACCGCACCGTTTCCACCATCGCCAACGTCGATCCCGAACTCTGGGCCGCCATCCAGCAGGAAAACCAGCGCCAGGAAGAGCACATCGAGCTGATCGCGTCCGAGAACTACGCCTCCCCGGCCGTGATGGCGGCGCAGGGCTCGCAGCTGACCAACAAGTACGCCGAGGGCTACCCCGGCAAACGCTACTACGGCGGCTGCGAGTACGTGGACATCGTCGAACAACTGGCGATCGACCGTCTGAAGGCCCTGTTCGGTGCGGAGCACGCCAACGTGCAGCCCAACTCGGGCTCCCAGGCCAACCAAGGCGTGTTCTTCGCGCTGCTGCAGCCCGGCGACACCATCATGGGCATGAGCCTGGCCGAAGGCGGCCACCTCACCCACGGCATGCCGCTCAACATGTCGGGCAAGTGGTTCAAGGTCGTGAGCTACGGTCTCAACGACAAGGAAGAGATCGACTACGACGCGATGGAGCGGCTGGCGCACGAGCACAAGCCCAAGCTCATCATCGCCGGTGCGTCGGCCTACAGCCTGCGCATCGATTTCGAACGCTTCGCCCGCGTCGCCAAGGCCGTGGGCGCGTACTTCATGGTGGACATGGCCCACTACGCGGGGCTGATCGCCGGCGGCGTCTACCCCAACCCGGTGCCGTTCGCCGACGTCGTGACCTCCACCACGCACAAGAGCCTGCGCGGCCCGCGCGGCGGCATCATCCTCATGAAGGACCATGTCGCCAAGCAGATCAACAGCGCGATCTTCCCCGGCATCCAGGGCGGCCCGCTGATGCATGTCATCGCCGCCAAGGCCGTCGCCTTCAAGGAGGCGCTGACCCCCGAGTTCAAGGCCTACCAGCAGCAGGTCGTGAAGAACGCCCAGGCGCTGGCCGAAACGCTGGTCAGCCGCGGCTTGCGCATCGTCAGTGGCCGCACCGAGAGCCACGTGATGCTCGTGGACCTGCGCGCCAAGGGCATCACCGGCAAGGAGGCCGAGGCGGTGCTGGGCCAGGCGCACATCACCTGCAACAAGAACGCGATCCCCAACGACCCGGAAAAGCCCATGGTCACGAGCGGCATCCGGCTCGGCTCACCGGCCATGACCACCCGCGGCTTCAAGGAGGCCGAGGCCGTGCAGACCGCGCACCTCATCGCCGACGTGCTCGACCACCCGCGCGACGAGGCCACGATCGCCCGCGTGCGCGCCCAGGTCCACGAGCTGACCCGGCGCTTCCCGGTCTACGGCTGACCGCCCGCCCTCGCCCGTCATGCGCTGCCCCTTCTGCGGCAACGAAGAGACCCAGGTCGTCGAGACCCGGGAATCGGACGAGGGCGACGTCATCCGCCGCAGGCGACGCTGCGTCGCCTGCGACAAGCGCTTCACCACCTACGAACGCGCCGACATCGAGTTCCCGTCCATCGTCAAGAAGGACGGCCGGCGCACCGACTACGACCGCGCCAAGCTGCGCGCCTCGATGAACCTGGCCCTGCGCAAGCGCCCGGTCAGCGCGGAGGCCGTCGACCTCGCCGTCGCCCGCATCGAGAACTCGCTGCTCCACAGCGGCGAGCGCGAAGTCACCAGCACCTTCGTCGGCGAGCTCGTCATGCGCGAACTCAAGCGCCTCGACAAGGTCGCCTACATCCGCTTCGCCTCCGTCTACCGCAGCTTCGACGACGTGAGCGAGTTCATGGAAGCGGTGAGAGAAACGTCACGCAAACGACGTTGAGCATCTCGCGCGACTGACCGCCCATCACGCCGATCGGCCCACTCATCGACTGGCCCGGCACCGCTTTCAACCGACTTGGTACTGTCCGCTCGCGGCTTCGATGCCGCTTGCCGGCCGTCCCCAACCAGCAGCACCAGTCGATCCCCATGAGCTGGCTCACCCGTCGTCGATCTCCGTCACCACCTGCACGCGGCATGCGCGGCCTCACGCTCGTGGAGCTCATGGTCGTCCTCGCCGTGCTGGCGGTCGTTGCCGCTGTGGCCGCTCCGAGCTTCGTCGAGACGATCCGCGGCAACCGGCTCACGGCCCAAGTCAACGAGATGGTGGGCGCGCTGCAGACGGCGCGTGCCGAGGCCATCCGGCGCAACGCAGCCGTCCAATACTGCGTCCGGCCGGCCGAGAATCGCTGGACGGTCTCGATCAAGGGCGGCGCCGAGCTTCGACGGGGAGACCTCGCCCCCGGCGTGCAGGTGGCGGCCCACTGTGTCGACTTCCGCGCGGACGGCATTGCTTATGACCCGGGCACGGGTGCCGTGCTCACCGACAGCACCCCCGCGGGCAGACGGCAGGTGACCTTGGAAGGGACGAGCCTGAGCCGCTTCATCTACGTCAACGTGGCATCGGTCTATGTGGGCAAGCAATAGATCCCCCCATTCAAGAGCCGGCCGGGCCCAGCGAGGTGCGGGCTTGGTCGAAGTCCTCGTCGCCGTCCTCGTGCTGTCCATCGGGATTCTCGGTATCGCGGGGCTGCAGGCACGCGCGCTCAAGAACAACCAAGCGGCCTTCGACCGCAGCCAGGCCGTGATGCTGAGCTACTTCATGCTCGACGCGATGCGCGTCAATGCCGAACAAGCCAAGGCAGGCGCATACGACCTGAGCAAGACCTGCACGGCGCTCAACGATGGCTCGACCCTGATCTCGAACGACCAGGAAGCGTGGATCCAGGCCTTGAAAGCCGAACTCGGCGACCGCGTCTCCACCTGCGGAGAGATCACCTGCGACTCCGCGTCTTGCACCGTGCGTGTCTATTGGGAAGACCGCAACCTCGAGGGCGACGAACGGTTCCAGATGATCGAGACGACCACCCGCCTATGAACCCCCTCACGCCCTCTCCATTCCGCGGGTCCCGCCGCGCCGGGCAGCATCGGTCACACCGATCCCTGCGAGGCCTGACGCTGGTCGAGCTGATGGTCGCGATCGTACTGGGCCTGCTGATCCTGGGCGGCGTCATCGCCGTCTTCCTGTCCAACCGGGAGGCATTCCGCACCACCGAACAACTCGCCCGCGTCCAGGAGAACGCTCGCACCGCCTTCGAACTGATGGCGCGCAGCATCCGCGAAGCCGGTGGTTCGCCGTGTGGCCGCAATCTGCCCACGGCCAACGTGCTCAACAACACTGCGACCACTTGGTGGGCGCAATGGGGAGAGGGGCTGCGCGGCTATGGTGGGTCCGATGAGTTTCCGGTCAAGGGCTTCGGAACGGGCCATGCAGAGCGGGTGCCCGGCACGGAGGCCATCGTGATCCTGTATGGCGACAGCAACAGTGCGGTCCCGGTCGTGTCGCACAACCCCACCTCGGCCGAGTTCAAGGTCGGCAGCATCGCGCACGGCGTGAAAGACGGCGATGTCCTGCTCGTGTGCGACTACAAGCAGGCCGCGATCTTCCAGGCGACCAACAGCAACTCCAGCAACGTCACGATCGTGCACAACACCGGCAACGCGCGGTCGCCCGGCAATTGCACCAAGGGACTGGGCCTGCCCGTCGTGTGCTCGGCGGTCGGCACGCAGTACGAGTTCCAAGGCGGGCAGCTCATGAAGCTCGCCGCCGAGGCTTGGTACATCGGAAACTTCACACGCGCCGACGGACGTACGGGCCGCTCGCTCTTTCGGGCGCGGCTCGATTCGGCTGCGACCGTCCAAGTCGAAGAGATCGTCGAGGGTGTCGAGGACATGGAGGTGGCCTTCCTCAGCAGCAGCGGCACCACCCTGGCAACCGACTACGTGCCCCCCGCCGGTGTCATCGACTGGAATTCGGTCGTTTCAGTGCGTCTGACCTTGACCTTCCAGGGAAGCGAGCGAGTCGGAACAGACGGACAAGCCTTGCGCCGGCAGTCCATACACGTCATCGGCCTACGCAACCGCCTGTCATGAAGCCTCGCATCGTCTCTCATCCCCGCTCCCTTCGGGGCGCCACGCTGATCGTGGCCTTGGTGCTGCTGATCGTCGTCACGCTGCTCGGCGTGGCGAGCCTTCGTGGGGTGATCTTGCAGGAGAAGATGGCTGCCAACCAGTACGACCGCAACCTGGCGTTCCAAGCTGCGGAGGCCGCGCTACGGGCAGGCGAGGCCGCCGCGCTCGCTCAAGCCCAGGCAGCCACTCCGAACGTCGGGTTCCCGACGCACAAGTACCCGGACGACGACCCGAACCCGGATCAGTGTGACCTCCAGCCTTGTGCGGCGGGCACAGGCCTGTGCGGGATGCCAGACCCGATGTGCGTAGCCCCCTGGGACCAGCAACCGAAGGACAACTGGGCAAGCGTGTCGGGCTCGCTAGGCAGCCTCGCCGGGACCCCGCGGTATCTCGTCGAGTACATGGGCATCGGCTTCCCCTGCAACCCCGGAAACGCCTACACGGCGACGACCTGCAAGCTGTACCGGGTCACGGCGAAGAGCGAAGCCGGAGCGGACCGCGCCGAGGTCACCTTGCAATCGATGTTCACAGCCCCTTGATTGCGCCGGGAGAGCATCATGAAGAACCACCTCCATACGAAAGCGCAGAAGAGCTGGCTTCGAGCGTGCGCCGCCTTGCTGGCCCTTCATTTCGGCCTGTCGTCCACGGTCCTGGCTGCGATCGACATTCCACCGATCCCCCTTCAGTCCGGGACCCTCGTGCCTCCCAACGTTCTCTTCATCCTCGACGACTCCGGATCGATGGCGGATGACGAGATGCCCTCGCTTTCCAACCCCCCCGAATGGCGGCGGCACAACCATTCCATCAACACCATCTACTACAACCCCCGCGTCACCTACACGGCTTGGCGCAACGCCGACGGCAGCTACAAGACCGGGGGCACCACCTACACCGACGCCTATTCCGACGACGATGAACTGAGGGACAGCATCGACCTGTCCGAGAGCGACAGGGTGTACTACGCCGGCAAGACGGACTCGGTGCCGCCCATCTCGAGCGCGACTCGCTCCGATTACTACAGGTTCCGGATCTACAAGGACAACTCGGTCATCCGGATCGAGCGTTGCGAGTTCAACGCCGCAAAGGCGACGTGGAGCCGCAATTGCACCGAAACCACCGAGGTCGACTCCAAGACGAAGCGTAGCGTTGCGGACGAACTGAAGAATTTCGCCACCTGGTATTCCTATCACCGCACCCGTATCAAAGTGGCCAAGGCTGCTGCCGGCAGCGCCTTTGCCGACCTCGGCGAGAACTACCGGGTGGGATACACCTCCATCTGGAACCGCGGCCGCTTCGACATCCCCGTGCAAAGCGACGGCGGTCTCTTCCGGGGCGACAACAAGCAAAAGTGGTATGACGCTCTTTACAAGGCGCGGGCGAGCGGCAGCACGCCCCTGATCCCGGCGCTCCAGCGAGCGGGCCAGTACTTCTCTGACACCGGCAAGGATGGGCCTTGGGGACCGGAACCCGCGTCGAACCAGGTCGCATGTCGGCAGAACTTCGCCATCCTCACCACCGACGGGTACTGGAACTCCACGACCGGCTACACCCCCGTCGGGAATGCCGATGGCACGGCGGGTGGAGTGAACTACACCCCCAGCACCCCTTACAAGGACAACCATTCCAACACGTTGGCCGACGTGGCGATGCACTACTGGAAGACCGATCTGAGACCCGACCTGTCCAACATCGTGCCCACCACCAGTGGGAATCCCGCCAACTGGCAACACATGGTCACGTTCGGAATTTCCATCGGACTGCGGGGCACGCTCGATCCCGCCGCCGACTTGCCGGCGCTCACGGCCGGGAGCAAGGTCTGGCCCGATCCGACGGATCGCGAGGACGCGGAGCGAATCGACGACCTGTGGCACGCCACGGTGAACGGCCGGGGGCGCTTCGTCGCGGCCAGCGACCCGAAGCAACTCAACGAGGGCATCCGCCAAGCCTTGGGGACGATCAGCGAGCAGGTCAGCTCGGCGTCCAATGTCTCGGCCAACAGCACCCAACTCGACACGGGCACGACGGTTTACCAGGCGAGTTACATCGCAGGCGCCTGGACGGGAGAACTCAAGGCCTTCTCCATCTCGGGGCAGGGTATTGGCGCCACTCCCAAATGGCTCGCGTCCGAGAAGATTCCGGCGCACGACAGCCGTAGGATCTACACCCGCAGCGACCAGAATGGAAACGGCATCGAGTTCCGCTGGAATGCGTTGACGACTGCGCAGAAGACGGCGCTCGGCAGCGAGGACGTGCTGCTCTATCTCCGGGGGAACCGCAGCAAGGAGCGCTCGCAGCCCGACGGCGTCTATCGGACCCGCCCGAGCCTCCTGGGCGACATCGTGAACTCCTCGCCTGCCTACAGCGCGGACTCCAACACCCTCTTCATCGGTGCAAACGACGGGATGCTCCATGCATTCGACGCCAGCAGCGGCGTGGAGAAGTTCGCCTACATCCCTGGGTCGCTGATCGGGGCTCTGAAGACGCTGAGCGAGCCGCACTACAACCACCGCTACTTCGTGGACGGCGAGATCGCCGTCTCCGCCAAGACGCAGACGAAGGACAAGAACTACCTCGTGGCCGCACTCGGACGAGGGGGCAAAGGCGTCTTCGGACTGGACGTCACCAACCCCGGCTCCTTCTCCGGAAACAACGTGCTGTGGGAAATCGGAGCTGGCGACAACGACATGGGCCTGGTCCTCGGGAAGATCGTGATCGCCAAAGCGAACAACGGCAAGTGGGTCGCGATCTTCGGCAATGGCTACAACAGCGCGAACGAACGGGCGGTGCTTTATGTCGTCGAGCTCGATTCGGGCAAGACCGTCAAGATCGACACCAAGGCCGGCTCGTCGGCAACTTCGAACGGCTTGGGCTCCCCTGCAGTTCTCGACATGGACCGTGACGGGACGGCGGACTACGTGTACGCCGGAGACCTCCTCGGCAATCTCTGGAAGTTCGACCTCACGGGCAAGTCGTCCAGCGGGTGGAAAGTGGCCTTCGGCTCCGAAGCGTCTCCCGCTCCTCTGTTCGTCGCCAAGGACGCCTCCGGCGCGAGACAACCCATCACCGGACAGCCCGCTGCAGTCGTCAATGATGTGAACGGCGACCCCAACCGAGGCAAACGTTTCGTTCTGTTCGGAACGGGCCGCTACCTGGCTGCCGGCGACCCCACGAACCAGCAGGTTCAAACGTGGTATGGAATCATCGACAACGACGCGCAAATCAGCAGCCGCTCTGAGCTTCGGGAACGCCACATCGTCGAGCAAGGCACGGTGTCGGGCCTGTCGGTGCGCGCGTTCTCGACCTCATCATCGAACGACATGATCGGCAAGCAAGGGTGGTTCGTCGATCTCAAGGTCGGCAGCAAGGTCGAGGGAGAGCGCATCGTCTCGGCTTCCCGCGTGGTGAATCTGGGCCGGCCGGTGCTGCTGGCGAGCAGCATCATTCCCGAATCGACCCAATGCTCGGCGGCGGGCCGCGGGTACGTGAACGCCATCAACCCCTTCACCGGCACCGCGCTCGACGACGTCTTCTTCGACCTCAACGCCGACCGTGCCTTCAACAGCTCAGACATGATCGCCGGAAAGATCGTGGGGTCGGTGGACCTCGGCGTCGGCATGCCGACCGAAGCGATCGTCGTGGGCAACCGCTTGGCTGTCGGGGGATCGAAGGGCCAACTCAACTCCGTCGGCGTGAACATCTCGGCTGCCGGCCGGATCTCCTGGCGGGAAATCGTGAAGCGATGATGGGATCGGTATGAAGACCTTCCGCAGCTCCTTTGCAAGTGAACGTCGGGCGCGATCAGGCACCGAGGGTTTCACGCTCGTCGAACTGATGATCGTCGTCGCGATCGTGGCCATCCTGGCTTCGATTGCCTATCCGAGCTACCAGCAGCACGTGATGACGTCGCGCCGAGCGACCGCTCAGTCGTGCCTGCTCGAGGTATCGCAGTTCATGGAGCGCTTTTATGCGACCAACATGCGGTACGACCAGACCGCCGCCGGCGTGGCAGTGACATTCCCCAGCACGCAGTGCACGACCGACCTCGCCGGCCAGTACGTGTTGCAGTTCGCCGCCGGAGAGCCGACCGCCGGCAGCTACACGATCGAAGCCGTCCCGCAGGGTCACCAAGCCACGTTGGACACGAAGTGCGGTACCTTGAGCTTCAATCACCGCGGTGAAAAGAAGGTGAGCGTGACTGGAACTGCGGTGAGCGACTGCTGGAAGTAAGGGAGGGACGGCCCCCGCCCCTCCTCAGGATGCCTGAGGGCAGTGGCCCTGCGCTCGTTCCTGTCGGATCCGCCCGGCGGCGCTCATCACCAACAGATGTGTGTGCGGGTCCCCCGGCGAACATATGACGAACCGGCCACTCAGGAACGCCCCGTTCGCCTGCACGGGCCACCCCGCAGGATCGAACGACACATACTCGGCCATCGGCCCTCTCGCCGAAATGTGCACTCGGCGGGCCTGACCCACGGCCAGGACCGTCTCGCCTTCGTCGAGCAGGGCGTTGCGGTTCGTGTCGGCGAAGACCTCCCAGCCCTGGTGCCAGCCCGCCGGCGCCGCCCGCACCGTGATGCGCTGCCCCTTGGCGACGGCCATCTGCCTTGCCATGGAGAGGTGGGCATACAGAGCCGATAGGGCCGCCTGCTGTTGGTAGCGCGCCACCAAACGCGCCATGCTCGGAGACGCAGCGCCAGCGAGAACGCTCAGCACACCGAGCACGGTCATGATCTCGAGAAGCGAGCGGCCGCACGAACGCGGCCGTGAGCACCAGCGACGATGCACGGGTACAGTCCCTCCCTATCCTTGCGTCTTGTTGTGCATGACAGTCTAGAGAAATGGCGCCCCGAACCGTATCCCCCAAGGGGGGTGACCTCGCCGACGCGCAGTGGATGAAGCGTGCGCTGGAGGAAGCCCACAGGTCGCTTTGGCACGCGCCGCCGAACCCTGCGGTAGGCTGCGTCCTGCTTCCGACGGCAGGCGCCCCCATCCTCGGCCACACGCAGCCGCCCGGTCATCGGCACGCCGAAGCTGACGCGCTGGCGCGCGCCCGCGAGCTGGGCGTGGCGACGGCCGGCGCGACGGTCTTCGTGACGCTCGAGCCCTGTTCCCACTTCGGCCGCACCCCGCCCTGCGCGGATGCGCTCGTCGAGGCCAGGGTGGCCCGTGTGGTGGTGGCCGTGCAGGACCCGAACCCCCTCGTGGCAGGCCGCGGCATCGAGCGCTTGCGCGCCGCCGGGATCCAGGTGGAGGTCGGACTGCTGGACCGGGAAGCGAGGGAAATCAACATCGGGTTCTTCTCCCGCATGGTGCGCGGGGTGCCCTGGGTGCGCATGAAGATCGCGGCCTCGCTGGACGGGCGCACCGCGCTCGACAACGGGCGCAGTCAGTGGATCACGGGTGCAGCGGCCCGTGCCGACGGCCATGCCTGGCGCGCCCGAGCGGGCGCCGTGCTCACCGGCATCGGCACCGTGTTGGAGGACGATCCGCGCCTGGATGTGCGCGAGGTAGAAACGCCGAGGCAGCCCTTGCGGGTGATCGTCGATTCGCGGCTGGAAACGCCCCCTGGCGCCCGCATCCTGCAATCGCCCGGCTCGGTGCTGATCTACGCCGCGCAGGACGACGTGGTGCGCCGGGCAGCGCTCGAGGCGCGGGGAGCCGAGGTCGCGCTGTGCCCCGGGCCTTCGGGCAAGGTGGACCTGAGCGCCATGCTGCGGGACTTGGCTCGACGGGGCATCAACGAGCTGCACGTGGAGGCGGGCCACAAGCTGAACGGCTCGCTGCTGCGAGAGGGCCTGGTGGACGAGTTCCTGATCTACCTGGCGCCCAAGTTGCTCGGCCTGGGTCGCGAGATGCTGCGCTTCGGGCCGCTGCAAAGCCTGGACGAGGCCGTGGGGCTGCGCTTTCTCGAGGTGCAGCCCGTGGGAGAGGACCTGCGCATTCGCGCCCGGCCGCCCGGCCGCGAGCGGTTCTGAGGGGGTGGGGCCCTCCCCCCGGTGCCCGCTCTGCACGCCGGTACTGGCTGACAATCCTGAGACAATGCCCGCATGTTCACAGGCATCATCACCGGCGTGGGGCGCATCCTGGCGGTGGAGCCCTTGGGGGCGTCCGCCGCCCATGGCAAGCGGCTGACCATCGAGGCCCCGCAGGGCTATCTGGACGACGTGCAACTGGGCGACAGCATTGCCCTGAATGGCGCGTGCATGACCGTCACCTCGCTCGACGTGGCCGGGCGCTCCTTCACGGTGGACATCTCTCAGGAGAGCCTGTCGCGCACGGCGGGGCTGGCCGCGCCGGGGCCGGTGAATCTGGAGAAGGCGCTGCGCGCCGAGGACCGGCTGGGCGGCCACATCGTGACGGGTCATGTGGACGGCCTGGGCCGCGTCACGTGGTTCCGGCCCGTGGGGGAGTCATGGGAGCTGCGCGTCCTCGCGCCGCGGGAGCTGGCGCGCTATCTGTCGCGCAAGGGCTCGATCACGGTCAACGGGGTCAGCCTCACCGTCAATCGCATCGAAGACCGCGACGACGGGACCGAGTTCAGCATCAACCTCATCCCCCATACGCTGCAGCAGACGACGCTGGGTGGGCTGGCAGAAGGCGACCTCGTCAATCTGGAGATCGACCTGATCGCGCGCTACGTCGAGCGCATGTTGAGCACCGGCTAGGAGCCCAGGGCGGGGGGGGGGGCGCGCAGGCGCCGGACATCAAGGAGGAGGCGGCGGCCACCGGCCGGCGCCGGGGGAGAGTCCCGCGGCTGCGGGCCCCGCCGTCCGGGGCTTGCTCGACCTTCGATCGAGCCTCGGACGCTCTGCGGGCCAGACCCCTCGCGTCGGCGCAGGCCGTCCGCAAAGACGGCCCTCGGCCGGGGCCCTGCCGGCCCCACCTACAATGGCGGCCATGCCCATCTCCCCCGTCCCCGAAATCATTGCGGAGCTCGCCGCGGGCCGCATGGTCATCCTCGTCGACGAGGAGGACCGCGAGAACGAAGGCGACCTCGTCATCGCCGCGGATCACGTCACACCCGAGGCGATCAACTTCATGGCCAAGTACGGCCGCGGCTTGATCTGCCTCACGCTCACGCGCGAGCGGTGCGAGCGGCTGCAGTTGCCGCCGATGGCGTCGCGCAACGGTACGAAGCACGGCACGGCCTTCACGGTCTCGATCGAGGCCGCCGAAGGAGTGACGACCGGCATCTCCGCCGCCGACCGTGCGCATACGGTGAAGGTGGCGGTGGCGCGCGACGCCAAGCCCAGCGATCTCGTGCAGCCGGGACACATCTTCCCGCTGCAGGCCCAGGAGGGCGGCGTGCTGATGCGCGCCGGGCACACCGAGGCGGGCTGTGATCTCGCCGGCATGGCGGGTCTGACGCCCGCCGCGGTGATCTGCGAGATCATGAACGACGACGGGACGATGGCGCGCCTGCCCGACCTGGAGCGTTTCGCCGAGCAACACGGACTCAAGATCGGCACGATCGCCGACCTGATCGAGTACCGCAGCCGCAACGAAACGCTGATCCAGCGCGTCGGGCAGCGCGCGCTCGCCACCCCGGCGGGGCGGTTCGATTGCACCGCCTACCGCGACCACTCGGGCGGGCTGCACCTGGCCCTCACCCTGGGGCAATGGAACGCGGAGCAGGAGGTGCTGGTGCGGGTGCACGAGCCCTTGTCGGTGTTCGATCTGCTCGATGCCGGCCACTCGACGCACTCGTGGCCGCTGGCCAGCGCCTTGCAGCGGCTGCAGGACGAAGGCCGCGGAGTGGCGGTCCTGCTCAACTGCGGAGAAGGAGTCGACAGCCTGCTGGAGCGCTTCTCGCCGAATGCCGAGGCGGCTCCGAGGCGCAACGCGCAAATGGATCTGCGCACATACGGCGTGGGCGCCCAGATCCTGCGAGACCTCGGGGTGGGACGCATGAAGCTGTTGGGCCGCCCGCGCCGCATGCCCAGTCTGGTGGGCGGTTACGGTCTGGAAGTCACCGGCTTCGTCGAAGCCGAGGCTTGAGCAGCACCGGCCTTTCGTTCGTCAAGGAATCACCGCTATGCAAGGCGCAGACAAGGGCCAGGCCCGCGAACTCGATGGCAAGGGCCTGCGGATCGGCATCGTCCAGGCCCGTTTCAACCAGGCCGTCACGGATCGGCTCGCGCAGACCTGCCTGGAGGAGTTGCTCGCGCACGGCGTGGAGCGCCGCCACGTCCGGCATGTGACCGTGCCCGGCGCGCTGGAAGTGCCGGTGGCCCTGCAGGCGATGGCCGAGTCGGAGCATTTCGAAGCGCTCATCGCCCTCGGTTGCATCATCCGCGGCGAGACGTACCACTTCGAGCTTGTGGCCAACGAAAGCGGTGCGGGCGTGAGCCGCGTGTCGCTCGACTACCGGCTGCCCATCGCGAACGCGATCCTCACCGTCGAAAACGAGGCGCAGGCCTGGGCACGGGCCGAGGACAAAGGCCGCGATGCCGCCCGCGTGGCGCTGGAGATGGCGAAGTTGTTGGAAGAATTGTCGTGAGTGATTCAGAACCCAAAGCGGACAAGTCCGGTCCCAAGCGCGCCGCGGTCAAGTCGGCGCGGCGACGCTCGCGCGAGTTTGCGCTGCAGGGGCTGTACCAGTGGCTGGTCGGCGGCGCACAGCCCGGCGAGATCGAGGCGCACCTGCGCGAGCTGGAAGGCTTCGCCAAGGCCGATCTGGCCCACTTCGACGCGCTGCTGCACGGCTGCATCCGCGAAGCGGCCGACATCGATGCGACGCTCGCCGCGCACGTGGACCGCAAGACGACCGAGCTCTCGCCGGTCGAGCACGCGGTGCTGATGATCGGCGTGTACGAACTCAAGCATTGCATCGACGTGCCCTACAAGGTCGCGATCAACGAGGCGGTGGAACTGGCGAAATCGTTCGGCGGCACCGACGGGCACAAGTACGTGAACGGCGTGCTCGACAAGGCGGCCGTGGAGTTGCGCCCGGTCGAGGTGCAGGCCGGGCGCCAGCGCCAGTGAACGAGCGCATATGAGCGTCGCCACCGAGCCGATCCAGACGCGCTTGCCCCTCGGCGCACCCTTCACGGCCGGCGAGCGGAGGAACCTGCGATGAGGCTCGCCCGGCGCACGCAAGCGATCGAGCCCTTCTATGTGATGGAGTGCGCCAAGGCCGCGGACGAACTCGCCCGCAGCGCCTTGTGCGACCCTGCCCGAGGCGGCCGGCCGATGATCTACCTGAACATCGGGGAGCCCGACTTCACGGCGACCGAGCCCGTGCGCGAGGCGGCGGAGCGTTGCGTGCGCGAAGGGCGCACGCAGTACACCCCGGCGCTCGGCCTCGAAGCGCTGCGTGAGCGCATCAGCGGCTGGTATCGCGACCGCTTCGCGGTGGACGTGCCGGCGCGGCGCATTGTCTTGACCGCGGGCGCGTCGGGGGCCCTGCAGTTGGCCTGTCTCGCGCTCGTCGAGGCCGGCGACGAGGTGCTGATGCCGGACCCCAGCTACCCCTGCAACCGGCACTTCGTGACGGCGGCGGGAGGGCGGCCCGTGCTGGTGGAAAGCGGGCCCTCCACGCGCTTTCAGCTCGGGGCCGAGCAGGTGCGCGCCTGCTGGGGGGAGCACACGCGCGGCGTGCTGCTCGCTTCGCCGTCCAACCCGACGGGCACGTCCATCGAGCGAGACGAGATGCGACGCATCGTGGAGACGGTGCGCCGGCACGACGGGGTCACGCTGGTCGACGAGATCTATCTGGGCCTGAGCTTCGACGAGGCCTACGGCCACAGCGCCCTGGAACTCGGCGACGACGTCATCACGATCAACAGCTTTTCGAAGTACTTCTGCATGACCGGCTGGCGGCTCGGCTGGCTGGTGGTGCCCGAGGCGATGCTGCCTGCCGTCGAGCGGCTCGCGCAGAACCTCTACATCTGCCCGTCCACGGTGGCGCAGCACGCCGCCCTCGCCTGCTTCGAGCCCGAGAGCATCGACGAGTACGAGCGGCGGCGCGCGGAGTTCCGCGCGCGCCGGGACTACCTCGTGCCGGCCCTCGAGCGGCTCGGGTTGCGCGTGCCGGTGATGCCCGACGGCGCGTTCTACGCGTGGGCGGATTGCTCGGCGCACCACACGAGCAGTTGGGACTTCGTGTTCGAACTGATGCGCCGGGCGCAGATCGCGATCACGCCCGGGCGCGACTTCGGCCGCGCGCAAACCGACCGCTATGTGCGCTTCTCCTATGCGAGCCGGCGTGACCTGCTCGAGGAGGCGGTGGATCGGCTCTCGCAGGTCTTGTAGCCCGCGACGAGCGGCGATGCCCACCGGACGAGCGGTTCGGGGTCACAAGACGTTACCGCAAGCGCGAGAATAAGCGACGTTTCTCACGGCTGCTTCGATTGAGAGCTTGCGAGAAGTTCGTCTATTCTGCCGACACCGTGGAATTCCAGAAGACCGTCCTCGCGCTGCCCGGCGAACCGGGCCGGGATGCGGATGCTGCACCGGGCAGGCATCCGGCGTCGCCGCTGCACGAGCGCGACACGGCGGCGGGCGATCTGCCGGACTCCATCCTGGAAGCTGAACGCCCGGGCACGGGCGACTACGACGGGCTGCCCACCATCGGGCACATCGGCCGGTACGCGTTGAAGTACCGACTCGGCGAAGGCGGCCTGGGCACCGTGTATGCCGCGCAGGACCCGCTGCTCTCGCGGCTCGTGGCGATCAAGACGCTGAGCGTGGACCTCTCTCCGGAAGGCCGGGAGCGGTTCAACGAGATGTTCCTCAACGAGGCGCGCGCGGTGGCGAGCCTCACGCACCCGCACATCGTCACCGTCTTCGATGCCGGCACCAGTGAGCAAGGCGCGTACATCGCGATGGAGTTGCTCAAGGGCAAGGACCTGCGGCAGCTCTTGAAGGAGGGCTGGCGGCCCAAACCCGATGAAGCGGCACTGCTGGTCCGGCGGGTGGCCGACGCGCTCGCGTATGCCCATTCCAAGGGGGTCGTTCATCGCGACGTCAAGCCGGCCAACATCTTCATGGTGGGCCGCACCCAGCCCAAGGTGCTGGACTTCGGCATCGCCCGCGTCGCCAGCCAGCAGGAGAGCCCGTCCGGCGGCGACGAGTTCGCGGTCGGCTCACCGTACTACATGGCGCCCGAGCAGGTGCGCCACGAACCCGTGGACCGGCGGTGCGACGTGTTCTCGCTCGGCGTGGTGCTGTACGAGCTGCTCACCGGCACCAAGCCGTTCCAGGGGGCCACGCTCAGCGACATCGCCACGGCGGTGATCGCGCACCGCCCTGCGCCGGCGCACGAGGTGAACCCGCAGGTGCCGCCGGCACTGTCGGCCATTGCGGCGCGCGCGATGGAGAAGAACCCGGACGACCGCTACCGCTCGGCCCGCGTGTTCTCGCGCGAGTTGCGCCACTGGCTCGAGGAAGAGGCCGACGCCAGCGCGCAACAGGAGCGGGCCCAGGCCCGGCACCGCCAGCGCACCGGGCTGTGGCTGCTCCTGGGCGGCGGCGCGGCCCTGGTGGTGGCAAGTGCGGCGTACCGGTTCGGCCACGACACGGCGCCGACGGCCGAGGACGCGGCGGCGCCCGGCGCCCACGCCGCGGTCCCCGCCGCCTCGTCCGCGGCCACGGATGCAGCCGAACTTCCTGCGCAGGCGACCGCCCCGCCGCCTGCGGTGGCTCAGAGGACGGCAGACAGCTCGGCAGGCGCGGCGACGGCCGCGGCCGGGCAACCGGGCGCTCTCGCGCGAGCCGGCTCCGGGACGCCGCCCGCTCCCGCAAGGCGCCCCCGGGAGTCGGCCGGCAAGCCGGCCAACGGCGCTGTCGTCCCGACCGTGGCGACGCCCGCGGTCCCCGCGGCCACCGGCACGGTGACCCTGGCGGTGAGCCCCTGGGCGCACGTGGAAGTGGACGGCCAGGCGGCCGGCACCGTGCCGCCACTCAACCGGCTCACGTTGACGGAAGGCCGGCACACGATCACCTTGCGCAACGACGAATTCCCGCCTCACTCCGTGACGGTGAACGTGAGCCCGGGCCAACCGGTCACGGTCAAGCACAAGTTCGGACCATGAAGCCTTTGCTCTACCCGCTGCTCGCCGCGAGCGCCGTGCTCGGCGCCTGTGCACCCTTGCACCCCTCGCCGCCACCGGGCGTGACCGAACTCGCCGAGCGCCCCGCCGAAAAAGCGTTGCTCGCCGGCATTCGCGCCTACGAGGACGCGCACTACGACGAGTCGGAACGGCAGCTCAATCGCGCGCTGCAGGCCGGTCTGGCCTCCCCGAAGGACCAGGCCGCGGCGCACAAGTACCTCGCGTTCATCTACTGCACGAGCCGGCGCACGGCCCAGTGCGAGGCCGCCTTCCGGGCGGCGCGCCAGGCCGACCCGGCTTTCGCGCTGAGCAAGTCCGAGGTGGGGCATCCCCTCTGGGGCCCGGTGTACGCGCGCACTGCGCGATAATTCGCCTTTCTTCGACTGCCAGCGTGCGGCCCCGTGCGGGCTGCGCAGGCTCAACGCATGTCCGAACCGCAGGCGCCGGGGGCCAGTGCAGCCTTCCGGTTTCCGATCCGCGTGTACTGGGAGGACACCGACGCCGGCGGCGTCGTGTTCTACGCCAACTACCTGAAGTTCTTCGAGCGGGCCCGCACCGAGTGGCTGCGTTCGGCCGGCTTTTCGCAGGAGCGGATGCGGGCCGAGACGGGCGTGATGTTCGTCGTCGCGCACACGGCCGTGCGCTACCTGCGCCCCGCGCGCCTGGACGACCTGCTCGAAGTCACGGTGCAGGTGCGCCGTGCCGCGGCGGCGTCGTTCGAAATCGTGCAGCAGGCGTGGTGCGAGGGAACCTTGCTGGCCGAGGGCGACATCAAAATCGGTTGCGTGGACGTCGCGAGCTTTCGCCCGCGGCGCATCCCTTCAGAGATCTACGAGAAACTTCGATGAACCAGGACTTGTCGATCATCCAATTGGTGCTGCAGGCGAGCTTCGTCGTGCAGATCGTGATGGGCGTGCTGCTCTTGATGTCGTTGGCGAGCTGGACGGTCATCTTCGGCAAGTTCTTCGGCCTGGGGCGCGTGCGCACCCTCAACGACGACTTCGAGCGTGAGTTCTGGTCGGGCCGCAATCTCAACGACCTGTACGGCATGGCGGCCGAGAGCGCCCGCCACGCGGGGCCGATGGAGCGCATCTTCGCCTCGGGCATGCGCGAGTTCCTGAAGCTGCGCGAGCGGCGGGTGACGGACGGGGGTGCGCTGCTCGATGGGGCCCGCCGCGCCATGCGCGCCAGCTTCCAGCGCGAGATGGACGCGGTGGAGTCGCATCTGTCGTTCCTGGCCACTGTGGGCTCGGTGGCGCCTTACATCGGCCTGTTCGGCACGGTGTGGGGCATCATGCATGCCTTCACCGGCCTGGCCAACTTGCAGCAGGTCACGCTGGCCACCGTGGCGCCCGGCATCGCGGAGGCGTTGGTGGCGACCGCCATCGGCCTGTTCGCCGCCATCCCGGCCGTCATTGCCTACAACCGCTTCGCGCGCGACATCGACCGCATCGCGATCAAGCTGGAGACCTTCATCGAGGAGTTCTCGAACATCCTCCACCGCAACATCGGCCAGGCGCAGGGCGTGAGCCCGGGGCAGCCGGCCAAGGTCTGAGGAGGCGGCGATGCCAGCGGTGACACCCCGCGGCGGATCGCGCCGGCGCACGATCAGCGAGATCAACATGGTGCCCTTCATCGACGTGATGCTGGTGCTGCTGATCATCTTCATGGTCAGCGCACCGCTCATCACCACGGGCCTGGTGGACCTGCCCAGCGTCGGCAAGGCCCCGCGGCAGCCCGACAAGGTGGTGGAAGTGGTGGTGGGCAGCGACGAGTCGATCAAGCTGCGCATCGACGGCAAGGACGCGGGCCCGGTGGCGCTCAACCGCCTGGCCGCTGAAGTGAAGTCGGCCCAGGAGGGCGGCCAGTCGGTGCCGGTGGTCATCTCGGCCGACAAGTCGGTGAAGTACGAGGCGGTGATCAAGGTGATGGACACCCTGCAGCGCGCCGGCGTGCAGCGGGTGGGCTTGGCCGTCAAATCCACGTCATGAACGCTCCGACGGACCGCGACGACCTGATGCCGCGGGCACCCGATGCTCGCGGCCGCGGCCTGCTGCTGGCGCTGCTGATGCACGTGCTGCTGGTGGTGGGCCTGGCGCTGGGGGTGAACTGGCGGTCGAGCGAGCCCGACGCGGTGGAGGCCGAGCTGTGGGCCGCCGTGCCGCAAGCCGCCGCCCCGGCCCCACCGCCGCCCGAACAGGAGAAGGTCTCGCCGGTGCCCCCTCCTGCGCGCAAGCAGGCGGAGCCGGCACCGGTTCAGGCCCCGGACCGTCAAGCCGACATCGCCCTGGAGCGCGAGCGCAAGCTCAAGGAGCAGCGCGAGAAGGAAGAGGCCGAGCGCAGGAAGCGCCAGGAAGAGGCCCGCAAGCTCGCCGAGCAGAAAAAGCGTGAGGAAGAGGAGAAGAAGCTCGCCGAGCGCAAGAAGCGCGAAGAACAGCAGCGCAAGGAGGCCGAGCAGCGGCGCCTGGCCGAGGAGCAGGAAAAGCGCCTCCAGGCCCAGCGCGAAGAAAGGCTCAAGCGGCTGATGACCGAGGCCGGCAGTGGCACCGCCCCGAGCGGCGTCCGCGAGGGCGGCGCTGCCGGCTCGCCTTCGCCTGGCTACGCGGCCAAGCTGCGGGCCCGCATCCGGCCGAACATCGTCTACACCGACGTGGCGAGCGGCAACCCGCAAGCCGAGGTGGAAGTGCGCGCCGCGCCCGACGGCACCATCGTCTCGTCGCGCCTGCTGCGCCCGAGCGGCAACGCCGAGTGGGACCAGGCCGTGCTGCGCGCGATCGACAAGACGCAGACGCTGCCGCGCGACGAGAACGGAAAGGTGCCCTCGCCCATCGTCATCACGTTCCGTCCTCGGGACCTGTGACGCCGGGGCCACGCGGGCAGGCGTGGCGTGGGGGGTGTGCATGCGGGCCCGGGGGGATGCGCCCGCGCCAGCGCGCCGCGAGCCGGCACTCAGTGGCCGGGCGGCGTCAGTTCCATGTTCCCGGTGGTCACGAACAGCCGCGAGTCGATCCGGCTCGACAGGACCTCGGGGGAAGCGAAGATCCTGATGCGGTTGCGGCCGGCCCGCTTGGCCTCGTAGAGGGCTTCGTCGGCCTGCCGCAGCAGATCGACGATGTCTGCCCGGCCCTCGGCCAGGGCACTGGCGGAAGCGTAGGCGACACCGATGCTCATGGTGCAGCTGACGAAGCTGCGGCCGGTGTCGATCTCCAGCGCCTCGAAGCTGCGACGCAGCCGATCCGCGAACACTTTGGCCCCCGGCACATCGGTGCCGGGCAGGACGAGGCAGAACTCCTCGCCACCGAGGCGCGCTAAGACGTCCGTCTCCCGCTTGGCCCGGTGCACGAGCTGCACCAGCGCGCGCAGGACGCGGTCGCCGACCTCGTGACCGTAGGTGTCATTGACCCGCTTGAAGTGGTCGAGGTCGAGCATGAGCAACGCGATCGGTTGCCCCATGCGCACCGCGAGGGTCGCGAGTCGCCCGGCGGCGATCTCGAAGCCGCGGCGGTTGAGAGCGCCGGTGAGCGGATCGCGGATCGCCAGCTGCCTCAGACGCTCGCCCAAACGGAAGTTGACCAGCAGCACGAACAGCAGCGCCAGCACGCCGCTGGCCACGAAGGACACGAGCGCGAGGACGGAGTTGGCCGCGGCGACGTTGTCCTGCAGGCGCCCCCAGCCGACCAGCGCGGCGCGCAAGCCCCAGCCGGCGGACTGCACAAGCGCGCACAGCAGCACACCGAGCAGCAGCGCGCGATACCCGGGGCGCAGTTCCCGCGCGGCCACCCAGGCGGCGTGCCACCACAAGACCATCGCGAGCATCGAGGTGAGAACGACATGCATTCCGGAGCGGCCTCGCAGCTCCAACCAGCCGCCGACGAGGACTTCGGCGGCGACCAACGCGCCGACGGCCAGGAGCCCCGGCCGGTGGCCGAAGAAGCGCCGCAGGCCCTCGCCGATGAGGCCGATGCCGGTCAGCAGCGCGGTGTCGCCCAGCACATACACGGCCCGGCGCCAGGGCACGGTCGTTTCCATCTGCGCGCCGGCCACGAGCATCCCTCCCAGGCTCACCAGGATACCGGCCAGCCACCAGCCCGGCCCGGGGATGTCCGGGACGGAGCGCATCAGGACTGCCACGAGCATCGCGGCCACCAGCAGCTGCACCACGTAGGCCGTGACCAGCCCCCAGAACTGGGGCGCCCCGAGCGTGAGCACCGACTCGATCATGCGATGCCTCCCGCCAGGCTGGCCTGCGGCTCTGCGGCCGGGGCGGGCGCCAGGCGTGAGCAGTTGCGCCCTTGCGCCTTGGCGGCGTACATGGCCTCATCGGCACGTGCGAGCAGCGAGCCCCAGCTCTCATGGGCGCTCAGTGCGGCCACTCCGATGCTCACCGTGATTCGCACGGCCGGGTCGGGGCCGACGGCGAACGGATGGGCGGCCACGGCCTTGCGGAAGTGCTCGGCCCGGGCCAGGGCGGAGGGACCGTCCACGCCAGGGAGCACGACGACGAACTCCTCCCCGCCGTGGCGCCCGACCAGCTCCTGGTCGGCGAAGCGATCGGCGAGCAGGTGCGCGAACTGCCGCAGCACATCGTCTCCGCCCGGGTGGCCGTAGCGCTCGTTGACGGTGCGGAAGTGATCGAGATCCATCGTCAGCAAGGCCACCGGCCGGCCGACACGGCGCGCGAAGGCCAGGGCCGAGGCCGCCGCGTCTTCCAACCCGCGGCGGTTGAGCAGCCCGGTGAGGCCGTCACGCAGCGAGACCTCGGCGAGCGCCTCGTTCATCCGCGAGGTCATGAGCAGGGTCAGACCGGCGATGACACCGAGGACCAGCATCGTGGTGACCATGCCGGCGAAGTCGTGGAAGAAGAACAGCTGCTTGTCGCTCCACCCGCCGGGCAGCAGGAAGAGCGCGAACCGCCCGAGGGCGAGCACCGCGATGCAGCCGAACGCCCCCTGCAGGAACAAGCGCACCTCGCGCACCAGGCTGCCGTCCACGTGCCTCAAGGTCAAGGCGGCAGCCGTCATGAGCACCGCGATGCCGGCCTGCCTCACCATCATGCGGCCGGGCTGGCTGGGCCAGGCGGCGACGAAGGCCGCGCTGGCCGCGAGCGCCGCGAGGACGACGCAACCCGCCAGGGCCCAGGGGCGGCTGCGATGCAGGTACTGTCGCAGGCCGATGAGCAGCAGTCCGTAGCCGGCGAGCAGGACGGGCTCGCGCAGCACGAGCAGCAGCGCCGGCAAGGACTCGCCCTGGCCGACAAGGAAGCTGCCGATGCCCAGGGGAACGACCGCCACGGCCCACAGCTCGGCCCCCTCCGAGGCAGGCACCTTGCGCAACGTCAACGCGAGCAGGGCCGCAAGCAGCAGCCCGAGCACCGAGCTCGCGATGGCGACGATGGAGAAGTCCAAGGTGTGCAGCTGCCTACGGTAAACCGGAGGGATCCCCGATGGCCGGCACCGGGTCGGGCGGCCCGCAGTATGCCCGCGCCTGTGCGTCACCATCAACACGGGCAAACCGGGAAATACGACCCAACTCCGGGGCTTCTGTATGCATTGTGCCGCCTGCGCGGGCCTCATAGTGTTGCCATCGGTCAGTGTGCCTTCACAAGCACCGTGCCGTTGCGAACGCCTCCCCACACTCGCGCCACACGTCATGTCCTTGCCTTCGATCAACCCCGGCGACGCCACCGTTCCGATGCCGCTGGACGACTTGCCGTCGCTCGACCCCCTGCCCCGTCGGGAGAAGACGGCGCGCCCGTCGTTCCGCTGGCCCACGCCCCCGTTCGGGGCCTACCCCGCCCCGACCGAGCAGTTGCAACCGATGACGTGCGAGGTCGAAGGACTCAACGGACGCACGATGCGCGGACGATTGATCTTTTTCGTTCCGGACGAAGGCGTGGTGCATGTGCAGGTGCCGCCGGCGCGCACGACGATGCCCTTGCGCTTCGATCAGTTCCGCAGCCTGCGGCTGCTGGATGTGCTCGCTCCGCTGCCGGCCCCACGGGACGACCCGCATGCGGCGATGCTGGATCTGCGCCCGCGCATGACGTACCGCGTGCGAGGCGCGCAGGGCACCCTCGAGGGCGAGACGGTGGGCCACGCCGAGACCGACTTCGGCTTGTTCCTCTTCCCGCCGGCCGATGACGAAGGCGGCGTCACGCGGCTTTTCATCCCGCGGCAGCACTACGAGCAGGTGGAGGTCGGCCCGCGCATCGGGGAATTGCTGGTGGCACAGAACGCGGCCACCGCGCAGCAGATCGAGCAGGCCGCGGCCCAGCAGCAGGAGATGCGCAGTCGCAAGCTGGGCGACATCTTGCTGACGCGGCGCGTCGTGACCCCGGAGCAATTGCTCACTGCCCTCGATCAGCAGTCGCGCATGCCCATGGTGCGCATCGGCGAAGCGCTGGTCTCGCTCGGCTTGATCACGGCGGCGCAGCTCGACGAAGCGCTGGAGCAGCAGAAGGAAGATCGCAGCGTTCCTCTGGGCGAACTGCTGGTGCGTCGCAACCTGGTCTCGCGTCAGGACCTGCAGGCGGCGCTGGCGCACAAGATGGGCTACCCGCTCGTGGACGTGACGAGCTTCCCAGTGGAGGCCGAGGCGCTGCGCAAGGTGCCCTTCGCCATGGCGATGCGCCTGCACGCACTGCCACTGCTGCTGCGCGACAGCCGCCTGGTGGTGGCGTTGGAGGACCCCTCCAGCCGCCCCACCCTGGAAGAACTGGAGTTCGCGAGCCAGATCAAGATCGTGCCCGCGCTCGCGCGGGCCGGCACGATCGAGGAGGCGATCCGCACCGCCTATGCCCGCATCGGCGTGACCGACGTGTGGGCGCCGCACCTGGGCGTACAGCCGCTCACGCTGGATTTCGAGCCGGTCGACGCCGGCAAGCTCATCGAGTCGCTGGAGCGCGAGATCTCGGCCGCCGGCGACGAGGACGAGGGGCAGATCGAGCAGTCGGACAACTCGCTCGTGAGGCTCATCAACACGATGATCATCGAGGCCCATGCCCAGGGCGTCTCGGACATCCACATCGAGACCTATCCCGGCCGCGAGAAGGTGCGCATCCGCTTTCGCAAGGACGGGCTGCTGCACCCGTACCAGGAGCTGCCGCATACCTATCGCAACGCGCTGATCTCGCGCATCAAGATCATGTGCGACCTGGACATCTCCGAGCGTCGCAAGCCCCAGGACGGCAAGATCAACTTCGCACGCTTCGCGCCCGGGCACAAGATCGAGCTGCGCGTGGCCACGATCCCGACCAACAACGGGCTGGAAGACGTGGTGATGCGCATTCTGGCCTCGGCCAAGCCGCTGCCGCTCGACGACCTCGGGCTGTCGGAGCGCAACCTGGAGCGCCTCAAGGACGTGATGCAGCGGCCGTACGGCCTGGTGCTGTGCGTGGGCCCGACCGGCTCGGGCAAGACCACGACGCTGCACTCGGCCCTCAGCTACATCAACGTGCCCGAGCGCAAGATCTGGACGGCCGAGGACCCCGTGGAGATCACCCAGCCGGGGCTGCGGCAGGTCCAGGTCAACCCGAAGATCGACTGGACCTTCGCGAAGGCGTTGCGCGCCTTCCTGCGAGCCGACCCGGACGTCATCATGGTCGGCGAGATCCGCGACGAGGAAACCGCGCGCATCGCCATCGAGGCGTCATTGACCGGACACCTGGTGCTGTCGACCCTGCACACGAACAGCGCGCCCGAGACGGTGACGCGGCTGCTCGACATGGGCATGGACCCGTTCAACTTCGCGGATTCGCTGCTGGGCGTGCTCGCGCAGCGGCTCGTGCGGCGGCTGTGCAACGAATGCCGTGTCTCGCGCCCCGCGACGGACGAAGAAATCGAGGAGCTGCTGGCCGACTACCTGCACGGCTGCCCCGCAGACGAGCCGCAGCTGCAACGCGACGAGGTGCTGCGGCAGTGGGTCGAGCGCTACGGGCGCCAGGGCAAGCTGGTGCACCACCACAGCGCGGGGTGCGACAAGTGCGGCCACACCGGCTTCCGGGGTCGCGTAGGCATCCATGAACTGATGGTGGCCTCGCGACAGGTGCGCCGGCTCATGCAGACCGGGGCCCGCTCCGAAGAACTGCTTCATCAGGCCCTGCGCGAGGGCATGCGCACTCTGCGACAAGACGGCATCGAGAAGGTGCTGCAGGGTCTGACCACCCTGGCCGAGGTGCGCGCGACGAGCAACGTTTGAGCCGCGCCTACGGGCTGAAGCGGCCGGCGATCTGGTATCGCACGCCAGGGTGGACCAGTCGTGCCCAGGTGATGGGCACGCCCCGGAAGACCGTGCGCCGCTCGATGACGAGGCACGCGTCGCCCTCGGCGATGTCCAGCAGCCGCGCCTCCTCGGGGCTCGCGGGGCAGGCGCTGAGCACGTACTCGGCGTCCCAGATGGGGGCCACCTGCAGCAGGTAGCGCGTGGGTGTGATGCGGGTGAAATCGACGCCGAGGTAGTCGGGCGCGACGGCCGGGTTGACGTAGCGGTCCTCGCACTGAAGCGCGACCCCGTTCTCGCGATGCACGATGAGGGTGTGGAACACCATCGCGCCCGGCTTGACGCCCAGCCGGTGGGCCACGGCCGCATTCGCCGGCTCGCGCGCCTGCAGGTGCACCTGGGCATCGTGCCGATGGCCCCTCTCCTCGATCTCCTCGTGCAGGTCGCGGATGGTGAGCGTCGACGAGACATGGTGCAACTGCGCGGCGAAGGTGCCCACGCCCTGCACGCGCTCGACCAACCCCTCGGCTTGCAGCTCCCGCAACGCGCGATTGACCGTCATGCGGCTCACGCCGAATTGCGCGACCAACTCGGCCTCCGACGGCATCAGTTGCCCCGGCCGCCAGCGGCCCTCCGCCAACCCGTCCTTCAGATGCTGCTTGACCTTGAGATACGAGGCGGACGCCGCGCGAGGCCCCGTCATGCTGACTTCCATGCCCGCATGGTAGTGGGGCGACCTTGTCTATACAAGCAGGCCAGCCGCCGCTACTAGGGAAGTTCCGCAATCTTCCCGGGTTGTCCGTCCTTGTCTATACAACTACATTGGCAAGGCGCCCGAGGGGCGTTCGTTCGACCAGGAGAAGCGCAATGAAAGCCAAACTCGTCGCGATGGCATTCGCGGCCTGCGTGAGCGTCGTTCAGGCCCAGGAGACGAAGGTCACCATCGGCATCTCGGGCTGGACCGGCTTCGCCCCCCTGACCCTCGCCAAGGAGGCGGGCATCTACAAGAAGCTCGGACTGGATGTCACGCTCAAGAAGATCCCCCAGAAGGACCGGCACCTGGCGATCGCCTCGGGCGACGTGCAGTGCGCCGCCACCACCGTGGAGACCTGGATCGTCTGGAACGCCAATGGCGTGGCGACGACGCAGATCTTCCAGCTCGACAAGAGCTATGGCGCCGACGGCATGGTCGTCAAGCCCGAGATCCAGAAGATCGCCGACCTTCGCGGCAAGACGGTGGCCGCCAGTGCGCCGGGCACCGCCCCCTACTTCACGCTGGCCTGGATGCTGAAGAAGAACGGGCTCAGCCTCAAGGACGTGAAGATCGTCAACCTCGAGCCCCAGGCTGCCGCCAACGCGATGATCGCGGGCAACGCGGGCATCGACGCGGCGATGACCTACGAGCCGTACCTCTCGGCCGTGCGGGCCAAGCCCGAGGCGGGCAAGATCATCGCCACCACGCTGGACTACCCGATGGTGATGGACACCTTCGGCTGCACGCCGAAGTTCCTGGCCGAGAACCCGAAGGCCGCTCAAGCGCTGGCCGACGGCTACTTCCAGGCGCTGGAGATGATCAAGAACGATCCGAAGAAGAGCTTCGAGATCATGGGCGCCGACGTGAAGCAGACGGCCGAGCAGTTCGAGGCTTCGCAGAAGTACCTGCGCTGGCAGGACCGCGCCGCCAACCAGAAGTTCTTCAGCGGCGAGCACGCGCAGTTCAGCAAGGAGGCCGCCGAACTGCTGCTCGAAGCCGGCATCATCCGGCAGATCCCCGACCTCACCAAGCTGGCCGACAAGAGGTTCATCCAATGAGCAGTGCGGGCTCGGCATCCCGCTGGACCCGCGCGGTGGACACCCCCGGCACGCAGGCGCCCGCCAGCCGCGCCGCGCCCCGCCGTCGCAGGCTCTGGCGTCCGCTGGAGCCGGTGCCTGCGACCACGCGCGTGTTGCTCGGCGTGGCCTTCTTCGTGCTGTTCGTGGCGCTTTGGGCAGGCATCACCTTCGGCGGCGTGGTGCCACCGACCTTCCTCGCCGATCCGTGGACGATGCTCGTCAGCGGCTGGCGGCTGCTCGTGCAGTTCGATTTCCTGCACGACATCGGCATGACCGTGTGGCGGGTGGTGGGCGGCTTCCTGATCGCAGCGGCGGTGGCCCTGCCCCTGGGCGTGGCGATGGGCGCCTACAAGCCGATCGAGGCGTTCTTCGAGCCTTTCGTCTCGTTCGCACGCTACCTGCCGGCGTCGGCCTTCATCCCACTGCTCATCCTGTGGGCGGGCATCGGCGAGGCGCAGAAGCTCGCGGTCATCTTCATCGGCAGCTTCTTCCAACTGGTGCTGATGATCGCGGTGGCCGTGGGCAACGCCCGACGCGATCTCGTCGAAGCCGCTTACACGCTGGGCAGCACCGATGCGACGCTCGTGCGGCGCGTGCTGATCCCGGGTGCCGCACCGCAGATCGCCGAGATCCTGCGCATGGTGCTGGGCTGGGCGTGGACCTACGTGATCGTCGCCGAGTTGATCGGTGCGTCCAGCGGCATCGGCCACATGATCACCGACAGCCAGGCGTTGCTCGCCACCGATCAGATCATCTTCGGCATCATCGTGATCGGCCTCATCGGCCTCGTCAGCGACTTCGCCTTCAAGTGGTTCAACCGCAGGCTCTTCCCCTGGGCCGAGCTCGGCCGCTGACCGGATGACGACCATGACCCCTTCGAACGCGAGTGCCTTCTTGTCCATACGCGGGGTGTCGAGGCGCTTTCGCACCTCGGGAGGCGGCGAGACGCTGGCCCTGCAAGCCACCGACCTGGACGTGGCGGAGAACGACTTCATCACCGTGCTGGGGCCCAGCGGCTGCGGCAAGAGCACGTTGCTGCGCATCGTGGCCGGGCTGGACCAGCCCTCCTCGGGCGAGGTGCTGCTCGAAGGCCGGCCGATCGAGGGGCCGGGCGCCGACCGCGGCATGGTGTTCCAGAGCTACACGCTCTTTCCCTGGCTGGACGTGCTGGACAACGTGTGCTTCGGCCTGCGCGAGCGCGGCTGGCCACGCACCCGGCAGGTCGAGGTGGCGCGTGCCTTCATCGCCAAGGTGGGGCTGACAGGCTTCGAGCACCACTACCCCAAGCAACTGTCGGGCGGGATGCAGCAGCGCGTGGCGATCGCCCGCGCCCTGGCCAACGACCCGCGCATGCTGCTGATGGACGAGCCCTTCGGCGCGCTGGACCACCAGACGCGCGAGCTGATGCAGGAGCTCCTGCTCGGCATCTGGGAGGCCGAGCGCAAGACCGTCCTTTTCGTCACGCACGACATCGACGAGGCCGTCTTCATGGGCAGCCGGGTGGTGGTGATGAGCGCACGCCCCGGGCGCATCAAGCTGGATGTGAAGGTCCCCTTCGCGTACCCGCGCCACTACTCGATCAAGACGACGGCCGAGTTCGCGGCCTTCAAGGCCGAGCTCACCGAAGCCGTGCGCGCCGAGGTGCGCGCGGCCCAGGCGGCCGAGGCGATGGCCTGACGCGAAAAAGGGGCACACGCGCGGGGCAGGTCACGTCACGACGCTCAGAACGAGGCGATCGGAGCCGGCTCGCCCTTGCGGAAGGTGAACACCGTCACCGGCGAGGACTTCAGGTTGCCCTTGGCATCGAAGGCATAGGTGCCGGCCACGCCCTTGTAGCTGCCGCTGCTGATGGCCTGCGCCACCTTGGCCGGATCGGTCGAGTTGGCCTTCTGCATGGCCTGCGCGATCATGTGGACGGCGTCGTAGAACGACACAGCATACGTCAGCGGGTCACGCTTGTTGGCCGCGCGGTACTTCTCGATGAAGGCCTTGCCTTCGGTGGCCTTGTCGAGCAGCGCACCGCCTTGCGTGCACCACACGTTGTTCTCGACCAGTTCGTTGCCGGCGAGCTTGGCCGTCTCGGTCGAGCAGATGGTGTCGCCGCCAAGCAGTTTGGCATTCAAACCCAGCGACTTCATCTGGCGCACCATCGGGCCCGCCTGCGGCGCATAGCCGCCGAAGAAGATCGCCTCGGGGTTCTGCGCCTTGAGCGTGGTCAGGGCCGCGGTGAAGTCGATGGCCTTGTCCGAGGTGTACTCGCGACCGACGATGGTCAGGCCCTGGGCCTTGGCCTCGCGGGCGAACTCGTCGGCCACGCCCACGCCGTAGGCGGTGCGGTCATCGATGATGGCCACGCGCTTGAGCTTGAGCTCCTTGGCGGCGTAGGTGGCGATGTTGGCCCCCAGCTGCGTGTCGCTCGGGCCCACGCGGAACAGACGGGCAAAGCCCTGCTCGGTGATCTTGGGGTTGGACGCGACCGTGGCGACGATGGCGCCCGCGTCGTTGTACACGCGCGAGGCCGGCATCGTCACGCCCGAGTTGTAGGGCCCGACGACGAAGCGCACGCCGCTGTCGACCAGCTTCTGCGCGACCTGCACACCCTGACGCGGATCGGCCTGGTCGTCCTCGGCCACCAGCTCGAAGCGCACCGGCTTGCCGCCCACCTGGATCGGCTTGGCGTTGAGTTCCTGCACCGCGAGCTTGGCGCCCGCCAGGTTGTCCTGCCCGTGGGCGGTCTGCGCGCCCGACAGCGGGCTGCTCAGGCCGATCTTCACCGTGGTTTGCGCCAGGGCGGGCGCGCTCGCCATCGCGGCGAGGGCCAGGCTGGCCACGGTGCCCCACACATTCTTCTTCGCGCATGCGAACATGGTCATCTCCTTCGTAGGGTTTGGGCGCGCAGGGCCGCGCCTGCCACATCGTGTGCAGCAGGGCCGGGCCCATGCCGACGGAAGCGGATTCTGGGCCCCGGGAGCTTGAAGAAATTGCGGAACTGCGTGCCGAAAAGCGGATTATTCACGCCCCGGCAGCCACCCACCCTGAGCGAACTCAGAACGTGAGCGCATCCAGCAGACGGTCCGCCCGGCCGTCTTCAGGCAGCACGTAGACCACGCCGCGGGCCCGGCCGAGCACCGGGCGCACCACCGAGTCGTAGAACCGAACCGGCACGACCACGCAGCCCAGCGACTGGCGATTGTCGGCGGCCTGCGGGGTGGCGAGCGCCTGGAGGCGCCGGCTCTCGGCAGTGCCGGGACGCACGCGGTGCAGTGCGAGGGCCGCGTCGTAGTCGAACCAGACCACGTCCTCGCCCTGGAGGTTGACGCCTGGCTCGCTGTCGAACCGGCCCGCCGGCGTGGTCCGCTCGTGGGGCAGCAGTTGCGAGGGGGGCTTGTCCCCCACGCCGGGCCAGGTGCGGTCTCCGACCGCCTGCCCGAGCAGGACCGAGGTGGCGCCGACCAGCCTGCCCTGCCGTTCGAACACGTAGAGCAGCGCGTGCTTCTTGTCCACCACCGCGAAAGGCCTGCCGCGATGGTCGTCGGAGCGCAGGACGTGCGACACCAGGCGGTGCACCTCGCCATTCTTCAGGGAGGAGGAGTCCCCGCCCGCGCGGCTGGCATGGCTGGGCCAGGCCAGCAAAGCGGCGGCCACGCACGCCCCGGTGACCGCCCATGACCGGATCGAATTCCATCGCTTCGCCCACCCGCTCGATCGCACCCGCTGCTCCTGTCCTCGTCCGGGCTCCCGGCCCGCCTTCGTCGCCGCACTGGCCGCCTCACGGGAGGCCAGGGCACCGACGGCCAGGCGCAAGGATGCAACAGACTGCCCCCGGGTGCCGCTCCTCTTCTGACCGCTCGCGTGACCTCGATCACGGCATCGCGGGCGCGAGAGCTTGCACGCCCGCCCGGGTCGTCCAGATCCAGCAGCCCACCATGAACGATTCGACGCTTCTCGGGCGCCTGCCGCGAGCGCGCGGATGGACTCCCTGCAGTCAGACGTGCAGTGAGCGCGACCGCGCAAGCACTGCGCAAGCACTTGGATACGTGAGGCCGGAAGACGCGACCTTAGGATCGCGAGCTTCACCACGCACCGTGCCTCCCGGCCACCGCCCGTTCGTGCGGCACACGGGAGCCTGCCTTCGATGGACGCACTGATCGACCTGCTCAACACCTTCTTCTGGAGCTACGTGCTCATCTACGGCCTGCTCGCCGTCGGCGTCTTCTTCACGTTGCGGCTGGGCCTGATCCAGTTCCGCCACTTCCCCGAGTTCTTCCGGCTCGGTCGCGGCAGCCGCGGGGACCGGTCGGGAATCACGCCCTTCCAGGCCCTGTGCACCACGCTCGCCTCCCGCGTGGGCACCGGAAACATCGCCGGCGTCGCTGTGGCGCTCAACCTCGGCGGCCCGGGGGCCATCTTCTGGATGTGGATGGTGGCCCTGGTCGGCATGGCCACCGCCTATGCCGAAAGCACGCTCGGCCAGCTCTACAAGACCCGCGACGAGCGCGGAGGCTACCGCGGCGGGCCGGCCTTCTACATGGAAAAGGGCCTCAACGCGCGCTGGGCCGGCGTCGTCTTCTCGGTATGCCTCATCCTCACCTTCGGCCTGGCGTTCAATGCCGTGCAGGCGAACTCGATCGCCGAGGCGGTGCAAGAAGCCTTCGGCGTGCCCAAGCTGGCAGTGGGGGTGGGTGTGGCCATCCTCGCGGCGGCCGTGATCTTCGGCGGTGTGCGGCGCGTGGCCTCGATCTCCGAGATGCTCGTGCCGTTCATGGCCATCGCGTACGTGCTGGTCGCGCTCTACGTGGTGATCGTCCGGTACGACGCGGTGCCCGCGGTGCTCGCGAGCATCGTGAAGAGCGCCTTCGGCTGGCACGAAGCGGCCGGAGGCGTCGCGGGCTCCGTCACAGCAGCCATGCTCAACGGCGTCAAGCGCGGCCTCTTCTCCAACGAAGCCGGCATGGGCTCGGCCCCCAACGGCGCGGCCCTGGCGACACCCGTGCCGCACCATCCCGCGAGCCAGGGTTTCGTGCAGGCGCTGGGCGTGTTCATCGACACGATCGTCATCTGCACCGCGACCGCCCTCATGATCCTGCTGTCGGGCACCCTCCAGCCCGGCTCCGAGCTCACCGGCACCAAGCTGACCCAGGCCGCCATCTCGGTGCACATCGGAGCGGCGGGGGACTACTTCGTCGCCACCGCGATCTTCTTCTTCGCGTTCACGTCCATCATCGCCAACTACGTCTACGCCGAGAACTGCATGGTCTACCTGGGCCTGGGCGGCCGGGGCCCCGTCACCGGACTGCGCCTGGCCGCGATGGCGATGGTGATGTGGGGTTCGTACGAGACGGTGGCCACCGTGTTCAACGCGGCCGACGCCTCCATGGGGCTCATGGCCACGATCAACCTGGTGGCCATCGTCCTGCTGTCCGGGACGGTGGCCGCCCTCACCCGCGACTACTTCGAGCAGAAGAAGCGGGGCCGCGAGCCGCGCTTCCGCGCGGCCGAGCACAAGACACTGCGCGGACAGGTCGACGCGCAGATCTGGCGATGACCGCTGCGCCTGGCCAACCCGGGGCGCCCGTTGGCCCGAAGCCGGGCCGACCACCCCCTCGGGGGGTCGGGCACAAGCCGGGGGGCCGCACTCGGCGACCGGGGCCTGGCCGGATTCAAGGGTCCAGCCTCAGCCGGCGCAGCGACACTTTCGCGAAGCGCTTGCAGGCACCGTCCCAGTCCCAGCGTTCCACTTCGCATTGCCGTCCCGCAAGCGCGCGGATGAGGTTGACCGAATTGGGGATGCCGTCGCGTATGCGGTGCGAAACGGCCGTCCCGGCCTGCACCGCCCAAGCTCGGCGAGGAAGCCCGGCATAGGCCTCATCGAGGGCTCGCAGATACGGCAGGTGAATGTGTCCGCCCAACACCAGGTCTGCACCGGCCGCGACCCAGGCGCGCACAGCCGTCTCCCGCTCGTGCAGCAGGTTGTGCCGGTCCTCGTCGCGCACGGCGAGCACCGGTTGGTGCGTGACGACGATGCGAATCTGATCGCCGCCTCGCGCGCGCCGCAATCGCGCGGCGACCTGTTCGACCTGCGCCCTCGACACCTCTCCGTCCTTGTGCCGGTAGCGGCGGGTGGTGTTGACGCACAGCACCAGCCAGCGGTCGTCCTCGAACTCGGGCTCGAGGTCCGCCTGCACCCATCGCCGATAGCCGCGGTACGGCGCAAGGAGGCGGCCCAGCACGTTGAACAACGGGATGTCGTGGTTGCCGGGGATGGCGAGCACCGCGGGCACTCCCAGAGCGTCCAGGAACGCGCGCGCCGCCCGGAACTGAGCGCGCCGCGCACGCTGCGTGAGGTCGCCCGAGATCACCGCCAGCGCCGGTTGCTGTTCGCGCACCAGCTCGCGCAGCGCCTCGGCAGGCCCGCGCAGTTCGGTGCCGAAATGGGTGTCGGACAAGTGCAGCAGCAGGCTCACCGCCTCAGGCCCCCGGAGGCTCGGCCATCAACCACAGGGGCCGCGGCGCGGGGCGGAACCGCAGCGGGGTGCGCAGCCACAGCACTTCACCGTCGATCGCGACCTTCAGCCAGCGCGGGCGAGTGGCCCCACTGAGCGACTCCACCTCCAATTCGCGGAAGCCGAAGCTCTCCACCGCCCGGGCCTGCTCGAGTTGCCCGGTGGCGCCCTTCCACAGCAGCCCGAGTGTGGAAACCGGGTCGAGCGGCCGCACCCACAGGGCCACCAGTTGGCCATGATCGAGCGCTTCTGCCTGAGCCACCCCCAGCCGGTCCAACTGCAGGCGGTTGTTGCCGACGAAGATCGTGGCCGCCTCCAGCAGCCGCGGCTCCCCGTCGAGCTCCACCCGCAGCGCGAGACGCCGACGCTCGCGCAGGACCGTGCGTATCCCGGACCACAGGGCCACCCACCGATGCCGCCCGTGCTCGCGGGTGGCCGCCTCGCGTTCCTCGAGCACGCGTGGATACAAGCCCACGCTGGCGTTGACGAGAAACAGCCGGCCGTTGACCTCTCCCACCTGGACGGCGCGCGGCCGCGCCTTCAGCAGCGACGCGAGGGCCTGCTCGAGCTCCAGCGACAGGCGGTGCTCGCGGCCGAAGTAGTTGAAAGTACCCTGCGGCAAAGCGGCGAACGGCAGGCTCTCCCGATAGGCTTCCTGCGCGACGGCGTTGAGCGTGCCGTCGCCGCCGGCGGCCACGAGGATGCCTCCCAGGCGCCGCGCCTCCTCCACCGCCGCTCGCGCCACCGCCGGCACATGCGCCCCGCGCCGCACGGCATGCACGCGGCAGGCGCGCCCGGCCTCGCGGGTCAAGCGCTCGATGAGGTCGGCCGCCTCGTGCGCCGGGCGCGCACCCGAGCGGCGGTTCAACACCACGACGAGCGGCGCCTGCTCTGAACACAAGGGCGCCGCGGGGCCGGGCTCCTCGCACCGGGCGAGCTCCGTCGCGGGCCTGTCGTCATCGCCCGCCTGCGCGGCAGCAGCGAGTCTTGCGTGCGCGCCGGGGGCGCGGGTGGCAGGCGAAGCAGCTCGCACGACGGGATGCATGATGGCCGAGGCTCGATGGGCAAAGCGCCCACCGCTCCAGCAAGCTCCCTGCCTGCCTCGGCCGGCCCTGCTCACGCCGTCCGGCGCGGCCCCTCCTCAGGCAGCCTGCGCATCCCCCTGCAGCGCGACGCGCAAGGCCGGGGCGTGCAGCGCGGGGGTGCCCGAGTCGTCCGTCACCGGCAGCAGGGCGCGCAGCGCCGCCCCCGACACCGTCTCGTGCTGCAGCAGGGCATCGGTGAGTCGGTGCAACGCGTCCCGATGGCGGTGCAACGCTTCGCGGCAGGCGGACTGCGCTTCCTCCAGCAGCGTACGGGCCTCGGCCAAGGCGCGCTCCTGGATGTGCGGCCCCACCAGCTTCTCGGGCACGCCGTGCAGGCTGAGCAGGCCGAACTCGCGGCTGAAGCCCATGGCGCTCACCATGTCCACGGCGAGCTCCGACGCCCGCTTGAGGTCGTCGGAGGCGCCGGAGGTGGTGTTGCCGAAGACCATCAGCTCGGCCTCGCGCCCGGCGAGCATCATCGCGAGCCGGGAGCGCAGTTCGTGTTCGCCATAGAGTGGGATCTCGTTCTCGCGCGTGACGAAAGTCACGCCCAGGGCCTGGCCGCGAGGCTCGATGGTGACGCGCTCCACGGTGCCTGCGCCCAGCACGTGAGCCACCACCGCGTGGCCGCTCTCGTGGATGGCGATGCGATGGCGCGCCTCCGGTGTGAACATCGCTTTGACGCTGGAGACCTCGCCGCCCAGCTGGTGCGCCTCGAGCGCTCGATGCACGTGCTCCTGCGTGACCTCCTCGCGGCCCTCTTCGGCCGCCATCACCGCCGCCCGGTTCACCACGTTGGTGATGTCGGCATGCGACAAGCCGGAAGACGAGCGGGCCAGCGCCTCCAGGTCGAATCCCGGTTCGGCCTTCACACGCGCCAGGCACAAGGCGAACAACGCGTGCCGCTCGTGCACGTTGGGCAGTGCCACCCGTGCCACCAGGTCGAAGCGGCCGGGTCGACGCAGGGCCTCGTCGACGTTCCCCACATGGTTGGTCGCACCGATGACCACCACGTTCTCGCTCGCCTCGAACCCGTCCATCTCCACCAGGAGCTTGTTGATGATGCGGTTCTCCTCCGACTGCCCGCCGGCCACCTTGGCCCCGGTGGAGCGCTTGCCGATGCCGTCGAACTCGTCGATGAAGACGATGCACGGCGCATGCTTGCGAGCCGTCGCGAACAGCTCGCGCACCTTGGTGATGCCCGCCCCATAGAACATGCTGGAAAAGTGCGAGCCGTCCACCGCGATGAAGTTGGCCCCGCACTCGCCGGCCAGGGCTCGCGCGAGCAGGGTCTTGCCGGTGCCGGGAGGGCCTTCGAGCAGCACGCCGCGCGGCGGCTTCGCGCCGAGCGCGAGGTACTTCTGCGGGTCCCGCATGAAGGCTGTCACCTGCTGCAATGCGGCCTTGGCCTCGGCAGAGCCGATGACGTCGTCGAACCGCGTCGTCGGACGCTCCGCGAGCTTCGCCTTGCCGCCGGAGCCCTGCGTCTGACGCACCAGGTACACGACGATGAGAGCCATCACCACCACGGTGAGCAAGCCCATCGCACGCTGCAACACGGTGCCCGCGCTCGCCAGGATCTTCTCGCCGGTGCTGCGCTCATCCACGCGCACGGGCGTGAGCGCAAAGCCGTGCTCACGGCTCATCGCCTCCAGCCGCTCCTTGAGGCCGTCGCGCGAGGACAGCAGCTGCGTGCTGTAGCGGTCTCCCGCGCGGGTGGTGACGAGCAGGCGGTCGCCGTCCACGCCGACGGCGGCCACCTCGCCGGCCGCGACGGCCTGCGCGAAGTCGGACACGTTGCGGGGATGATCGAGCCAGCTGGGGGCTTCGCGTTCGAACTGGGCGGCCAGCTCGGTGCGCGGGGCACCGGCAGAGCCCGAGGTGGCGTGGTAGTCGAACGCCACGGCGGCGCCGAACACGGAAAAGCCGGCGAGGGCGCCGGCGACGACTTGTACCCAACGGGGCCAGGAGGCGAATGGCTTCATGAGGTTTCCGGGTTTGGGACCGATATGAGACCTCATGAACGGATCAAAAGTGCAGCAACAGGAGGAAAAATCGGTACTTCTTCCCTGATTAGAGTGGCCGCTCTACTTCGAACCCCATAAAGGACCGCTCGCCGGACGCCTGCCCGCTGCGCGGGCGCAGGGATCACCGCCGCCTGGTGCCCGGGGAGCCGGTCGCGCCGGGTGGTCGCCCAAGGCACCCCCGCGGGGTACACGCCTTGCCTGCCGCCACGGCGAGGCCGGCCGCACGCCGCCCGCCGACCGAAGGAGGACTGCAATGACGAGCGAGGTTTTCGATCGCCCCGGCCATGAACGCGTTGCCGTGGACGTGGACGACCCCGCCGAGCTCGAGTACTGGGTGACCGAGCTCGGCGTGGGCGAGGAAGAGATCCGCAGCGCCGTCGAGGCCGTCGGCCCGCAGGCCGTGGCCGTGCGCGAGTACCTCGCCAGCCACGTGACCGCGCCCCGCTCTTCGCTCATCTAGGAAGTCGCGGGGATCGCAGGCGCGAGCGCGACGGGCGGGTGCAGCCGCACGCGCGCCCCAGGCACCGCCACCACCTGGCCCGCGCGCAGCTTGCAGCTCTTGCGCAGCTCGTCGCGCCCATCGACCTGCACCTTGCCCTCGGCCACCAGGGCTTTGGCCTGCCCGCCGGTCTCTGCCAACCCCGTGGCCTTGAGCAGCCGGTCCAGCGTGATGAAGTCGCCGCGCAACTCGAAGTCGATCCAACGCATCGCTTCATTCTCGCGCACACGGCCGGTCACGATGCGGCCCCTTCGTGCGTGGCGATGCAGTTCGCGGCACACTGCGAGCATCGGCGTCTTCGCCGGCTCGCTGCTTGCCCCGGCATGGGCAACCGGCCCGCGAGCCGGCGAGAAGACCGAAGGAAGAGAACCGGCATGAACTCGCCCGCGGGCACGACCCGCCCCTTGCGCATCGGCATCTCGGCGCGATTGATGTACCAAGTCCCCGCCGAGCTGGGATTCAAGAACAAGACCCTGCAGTACCTCGAACAGTCGCTGGCGCACTGGATCATGGAGCACGGCGCCATGGCTTTCATGATCCCCGCCGTGGCAGAAGACAGCCGCCGCGCCGCAAGGCATCTGTCCGTCGTCGAGTACGTCAACGAACTGGATGGGCTGGTGCTGCAAGGCGGAGCCGACGTGGCGCCTCAAACGTACGGCCAGGAGCCGCTCGATCCACGGTGGGCCGGCGACGCGGTACGCGACCGTTACGAACTCGCCCTGCTGAGAGCCTTCCTCCAGCACGGCAAGCCCGTGATCGGGGTGTGCCGGGGCTGCCAGCTGCTCAATGTGGCCTTCGGCGGCACGCTCTACCAGGACGTCGCCACGCAGTGCCCGCACGCGCAGCCGCATGTGGACCCGGACCTGTACGACCGGCTCGAACACGAAGTGACGTTCGTGCCCGGCAGCCGGCTCGCGCAGATCTACCGCGGCGCCCTGCGCCTGCGCGTGACGAGCATCCACCACCAGGCCATCCGCCAGCTGGGCCGGGATATCGAAGTGGAAGCGGTCTCCAGCGAAGATGGCGTGGTCGAAGCCATCCGCTGGACGAAGGGCTACGCGCGCGGGGTGCAATGGCACCCCGAGTTCCATGGCGATCGGCGCACGCTGGCCGACAGTTCGCCCATCATGCTGGACTTCCTCACCGAAGCGCGCGCGGCCGCGTTGCGGCTGATCGACCACGCCGAGTGCGCCGATCGGCGGGTGCCTCGCCCGCCGCTGCGCCTGCCGTTCGAGCCGGCGCCCGAACAGATGCACCCCGTCGACGGCTGACCGCGCATCTCCTTCGCGCGCGGCCGCCGCCTGACGTCCGGCGCCTCCTTACTGCGTCGTGCGGCTCTGTGTGTTCTCCACCCGCAGTCGGTTATCGACCGCCACCACGCCGCGCACGCTCGAAGCCAGTTGGGTGGCCCGCTCGCGGGCCGCCTCATTGGGCGCCTTGCCCGACAACGTCACCCGACCGTTCTCGGTATCGACGTCGATCCCGAGCGCGCTGAGCTGGTTGTCCTTGGCGAACTCGGCGTTCACCGACGCGGTGATGGCCGCATCCGAGATCGCATCGCCCGCCCGCTCCACGCCGCGTTCGGTGGCGTCGGCCGCGGCGCCGGCGGCCTCGCGCGTGCGCTGCGCCGCCCGTTCGGCCTGGGCCTGCATCTGCTCGGTCTCCCGGTCTGCCTTGGCAATCACCGAGTCGAGCTTCTGTCCCGCGGTGCGGTCGTCCGGCTCGCGGTCACCGCACGCCGTCAGCGCCACCGCAGCGGCCACCGCGCCCAGCATCGTCAAGGTCCTTTTCATCGCTCACTCCTTTGCGTTCCCTGCGCCGCCGTGCGGCGGCATCGATCGAGGACCGCGCCTCGCGCGGCCTCGCGGATGAACGATCGGGGTCACACGACGAGCCGACCCGCCGGTACCGGCGCCGAGGAGTCCAGCCGGACCCAGCCCGGCTCTCCCGGCGACGTGCCCGGCACAGGAGGGCGCTGCCCATCGCTGTCTCCGCAGTAGCGGGGCATCGAGCGTGGGCCTGCCACCAGACGCACACCGGGCCGGCGGCCCGTCTCGTCGCGGGGCATCGCCGAGCAACCGTCCTTCCAGCCTGGAGATGCAAGCGCCCGCACCGAAGGCTCGGCGGCAGGCCTCGACGCGACCACGCTCGCAGCGCAGAGCGCGACGGCGGCGACCCAGGCAGGCAAGACGGACAGCATGGCAGCCTCCCGTGCAATGTGAACCGATCGATGCAGTCCACTCTACGCAGCAAGCCGTGAGCCGAATGTCGGCCCGGGGACGCGGGCCGTGTCAGCGCGCACTGACAAGCAAGACGCGCGCAAGGCGGAAGGAACGATCCTCCTGGGGGTTCTTCTGCGCCAGGCAAGCGCTCAGGAATACGCGGTGAGCGTCTGCCGGCCCCACCAGTGCTCGCCCGGTCGCAGCGTGACGGGCTCTTCGATGCACGCCGCCTCGATGCACAGCATGCGACGGAAGTCGGTCGGCGCCATGTCGTCGAACGAGGCCGTCTTCTCGACCCAGGGGTTCCAGATGACCGCATCCTTGAAGCCCTGGTTCTCGACCTTGACGCGGCGCCGGCCATCGTGGAGCACGATCGGCTTGGGTGTGTCGAAGTAGATCCGGTCCACCTCCTGGTCGACAGTGAGGCGGTGCCGGTGCTCCCAGTCCTCGACGCCGCGCACCTTGTCGCGAAAGCGCAGTCCGCCCAACCCCTCGACGCTGGCTTCCTCCACCTCGCGCACGCGCAGGTAGGTGTGCAACGCCGCCGTGAAGCTGTAGGAGCGCGCGTCCGCCGGGCCCGGGTGCTCCACGGCGAGTTCGATGTCCAGACGCGCACCTCCCACGACCACGGTGAGCTCGGCGTCGAAGCGGTGCGGCCACAGGCGCCGGGTCGCCTCGTCGTCTCCCAGGTGCAGCACGGCCAGCGCATCGTCGCCGCCCACCTCCGCTCGCACGAGCTTCCAGCGGCGGTCACGTGCAAAGCCGTGCTTCGGCAAAGGGCCGAGCTGGTCGAACTGGGGAAAGATCACCGGCACGCCGCCGCGCACGGGCTTGCCTTCCTCCAGATGGGCGCGGTCCGAGAAGTAGAGCTGCTCCTGCCCTGCGGCCGGTATCCAGGACACCACCTGGGCGCCCAGCAGCAACACGGTGGCCTGCGCACCATCGGGCGCGCGCAATTGCACGGCGGGGGCGCCGCGCACGTAGGTGAGTTCTGCGGTGGTCGGTTCGTGTTTGTTCATGACCGAGAGCTTACGACGCCATGGCGCCAAAACCCCTGCCCCTCATCCGGCCTCCCGGCGCGGGTCACCAGTGCGGGTCTGGAGGCGTCCTCGCGCGGCGCCTCGTCGGCAGACCCGTGCTCGAGGCCCTGAGCGTGGCGTGAGGCCCCGGGCGGCCCATCTCGCAGAGGGCGCGCGGCCCCTGGTCCGCCAACTGCTAAGCTGGCGGCACTGCGGCCTCGCGTCGGCCCCTCGGCCTCGCCGGCCCGCCCTGCCTGCTCCGTGCGATGAACCCTCCTCCACGCCCCGACGACCGCGCCATCCTGCCTTCGCCTTCGGCCGCCTCCGTGCAGGAGCAGGCCGCCGAGTTCGGTCGGCCCACCGAGGGCTGGCGCGAGCAGATGTACATCGTCATCTTCGAGGCCGACACCCGTGCCGGGCGTCTCTTCGACATCGCACTGATCGGCGCCATCCTCCTCAGCGTGCTGGTCGTGGTGCTGGACAGCGTGCAGGCCCTCAACCGGCGCTACGGGGCCTGGTTCGACGCCCTCGAGTGGACCTTCACGCTGCTCTTCACCGCCGAGTACATCGCGCGGCTCGCCTGCGTGCGACACCCGTGGCGCTATGCACGTAGCTTCTTCGGCATGATCGATCTGCTCGCGGTCCTGCCCACGTACCTGGCCATCCTGGTGCCGGAGCTGCATGCGCTGATCGACGTGCGCATCCTGCGCCTGCTGCGCATCTTCCGGATCTTCAAGCTCACCCTCTACGCGGCCGAGTACCGCATGCTCGCGCGGGCCCTCGCCAGCAGCCGGCGCAAGATCATCGTGTTCCTGGGCTTCGTCGCGATGGTGGTGCTCGTGATGGGCACGCTGATGTTCGTGGTCGAAGGCCCCGAACACGGCTTCCACAACATCCCCATCGGCGTGTACTGGGCGATCACGACGATGACCACCGTCGGGTTCGGCGACATCACCCCGAAGACCGACCTCGGCCGCGCGATCGCCTCGCTGATGATGCTGCTCGGCTGGGGCGTGCTGGCGGTGCCCACCGGCATCGTGACGGCAGAAATGACGAGCCTGCGCCACCGGCCGGTCACCACACGCACCTGCCCGGAGTGCCTCACCGAGGACCACCCGCCGGACGCGAACTTCTGCCGCCACTGCGGCGCCCGGTTGCCGCTCTACCGCACCGACGCGGCCCCGCCCGACCAAGCCGAGAACCGCCGCAACACCGCATAGTCGCGCCGCTCTCCCGGCACGGAGGCGGCCAGCACATACTCGCGCACCGTCCACTGCACCCGGTCGATGACGCGCGGCTCACACGCTCCCGCCGCCTCGCGGGCCATCGTGACGTGGGGAGCGTAAGCGCGGTCTTCCAGTTCGAACCCCCGCTCGCGCAGTTGCTCTCCCAAAGCCGCATGAAGCGCCAGCAGCGGCAAGGGCACTTCGCCGGGCCCCATCCACGCGATGCCGCGCCATCGGCCTGCACGCTCGATGGCGAACTCGAACGGCTCGAAGGGCACGGCGGGCAGCGACATCAGCAGTGCTCGCCGGGACGGCTCCAGCGGCCCCAGGAAATGCAGCGTGAGATGGAGTCGCGCGGCAGGCACGAGCCGCGCGCGGCGCGGCCACGTCCAGCGCGCCTGCTGCTGGGCCAGCGCCTCGCGAACCGGCGCGGGCGGCCAGAGCGCGAAGAACCACCTCGACTGCGGCGGAAGGTCCGCCCCCTCGTCCAGCGTCGCACCAGGCCAGGTCCGTTCGCCCGATATGCCTCCACGATGACTCATGTTTCCCCACTTATTTCCTTGATCTCCCTCACGGCTGGGCCTCACACTGCGGTGTCGGAGGAGCGCGACCGCTTCCAGGCGGTCCCACAGCAGGATGAAACCGCTGGACGCAGAAATCGGCTGTGCGACCGCCCTGGTCGTGGACGGCAACCCGGCCTCCCGCAGCATTCTCACCAACATGCTGAGGGACTTCGGAGTCAGGCAGGTCGTGCAAACCAGTCGCGCGGCAGACGCTCGCAAGGCGCTGGAGTACCGCCATTTCGACATCGTGGTGTGCGAGTACCACTTCGAGGGTCAGGCCATGACCGGGCAGGACCTGATCGACGACCTGCGTCTCGCCCAGATCCTGCCCCTGTCCACGGTCGTCGTGATGATCTCGAGCGAGGCAGGCTACGAGCGCGTGGCCGAAGCCGCCGAAGCCGCGCTCGACGCCTACCTCATCAAGCCGCACACCGAGGAGGCCTTGCGCGAGCGCCTGGTGCAAGCCCGGCATCGCAAACGCGTCCTGCGCGACGTCATCCAGAAGATCGAGGCGCGCGACTACCTCGCAGCGGCCGAGCTCTGTCAGGCCCGCTTCGAAACGCGCAGCGCATGCTGGATTCAGGCGGCGCGCATCGGCGCGGAGCTCTGGCTCAAGCTCGGCAAGCCTCACAGCTCGCAGAAGCTGTTCGAGGCGATCCTCGCCACGCGGGCCTTGCCCTGGGCCAGGCTGGGCATCGCGCGCTCCGAGTACCAGGCCGGCGGCGTGCAGAAGGCCCGCCGGACGCTGGAAAGCCTGCTGAATGACCAACCCCACTACGCCGACGCCTACGACGTGATGGGCCGCGTGCTGCTGGAAAGCGGCGAGCCCGACGCCGCCTTGGCCGCGCTCAGGCGCGGCTGCGACCTGGCCCCGGGCTGCGTCGCGCGCGTGCAGAAGCTGGGCGTGCTGGCGTTCTATCACGGCACTCCGCACGAAGCGGGCGTCGCCCTGCAGCGCGCCGTCATCCTCGGGCTCAACTCCAAGGTGTTCGACCTCCAAGGGCTCGTCCTGCTGGCCCTGCTCAAGTTCGACGCAGGCGACCTCCGCGGCGTGACCCAGTGCCTGAGCTCGATCAAGGCGTCTCGGGAAGGCCAGCCGCAGAGCGCCCGGCTGCGACGCTTCGAGGAAGTGATCCAGATCGTGCGCGCGCTGCTCGAGCGCCAGATCGCCGAAGCCGTGATGAGGACCCAAGGTCTGCTGCAGGAACTGCGCGCGCCCGACTTCGAGTTCGAGGCGGCCAGCAACCTGCTGGCCGTCCTCGCCCGGCTGCTGCGCCGTGAGGTCAAGTTCCCCGAGCTGTCCGAACATCTTCAGACGCTGGCTGCACGGTTTGCCGTCTCGCGCGCCAGTTGCGAACTGCTCAGCCGGGCCGCGCACGGACGACCGGACTTCGATGCCCTCATCCGCGAGTGCTATGCGTCCACCTGCGCCCGCGCCGAGGAAGCGGTCTCCCACACCCTGTCCGGCCGGCCCGACGAGGCCGTCGCGCTGCTGATGGACGCCGCCGAGCGCACACTCAACGCCAAACTCATGGATCTCGCGCAGCACACGCTGGAACGCCACTGGAGTGCCATCGCCGATCGCGAGGCCCTCAAGGCCCGCGTCGATGCGCTCGACAAGCAGTACCGCAGCTACGGAACCCAGATCCGGCTGGGCCAGCATGACATCGTGCGGCTCGAGCAGGGGAGCCCGCGGCCGGGGGCCGAGGCAACGCCCGCTCCCGGCAGCTGAAAGCGCGCGTGCGCACACCCTTCGCAGGCACGCGGACTGCCGGCCCCCCGGTGGGGAGGCCGCCCGGCTCATCTCGCCCCACAGACGACCCCACCGCGTGGTGGCCTGCAAGGACCGCGGATCCAGACCACAATGGGCGACCCACACTGCGAAACTGCCATGGCTCACAGCATCGACGTCACCCACAACCCCGAGCGCCAGCGCTTCGAAGCCCTCATCGAGGGGCAGTTGAGCGTGGCCGACTACCAACTGCGAGACGGGGTCATGCACATGACCCACACCGGCGTGCCATCGGCCCTCCAGGGCCGGGGAATCGCCGCAGCCCTCGTGCGCGAGGCGCTGGCCCATGCCGAGCGCGAGGGCCTCAAGGTCAACCCCTTGTGCTCTTACGTGCGGCGCTACATGGAGCGCCACCCGGAGACGGCGAAGTTGCGCGCATGAGCAAGCGGCTCCCGGACTCGGCACACCAGGTGCTCGAGTTCTGGTACCTCCGGCCCGAACAGCCGGGCCATGGGCAACCGCGACGCGAGTGGTTCCTGAAGGACGCGTCCTTCGATGCCGCGATACGCCGGCAGTTCGGTGGGTTGATCGAGTCCGCGCTCGCGGGCGGGCATCGGGAGTGGGATGCCGTGCCCGCGGGCCGGCTGGCGCGCATCCTGGTGCTGGACCAGTTCACCCGCAACGCCTTCCGCGACACGCCGCGCGCATTCGCAGGCGATGCACTCGCGCTCGACGCGGCCTGCGCACTGGCCGACCAGGGGCTGGACCGCGAGTTGGCGCCCCTGCAGCGTTGGTTCGCCTACATGCCGTTCGAGCACGCGGAAGACCTCGCCGCCCAGGAGCGCAGCGTGGAGCTCTTCACCCGGCTCTGCACCGAGTACCCGGACTTAGACGGCGCCTTGCATTACGCCCGTCTCCACCGCGACATCATCGCCCGCTTCGGCCGCTTCCCGCATCGCAATGCCATCCTCGGCCGCCCCTCGACACCGGAAGAACTGGCCTTCCTGCAACAACCCGGCTCCGGCTTCTGACGTCGGCACCGAAGGTCAGCTCTTCAAACGCGCGCCCCGCGCGATCAGCTCCACTTGCGGGCGGTGACGAGGAAAGAAGCCCAACCGCGGAGCAGCGTAGTCCATGAGGTAGAGCTGACGATCACGGACCACTCCGTACGCCACCCCCTGCAGCCGCACGTCGTCGCCCTTGCGCACCAGCAGGTACTCGAACCGGAAGCCCGGCGCGCCGAGGAACTCCACCGGCTCCAGGCGAGACAAGGTGAAGCTCGATCCGTCGCGGGTCAACAGGCCTTGGTACAGCGAGACGATCTCGTGCGCAGGCATGGCCGCCTTGAACACGAGAGGCCGCGCGTCCTTGGCCACCGGCGCCAGGGTAGCTCCGTCGGGCAAGCCGACGAAGAAGTGCAACCGGTCCACGCTCAGGCCGTCCACCGTCCAGGTGGTGGCCGTCGGCACCACCTTCAGCGCCGACTGGTTCCACGAGCCATCGAGCTTGACCACGAGCTTGCCGTCCACCACGGTTTCACCGGGTCCGACTTTCGTCATTTGGGCACACCCGGCAAGGACGAGGGCCACGACAAAGAGGAGCAGTCGCTTCATGAACCGAGTTCCGTAAGGTAGTGTTGAATGAGAGCCGCATCCGCGGCCTGAGGCGCGGCATCCAGGTATCGCTTGAACGAGTTTCGCGCCGCGGGCCGATCCGCCCGCTGCAGGTAGACATATCCGAGACTGCGGTGCAGCGCCGGGGGCTCGCTGCCACGGGCGAGGGCCTGCTGGAAGTCCTCCAGCGCGAGCTCGGCGTCGCCGGGCCCGTTACGCAGGCGCCTCGCCTCTCCGCGGAAGTACAGCAGGTCCGCGCGCTCGGGCTGGCGACGCAAGAGCCGTTCGCACAGGACGAGCGTCTCGTCGTACTGCGCGCGCCGAAGCTCGTCTTCCATCAGTTCGTACAAGAACGGCGCGATGCGCCGGGCATATTCCTGCTCGCCCGTGGCGCCGCCGCCTTCACTGGCCAGTACCTTGAGCGAGGCACTGCGCTCGTCCGTGGCCGGATGGGTGGCGAACAGCACACTCTTCTTGGCCGGGTCCCCGCCGGCGCCCGCGGCCAGTTCTTCACGCAGGTTGTCCCAGACCTTCGCCGCCTCGCGGGGATCGTAGCCCGCCTCCCGCATCAATCGCAGTCCGAGCACGTCGGCTTCCCGCTCGTGCTCTCGCGAGTAAGCATAGGCCCCGGCGAGCAGGGCCAGTTGCGCGATGAGCCCCACCCCCCCGAGTGCGACGCCGAGGATCTGGCCGAAGGCGCTGCGCGAGCGGGCGTCGCGCAGGCGCTCGAGCGCATGACGGCGCAGGTAGTGACCGATCTCGTGCCCCAGCACCGCCGCCAACTGCGCCTCGTTTTCTACCCGCAGCAGCAGGCCCGTCCACACCTGCATCATCCCGTTGGGCGCCATGCTGGCGTTGAACCACGGCGTGCGCACCGGATACACCCGGATGTCGGGACAATGCTCGCCGGCAAGCCGGCATGCGAGCCCGTGCAGGTACTCGCGCAGCCCGTGGTCGCGCACCACGAACGGGCTGCGGCGCAATCGGGTCTCCTCCCGGTCCATCAAGGCCCACAACCCACCCTCATCCGTGGCGAGGTCGGGACGGGAGAAGCGCCCAGGCAAGCTCAAGACCGCCGGCTCTTGCGCCCATGCGCCACGGGCAAGCCAGCCGGCGCAATGAGCGCAGCCGAGGGCGACCAGGGCGCGCCGCTTCATTTCCTGGTGACAGGAAACCCGGCGAGCAGCGCATTGACCGATTCGAACGCCTTGGACTCCTCGCGCAAGTCCCCGACACCCCGGGCAAGCTGGTTGAACCACACCACGCGGCCGGTCTCGAGATCGACGAGCGAGGCGTAGCCGATCTGCACCCCGCCGCTGATGCCCACACCGAGCGCCGCGAGCACGATCATTGTCGCGACCCGCTCGGCGCTGGCGTAGCTGTCACGAACCCAGGTGAACAACCCGTACCGCGCGCCCGTGCGCTCCTGCAACACCTTCATCGTGTCACCGAAGGTCCAATCGAGCTTGCCTTCCTTGGTGGGAAGCGCCCACGCACCGCCGAAGCTGTGATGCAAGGCAATGGCCTGCGCCACGGCGGCGTGCAAATGAAGAACTTCGGCCAGTTCGTCGGCGGAGGCGTCATCCATCTCGTCTGAACGAAGCCCCAACTGCGCCACCCTCGCCTTGAGGGCATTGCGGATATGCGTTTGGGCTTGTGCCGTCCAATCGGCACGCGGCTCGAGGACGCCGCCGGCGCTGATGGAGAAGAGCTCGACGTCCAGCGGCGCGACGATCACTTTGGCGTCGGCCGGAAGCGCATCGAACCCCGGGGCCAGATGCTTCGACTGCGCCCGGGCCGCCGGCGCAACGAGGGCGAACAGAACCAGAACGGCCGCTGGCAACACCATGGCGAGCCAGCGCGAGACGAGGCGGTCGACGCGTGTAGACAAGGTTCCCTCCAAGGACGCGCAGCATTCGTGGGGCCTTTTCCAAAGGGCCGCGCTGCGTCATCGGTTCATGCAAGACACAAGCTTAACGATCTTTTACGAGGAAGAAGGCGAGAAATCATTGCCCTTGCTCACCAAGCCCGCTACTCCTGCTGAAAAGAACAGGGAAAGCCGCCTCGGTGTCGCGAAACGGTGACAGCGTCCCACGGCGGCACGACCACCACCCGGCCCCCAGGCCTTGCCCCGCGCGGCTTCCGGCGATCGTTGCCGAAACGGAAATGCGCTATTGAGGAAACTCGACCACCCAAGTCAAGAGGGTGAACCCTAAGCTTGCCGCTCGTTCGAGTGCCGGGGCTTGAGCCCGGGCCTCGACGCACGGTCGCCGCCCACGGCGGCGAAGTTCCAACGACAAGGAGATCTCATGGCAATCAAGAAGCTGGCTCTGTCCGCTCTCGCTCTGGCGGCAGCCGGTGCCGTTCAGGCGCAGAGCTCGGTCACCATCTACGGCGTGGCCGATGCGTTCCTGCAGGTCGCCGACGGCGACGAAACCCTCACCCGTTTGCAGTCCGGCGGCCTGAACGGCTCGCGGCTGGGCTTGCGCGGCGTGGAGGATCTGGGCGGCGGTCTGCGCGCGCTGTTCACGCTGGAACACGGCATCAACCTCGACGACGGCTCGGTCGGCCAGAGCGGCGTGTTTTGGGGTCGCCAGGCCTTCGTCGGCCTGGGCTCCTCGACCGCCGGTCAGCTGACGCTGGGCCGTCAGTACAGCAGCCTGTATCTCGCGTCCGGTGACTTCAGCGCCTTCACCAACAGCAGCTATGGTCCCAGCACGACGGTCATCGGCGGGTTCGGCCCAGGCAGCGCCTACGAGCCGGTGCGCGGCGGAGGCTCCTCGACGAACTTCACCGGCGGCCCGGCCCGGGTGAACAACTCGATCAAGTACGAAACCCCGTCGTTCAACGGTTTCCGTGTGGGTGCCCTGTGGGGTTTCGGTGAGAACACGGCCGGCGTGGGCAAGACGCGCGTGGCCGACATCTACGCGCGCTACACCGCCGGCCCCCTGGACGCGATGCTGTCCTACGTCGACGACAAGAACGAGTCCGCCCTGAAGGCCCGCACCACCACCCTCGCCGCGGCCTACAGCTTCGGCAACGCGCGGGTGATGGGCGGCTACCTCCACTTCAACGACGGCACCGCCGCCAACGCGGATGGCAAGGGCGCCTGGCTGGGGGGCGACTACCGCTTCGGCAGCCACCTGGTGCGTGCGCAGTACGTGCTGAGCAACCCGAAGGGCGGCAACAACGACACGCAGGCCTTGGGCGTGGGCTATCAGTACGACTTCTCCAAGCGCACCGCCCTGTACACGTCGCTCACGCAGTTCCGCAATGACGACAACGTGGCGGGCAGCACGCGCACCCGCTGGCACGGCTCGGTGCCGAGCGGTCTGACCACCGCCGACGACAACGACATCACCGAGTTCGTCGTCGGCGTGCGTCACTCGTTCTAAGCACGCCCGGCGCCCAGGCGGCGGGGGTGCTCGCCGCCGGGTGACTCCCCACGTCCCTGCGCGGCACGCCGCAACCGTGCCGCCAGGCTTCCCAGGTTGAACAAGAGGTTTCCGACCTCCTTCGGGCTTGGACGCGGCATCGGCCGCATCCAAGCCATTTTTTTGGAGGGCAGCAGTCCCTGGGGCGAGGGTGCGGCTTACTCGTCGTCGCCGCCCAGGACGCTGCCGAGCAACCCGCCGCCGGCGAAACCGCCGAGCAGAGAGCCCTCCTCACGAGAGCCCCCGAGTTGCGGTGCCGCGGCGAACACGCGCGAGGCCAGCCGCGAGAACGGCAAGGACTGAAGCCACACCGTGCCCGGGCCGGTCATCTTGGCCAGGAACACGCCCTCGCCGCCGAAAAGAGCCGTCTTGATCTTGCCCACGTACTGAATCTCGAACTCGACACTGGGCGTGTAGGCGACGACACAGCCGGTGTCGATCAGCAGCGTCTGGCCCGGCTGCAACTCGCGCTTGACCACCGTGCCGCCCGCATGCACGAAGGCCAGCCCGTCGCCATCGAGCCGCTGCATGATGAAGCCTTCGCCTCCGAAGAAGCCGACCGACAGCTTCTGCTGGAACGCGACGCCCAGCGACACGCCTCGCGCCGCACAGAGGAACGAGTCCTTCTGGCACAGCAAGGTGCCGCCCAGGCTGCGCAGGTCCATCGGCAGGATCTTGCCCGGGTACGGGGCGGCGAAGGCCACGCGCTTCTTGCCGGAGGCCTGGTTGGTGTAGACGGTGGTGAACAGCGACTCGCCGGTGATGAGCCGCTTGCCCGCGCCGAGCAGCTTGCCGAAGAAGCCGCCCTGCTGCTTGGAGCCATCGCCGAACACCGTGTCCATCTCGATGCCGGCGTCCATGAACATGAGGCTGCCGGCCTCGCCGATCGCCGCTTCGCCGGGATCGAGTTCGATCTCGACGAACTGCATCTCCGCACCGCGGACCTCGTAGTCGACCACATCCATCGCCATCGCAGATCTCCTTCCGACGTACCGAAAACGGGCGCGATGGTAGCCGAAGCCGGCACGCCCGCCTCAAAGGCGGGCCTGGAGCAGGGCCACGTCCAGCCAGCGGTCGAACTTGTAGCCGCCTTCCTTGATGATGCCCGCCACGTCGAATCCGAGCGAGCGGTGCAAGCGCACCGAGGCTTCGTTGGCGGCGTCGACGACCCCGACCATCACGTGGAAGCCCCGCCGACGCGCGTGAGCCATCACCGGCGCCATGAGCAGCTTGCCCACGCCACGGCCGCGCCAGTCGGCGTGCAGGTACACCGAGTGTTCGCAGGTGAAGCGCCAGCCTTCGCGCGGGCGGAACAGTCCATACGTCGCATAGCCCGCGATGCGCCCGTCGAGCGTGGTCGCGACGAAGAAGCCATGCCCGTCGCTGCGCTTGAGCTCCCACTGCGCGACCTGCTCCTCGAGCGTGCGCTCCGCATACTGATAGGTCGAGGTGCTGGTGCGCACTTCGTGGTTGTAGATCGCGAGCACCTGCGCCATGTCGGCCTTCTCGGCCGGGCGCACGAGGAGGCCGGCCGACAGGTCGAGGCGCATCAGGGTGGCAGGCGCCCCACGCCGGCCGTCCAACTCTTGCGACTCCAACTCCTGCACCTCCAGGAGGGCTGCGGGGGCAGCCTGCGACGGCGCGATGCGAAAGCCGTGCAGCGCCCAGTAGTCCTGCGCGTCCTCGCTGCGCAGCCAGACTTCGCGCACGCCCGCCTCCAGCGCCCGGTGCAGCGCTGCCAGCACCACGGCGCGGCCCAGACCTTCGGCGCGCCGCGCGGGGTCCACCGCCACCGAGCGCAGCAGCGCAACCTCGCCCCGTCGCTCGATCGCGGCGCACGCCGCGACATGCGGCTGCTCCCGCACCACGAAGAACTCGCCCGTCTCGACACGAAAGTGCTCACGGCCCAGCCCGCAGCGGGCCAGCAGCGCGGCGATCTCCGCGCGATCGTGTGGGGCTGCAGGAACGGCGCTGAAAGAACAGGGTGGAAGCAGGCTCGACACCTTCACGCTCCTCTCGTTGGTGTGAAGGCGTGATCCTCACACAAATCGCGGGCTTTCAGCCTTCTGCGATCCGACGCGCGATGTGCGCGAGCGCCTCCTCGACCTGATCGATCAGCACCAGACACAAGTCGCCCGGGCGCAGGCGCTCGAGCGCCGTGTCGATGGCGAGGAACTCGCCCCGGATCTGGTCGACACGCCGCGTGCGGGGAGCCCCTTCCAAGCCTTCGCGCAGCAACGCGAGCACCTCGCCGTCGGCGCGGCCGCGCTGGCATTGGTCTTGATAGAGGATCGCTTCGTCGAACGCTTTGCCGAGGATGCGCGTCTGCGCGCGAAGGTCCTCGTCGCGCCGGTCCCCGGCACCGCTGATGACGACGATGCGCCGCTCGCCGGGCATCGCCTCCACGGCCCCCACCAGGGCTGCCATCGCGTCGGGGTTGTGCCCGTAGTCTGCGATCAGCGTCGCGCCGCGATAAGTGAAGACGTTGAAGCGACCGGGCGCGTTGTCGGCATCGTTCTCGAAGGTGAGCAAACCCATGCGCACCACCTCCCAGTCGATGCCGAGCGCCCACGCGGCGGCCGTGGCCGCCATCACGTTCTCGACCTGGAAGCCGATCGTGCCGCCGCGGGTGATCGGGATCTCGGCCAGCGGGATGCGATGCACCACCGGCCCCTCGGCCGCGACGATCTGGCCGTCTTGCACGAACACGACGCGCTTGTTCTGCGCACGGTGCGCTGCCATCAGCGGGTGATAGCGGTCCATCGCGAAGAACGTGACCGAGCCGGGGCAGTTGTCTGCCATGCGGGCCACGACCGGGTCGGCCGCGTTGAGCACCGCCACGCCGTCGGGCGCCACGTTCTGCACGATGACGCGCTTGACCACGGCGAGGTCCTCGACCGTGGTGATGTAGTTGAGGCCGAGGTGATCGCCCTCGCCGATGTTGGTGACCACGGCCACCTTGCAGCGGTCGAAGGCGAGCCCCTCGCGCAGGATGCCGCCGCGGGCCGTCTCGAAGACGGCTGCATCCACGTCGGGGTGCATGAGCACCTTGCGGGCGCTGCGCGGGCCGCTGCAATCGCCGGTGTCGATGCGACGCGAGCCGATGTAGACGCCGTCGGTGTTGGTCATGCCGACCCGCAAGCCCTGGCGCGAGAGGATGTGCGCGATGAGCCGCACCGTCGTCGTCTTGCCGTTGGTGCCCGTCACGGCCACCACGGGGATGCGGCCGTCCTCGCCCTCGTCGAACATGTTGGCGATCACCGCCTCACCCACCGCGCGGCCCTTGCCGTACGAGGGGCTCAAGTGCATGCGCAGCCCGGGCGCCGCGTTCACCTCGACGATGCCGCCGCCCTGCTCTTCGAGCGGCTGCAACACCGTCTCGCAGACGACGTCCACGCCGCAGATCTCCAGACCCACCATCCGCGCAGCCGCCACGGCGCGGGCAGCCACTTCGGGGTGCACGTCGTCCGTCACGTCGGTGGCGGTACCGCCGGTGCTCAGGTTGGCGTTGTTGCGCAGCACGACGCGCAAACCCTTGGGCGGCACCGACTCCGGCGTGAACCCCTGCAGCTCCAGGCGCGCCAACGCGATGTCGTCGATGCGGATCTTGGTGAGCGACGTGGCGTGACCGTCGCCGCGCCTCGGGTCCTGGTTCACCTGATCCACCAGCTGGCGCACGGTGTGCACCCCATCGCCGATCACATGAGGCGGGTCGCGGCGAGCCGCGGCCACGAGCTTGTCGCCCACGACCAGCAGACGGAAGTCGTAGCCCGGGATGAAGCGCTCGACCATCACCTCCTCGCTGATCGCCACCGCCGCGCGGTAGGCGATCGTCAGGTGATCGACCGTCTGGATGTTGACGGTCACGCCCTTGCCCTGGTTGCCGTCGCGCGGTTTGACGACCACCGGCCAGCCGATCTCCTCGGCCGCGGCGATGGCGTCTTCCACGCTGCTGACCGGCCGGCCGAGCGGCACGGGCACACCCGCGGCGTGCAGCAGCTTCTTGGTCAGCTCCTTGTCCTGCGCGATCGACTCGGCGATCGCACTGGTGCGGTCCATCTCGGCGGCCTGGATGCGCCGCTGCTTGCTGCCCCAGCCGAACTGCACCAGGCTGCCTTCGGTCAGGCGCTGATACGGAATGCCGCGCGCCACCGCAGCCTGCACGATGGAGCCGGTGCTCGGCCCCAGCCGCACGTCCTCGTCGAGCTCACGCAACCGGGCGAGCGCGCCGGCCAGATCGAAGCTGCGGTCCTCGGCCGCGGCGCGCACCAGCGCCTCGGCCAGCTCGAACGCCAGGCGCCCGACGACCTCCTCGCTGTACTCCACCACCACCTGGTAGACGCCCGGTTCCACCGTGGGGGTGCAGCGGCTGAAGGTGACCGGACAACCGGCTTGCGCCTGCAAGCCCAGCGCCGCCTGCATCAGCGCATGCGCCATGCTGATGGGGCCGTCACCGCCGAGCGGGCGCAGCGGCCCGATCTCGGGGAACAGGGCCCGCAGGCGCCCTTCGAAGCCGGGCATCGACTCGAGCCGGCGCTCGGCCTCGGTGCAGGAGACGACCGCCTCGATGGCGGTGTGCCGGCTCCACAGGTTCGGACCGCGCAGGGCCCGCAGTCGTGATACTTCCATTCGATTCACTCTTTCAGAGAGTCGCCGGACCGACCCCGCGGGGCCGGTCGCCGGGGGCGCGCCGCAGGACCACCGCGCCCGGGCCGCTCACCACTCACGCCGCCAGCGCCAGCGGCGCAGGGGCCGCGGCGGGCTCGGGACAGCGAGGCACCTCCGGTTGGAACGTCTTGATGCCGGCACGGATGAGGTCCGGCGCGAGGCCCAGCGCCCAGGCTGCGCCGACGGCGGCCAACAGGGCGGCGAGCATCTCGGGCGCCGGGACCGCGGGCGCTTGCGGCAGGCAACGCAACTCGATCAGGGGCGTTTCCTCGCGCCCACGGGCCAGCACCACGCGCGGCCCGCGCACGAACACCGCCCGGCCGCCCGCCGCCACGTGCGACTCGATCACCGGGTGCGCGGCTTCGCGCCCGTAGAAGAGCACGTCGCCATCGCACAGCGAGGCCATGCGCACCACCCGCTCGTCCTCCGCGTTCAGCACGGCCGTGCCCTCGGGTAGCACCACGTCCACCTGCGTGCGCAGCACGTCGTAGAGTTGCTCGCCCGTCTCGACGTAGCAATCGGGCACGACGCCCGCGCCACTGACGTCCGTCACCACGCCCACCTGGCAGCGGTCGTACGCGAGACCCTCGGTGAGGATGGCGCGCGCCCCGTTCTCGATGACGGCTGCTTCCACCGCGCGGTTCATCAGCAGGCGTTGAGCGGCTTCCCAGGTCGCGCAGGGCTTGGCATCCACCCGCCGGCGGTTGAGGTACAGCCCGTCGCCGCAGGCCACGCCGGTGTGCCGGCCGCCCAGGTGGATCAGCCAGGCCGCAAGGCGCGAGACCAGCGCCGTGCCGCGCGTGCCGGTCACGCCCACGACGGGGATACGGCCATCTTCCTCGGCCGGGAAGAGATGGTTGACGATCTCCCGGCCCACCGGGCGCGGCTGGCCCTCGGCCGGCTTCAGGTGCATGAGCAGACCCGGCCCGGCGTTGACCTCGACGATGGCGCCGCGCTGCTCGGCGAGCGGGCGCGAGACGTCCTCGGCCACCAAGTCCACACCGGCGATGTCCAGCCCGACCACGCGCGCGGCCAGGGAGGCCATCTCGGCCACGTCGGGGTGCACCTGGTCGGTCACGTCGATCGCCAGGTTGCCGTTGCGCAGCACGCGCACCGTCTGACCGGCCGGCGGCACCGACTCCTTCGTGTAGCCCTGCCGCTCCAGCTCGAGCCTCACGTGCGGGTCGTCGACGCGCACGATGTCCAGCGGGAAGATCTCGTCCTCGCCGCGCCGCGGGTCGCTGTTGATCTGCTTGGCGACGAGCTCGGCCACCGTGGAGCGGCCGTCCCCCACCACCGAGGCCGCGTCGCCGCGCGAGGCGGCCACGACCCGCCCGCCGACGACGAGCAGGCGATGCTCGTAACCGGGCACGAAGCGTTCGACGATCACCTCGCTGCCCTCGGCGAGCGCCACCTCGTAGGCGGCCTCGACCTGCTCTTTCGTCGTCAGTTCGATCGACACGCCGCGCCCGTGGTTGGCATCGGAGGGCTTGACCACCACCGGCACGCCGATCTCCTCGGCCGCGTCCCATGCGTCGGACGGACTCGACACCACGCGCCCCTCGGGGACGGGCACGCCGCAGGTCTCGAGCAGACGCTTGGTGAGGTCCTTGTCGCTGGAGATGCTCTCGGCGATCGCGCTGGTGCGGTCGGTCTCGGCCGTCCAGATGCGGCGCTGACGCGCGCCGTACCCCAGTTGCACCAGGTTGCCCTCCGTGAGCCGGATGTGCGGAATGCGGCGGTCGGTGGCCGCCTCCACGATGCACGCCGTGCTGGGGCCCAGGCACAGTCGGTCCACCATCTCGCGCAGCCGCTGCACGGTGCCGGCCACGTCGAACGGCCGGTCCTCGATCGCCGCCATCACGAGATCGCGCGAGGCTTGCAGCGCGGCGCGGCCGACCTGCTCCTGCCGCGTGCGGAAGACGAGCTTGTACACGCCCCGCTTGGAGGTGGAGCGGGCCTTGCCGAAGCCCGTTTGCATGCCGGCCATGTTCTGCAACTCGATGGCCACGTGCTCCATGATGTGCGCGGGCCAGGTGCCCTCGCGCAAGCGCTGGAGGAAGCCACCGCGCTCGCCCACACCGCAGCGGTGCTCGACGAGCCCCGGCAGCCAGCTGCTCAGGCGCTCGTACAGGCCGGGAATCATGTTGGACGGGGACTCCTCCAGCTCGCCGATGTCCACCCAGGCTTCCAGCACGGGCCGGTACGTCCAGATGTTGGGGCCGTCGAGGTACAGAACGCGCAAGATGCGGATGTCTTTGTGGCTCATGGCTGGGGTCGCACGTGGGAGTCGGATCGGGGGGTCGAGAGGCCGGGCGCCCCGGCGCCACCCGTGCGCAAGCGCACACCGTGGGCGGCCCGGCGCCCGGCGGGGTCGGCCGAGCGGGCGGTATTGTCAACCGCGAAAGGGGGCTGTGCGTGAGAGAGCAGTTGGCCTTGCACGCTGGGATAAGCTTGCAGCCCCTTGCTCGGCGCACGCGCACCCCGGCTCCCGGGCGTGCCCTGCCCCCTGGCGCTCTCGCGCCGCACCGCTTTCGACAATGACAAACCGACCCCCAATGACGAAGATTGAACCGGACCCGGCCACTGGCGCCTGGCGCAAGGAACTCGGGCACCGGCTGGTTGAAGGTGAAAACGTCCTGGCGGCGCTCCCGGTTGACTTGGACGCGTCCTTGCGCTTCGGCCAGGGGTGGCTGGTTGTGACAAACCGTCGCCTGCTGGGCCGGATGCCGGGGGCCGAACCGTGGTCGGAGTGGACGCTCACCTCCGGCTTGAGCTTGCAGCTGGCTGAACAATCCGGCGTCGGCACGGTCGAGCTGGGCAACGGCGAGCGGTTGCTCGCCCGGTGGCACTACACCCTGGCGCACCAGCGCGAGGCCCAGCGCCTCGTCCAGCGTTTCGGTCAACAGGTGGAGAGCCTGGCCCACGGCACGCCCCTGCCGGCCCCGGAGCGGGCCTGCGAACGCTGCGACCTGCCGCTGGAGCCCGACGAGGAGGAATGCCCTCGCTGCACCCCGGAGCCCGAGTCCACCTCCCCCTCGACCTGGACGCTGCTGCGTCTGTGGCGCTTTGCCCGGCCCTACCGCTGGCAGCTGCTGGCCGGCTTCCTGCTGACGCTGGGCTCCACCGGAGCGACGCTGGTCCCCCCCTACCTCACGATGCCGTTGATGGACGAGGTGCTGATCCCCTACCAGAACGGCAAACCCATCGAGCCCGAAGTGGTGGCGCTCTACCTGGCCGGCCTGCTCGGCGCGGCACTCGTGGCCTGGCTGCTCGGCTGGGCGCGCACCTACATCCTCGCGCTCGTGTCCGAGCGCATCGGCGCGGACCTGCGGACCACCACCTACGAGCACCTGCTCAAGCTCTCGCTGGAGTACTTCGGCGGCAAGCGCACCGGCGATCTGATGGCGCGCATCGGCTCCGAGACCGACCGCATCAACATCTTCCTGTCGTTGCACCTGCTGGACTTCGCCACCGACGTGCTGATGATCGCGATGACCGCGCTCATCCTGTTCTCCATCAACCCGTGGCTCGCGCTGGTGACGCTGCTGCCGCTGCCGTTCATCGCCTGGCTGATCCACATCGTGCGCGAGCGGCTGCGCACCGGTTTCGAGAAGGTCGACCGCGTCTGGTCGGAGGTCACCAACGTGTTGGCCGACACCATCCCCGGCATCCGCGTCGTCAAGGCCTTCGCCCAGGAAAAGCGCGAGGCCCAGCGCTTCCGCGACGCCAACCGCCACAACCTCGCGGTCAACGACAGGCTCAACCGCACGTGGTCGCTCTTCTCGCCCACCGTCTCGCTGCTGACGGAGGTGGGCCTGCTGGTCGTCTGGGGTTTCGGCATCTGGCTGATCGCCAAGGACCAGATCACCGTGGGCGTGCTCACGGCCTTCCTCGCCTACATCGGCCGCTTCTACACCCGGCTCGACTCCATGAGCCGCATCGTCTCGGTCACGCAGAAGGCGGCGGCGGGCGCCAAGCGCATCTTCGACATCCTCGATCACGTCTCCAGCGTGCCGGAGCCCGCCCAGCCGGTGCCCATGCCTGAAGTCAAGGGCCGCATCGACGTGCGCAACGTGCGGTTCCGCTACGGCCACCGGGAGGTGCTCAAGGGGGTGAGCCTGTCGATTGCGCCGGGCGAGATGATCGGCCTGGTCGGCCACAGCGGCTCGGGCAAGAGCACGCTGGTCAACCTGATCTGCCGCTTCTACGACGTCACCGAGGGCTCGATCCGGGTGGATGGGACCGACATCCGCTCGGTGGCGGTGGCCGACTTCCGCCGTCACATCGGCCTCGTGCTGCAAGAGCCCTTCCTCTTCTTCGGCACCATCGCCGAGAACATCGCCTACGGCAAGCCCGACGCCACGCGCGAGGAGATCATCGCCGCCGCGCGCGCCGCGCACGCCCACGAGTTCATCATGCGCCTGCCGCACGGCTACGACTCGCTCGTCGGCGAGCGCGGCCAGGGTCTGTCGGGCGGCGAGCGTCAGCGCATCTCCATCGCGCGCGCGCTGCTGATCGACCCGCGCATCCTCATCCTCGACGAGGCGACCTCGTCGGTCGATACCGAGACGGAGAAGGAGATCCAGAAGGCGCTCGACAACCTGGTGCAGGGTCGCACCACCATCGCGATCGCGCACCGCCTCAGCACGCTGCGGCGCGCCGACCGCCTCGTCGTCATGGACCGCGGCGAGATCGTCGAGGTGGGCCCGCACGACGAACTGATGGCACGCAAGGGCGCGTACTGGCGCTTGTACGAGGCCCAGGCCCGCAACGTGGACCACGAGTCCCCCCTGCCCGAACCGGGCTCCTGGGAGAAGGACGGCGCCGCCCGCGCCGCCTGACCCGCTGACGAGCACCCCCATGCCCGCAACCCCTACCATGCCTTGCGACCTCGACCTGCACCGCAACCCGCGCGGCCGTCTCGTGCTCACCGCCCCTGACGGGCACGTGCACGAAGGGGTGACGCCGGTGCGTGCCTTCCCGCTTTCGGCGCCCGACGAGGGCGTCTCCCTCGTCGGCCCCGACGGCCACGAACTCGCCTGGATCGACCGCCTGTCCGCCCTGCCGGAGCCCCTGCGGCAGCTGCTCGAGCAAGAGCTCGCCGTGCGCGACTTCGCGCCGCGCATCCGCCGGCTCGTCCACGTCTCCAGCTTCGCCACGCCCAGCACCTGGGAGGTCGAGACCGACCGGGGCCCCGCCCGGCTGCTGCTCAAGGCCGAGGAGGACATCCGTCGCCTGCCGGGCGGCGGCCTGCTCGTCACCGACGGCCACGGATTGCACTTCCGCATCGACGACCTGGGCGCCCTGGACAAAGCCAGCCGACGCATGCTCGACCGCTTCCTGGCCTGAAGAGCCGGCGGGTTCGCCCCCGGCCCGGCCACGTGCCTCGCCGTTGGAGCGAGAATCGGCGCTGCGGCCCCCACCGGGGCGCGTCTTCCAGTCCGTCGTGATCCGTCGCACGCAACAACTCCTCTGGCGCCTGTTGGCCCTGGCCGCCCTGGCCCTCGGATTCATCGGCATCTTCCTGCCGGTGATGCCGACCGTCCCGTTCGTGCTGCTCGCCGCGTGGGCGGCCGGGCGCGGCTGGCCTCAACTGGAGGTGTGGCTGCTCAACCACCCGCGTTACGGCACGCCGATCCGTGAGTGGCGCGAGTACGGCGCGGTCTCGCGCCGCGCCAAGTGGTTGGCCTGCACGATGATGGCCGGCAGCGCCGCGATGCTGTGGTTCGCCCAGGTGCCCACTTGGTTGCGCGGCACCCTCTACGCGCTGCTGCTCATCGTCGCGGTGTGGCTGTGCACGCGCCCGGAGCGCAAGGTCCTCGGTGCCGACGCCGATCCTTCCCCGCCGGGGACGTCGGCACGCTGATCGCCCCGTCTTCTTTCTCTTCTTTCTATCGAGTGCGCCGCTCAGGCGGCCATGGGAAACGCGGCCGCCACGCGGTTCTTGCCGTCGCGCTTGGCGCGGTACATGGCCTGGTCGGCCAGGCGCACGAGTTGATCCGCCTCGTCGACCCCGTCAGCCGGGTACAAGGCGACCCCGATGCTGGCCGACAACCTCACCTCCTCGCCTGCGAGGGGGAACGGCTGGGACAACAGCTCGTTCAGTCGATCGACGAGCTTGAACGCCATCTCGCGGTCCGGCAGATCGGCGAGCACGGCCACGAACTCGTCGCCCCCGAGGCGCGCGAGCGTGTCCGTCGCCCGCAAGGCGTCCTGCATGCGCCTGGCGAGCGCGACGAGCAACGCATCGCCGGCATCGTGGCCGAGCCGGTCGTTGACGGGCTTGAAGCCGTCCAGGTCGACGAACGCCACCGCCACCAGCGTCTGGTAGCGCTTGGCGCGTGCGATCGCGTGCGCGAGGCGGTCGTGCAGCAACAGGCGGTTCGGCAGGCCCGTCAGCGCGTCGTGCGTGGCCGCCCGCTTGTACTCGTTCTTCAACTCGGCCAGGCGTGCCCGTTCGGTCAGCAACTGGCGCTGCTTGACGAGCAACAGGGCGACGAGGCCCGCGAGCACCACCGTGAGCCCGGAGCCCACGAGGATCGCCGCGCGGTACCGATCCCAGACGTCCTGCCACTTCAGCTCGCCCACCCGGTCGAAGGGCGGGAACCGCAGGCGGCGCATCACCTGTTCCACCGAGAGGTAGTCGGCCGGCGGGTTGAACCCGGCGATGAGGGCCGCCCGCGCAGCCGGATGATCGGGCGAGAGGCTGTAGAGCGCGCTGGCGATGCGCGCGACCTGCTCGCGCGGCAGGTGCGGCAGCACCACGAAAGGCCACTCGGGATACAGCCGCGTGGAGACCAGGTACGGATACTCCGCCAGCCGCTGCACGTGGATCGCCTCCACCGCACCTTCGAGTGCCGGGCTTTCGGCGCGCATGTGCTCCAAGATGCCGGTGCGGATGAATCCCGCCTCCACTCTGCCGCTGGTCACTGCATGGACCACGGCATCGTGAGAACCGAGGTCGACCAACTGAACATCACGCGGCACCCGTATGCCCACCTGCTCGAGCTCGTAGGCCTGCGCCGCGTAGCCACCCAGGAATCGCGTCCCCGGAATGCCGATGCGGCGGCCTTTGAGGTCCTTGAGCGTGCGCGGCGCCCCTTGGCGTGCCGGCACGATGATCACCCCCCCGAGGCTTTCGGTCGGCACCCCGTCCTCGATCGAGACCAGCGTCGCCAGGGCCCCCGTCAGGTGATTGCGTGCCCTCAGCTGCACATAGTGCACCGGGTTGGTCATCAACATGTCCATCCGACGGTGTGCGGCGGCATCCTCGAGTTCGTCCAGGGTGAGCACGTGCAGCTCCACCCGTGTCCCGAGACGCGATGCGAGGTAATCGGCAAGCGGCCGGAAGCGCTCCTCCATCACGGCCTTGGACCGGTACGCATACACGGCCAGTCGCAAAGGCGGCGCATCGACTGTCAGCGTGCTCGCGCCCGCCACGCCGGCCGCGAACCACCACGTGAGCCAGGTTGCGAGACACCACCCCGCCCATCGGCGTGCGAACCTCATCTGAGATCTCCCACCGGCTCGGTGGGCAGCCACCGCCCGTCCGCGAGGTCTTTCAGATCGTCGCCCCGAGCCACGAGACCGCCGGCCACCAGCACCCGGTTCACCGCCGCAGCCGTACGCGCCAGCTTCGGCGCCGCGCCGGACAGATAAGCGTGGTTGCGCTCCAGACCGGGCAATTCCAGGCCCGAGAAAGACCGCCGCACCGCTTCGACCGTCGTTCCCCGCCACGCCGCGATCCTGCGCAACGCGTCATCGGGGCTCACGCGCAGGTGCTCCAGGGCACGGAAGTGACTGGCGACGAGACCTCGCAGTGCCTCGTCCCTCCCGGCCACCCGGTCCCGACGGACCGCGAGCACGTCCAGGATCAGGTCGGGAAACGCACTGCTGTCCAACAGGCGCCGAGCCCCGAGGGCCGTCAGGCGACTCGCCACCGGCTCGTAGGTCACGGCCGCGTCGATGCGCCCTTCTTGCCAGGCACGCACCTGGCCGTCCGGCGGGATGTCCAGCACCTTCAGTTCGTCGCGTCGTAAACCCGAGAGTTCGAGCAGTTTGCTCAGGACCAGCTCGCCCGTGCCCGAATGCTCCACCGCCACCCGCCGGCCGACGAGATGGGACCATTCACGGATCTCGGGACGCACCAGCACCGCGTCCGCCCCGATGGAGTCGTTGAATACCAGCGCAGCGACCAGCGGCAGCCCTTCCGTGCGGGCCCTCATCATCTCATCCAGGGTGATGGCAGCCCCATCCAGCGATCCTTCAGCGAGCGCAGCCAAGGAATCGCCTGCCCGCCGCCCCTTGCGCAACTGCACGGCAGTCGGAATCCAGCCGAACTGCTCGGCCAGGAACAAGGACTCGTAGCCCGGCCAGGGATGCACGCCAAGGGCAAGCACCCCGCGCTCGGCGCTGCAGCCGATCAAGCCTGCACTTCCCCAGGCCACAGCCCCTTTCAGCCAGTCACGTCGGTGCACGATGGTCCTGCGATGTTCCCTCGACAGTCCGGACGCCGCTCACAAACGGCCGCGCCGGAAGCACAAGCAATATGTCATCGACCCCAGTCGCACGAACTTGAGCCCGTGCACACAAAAAAGACGGGATTCGACCCACGCTTCCGACGCCACACGCGTCCCGCACCAACGATACAGAGGCTGCTTCGCGAGCGTCAAGCAACTCGCCACGCGGGGCCTGCCAGCCCACACACCGCCCCTCACGGCGCACGACGTGCCGCGGGACCAGCACCTCGCCTTCGACGTCGCGTTCTGCGTCCCGCCGGCGCCCTACGAGGGGAGCACCATCCGCGCCTACGCTGTGCCGGCCCGAGGTACGAAGGCCGGCTCGCGGAGCTGTTCACCCGCGGCTGTCAACCGCTGCTGCGGGCCGTCGCCCCGTCTCGTGTCTGTGCGCGATCGACGACCTGTTGCAGCAACGCCCGCAGCGTGGCGGCGTCGCAGAATTGCTGCTCCAGGGCGGCATGCGCCTCACACCACAGCGGGTAGGCCCGCTCGAGCAGCGCATGCCCCGACGCCGTCAAGCGTACGCGGCGCTTGCGGCGATCATGCGCATCGGCAGCGACTTCCAGCAACCCTCTGCGTTCCAGGGGCTTGATCAACGCCGTCAGCGTGGTGCGGTCCATCGCCAGGAAGGGCGCGAGTTCGCCCACCGTCGGCGCTTGCCGGCGGTTCAACGCCATCAGCAGCGAGAACTGGCCGTTGGTCAGGTCCAACGGGCGAAACACCTCGTCGAAGTGACGGGCCAACACCCGCGCGGCACGCTGCGCGTGCAGACACAAGCAGGCCTGCGCGACCTCGACCGTCTTGTCAAACGGGAACTGGCGGGTCACAATGACTTTATTGTGTTGATATCAACGCATATTGTCCAGCCTCTCATCCGGTCTGGAGGCTTCGATGAACACCCTGCCGGCGCGGGCCGGGCCCAACCATCCCACTGAGGAGGTCGCGATGATCCCGAAGAACACCGTGTGCATCTGGTACGACCGCGAAGCCGAGCAGGCCGCACGCTTTTACGCCTCGGTGTTTCCCGACAGCGCCGTCACCGCCGTGCATCGCTCGCCCATGGACAACCCCGGCAACCGGGCAGGCGATGTCCTGGTCGTCCAGTTCACCGTCTGCGGCATTCCCTGCATCGGGCTCAACGGCGGCCCGAGGTTTCCGCACTCGGAGGCGTTCTCGTTCCAGATCGCCACCGACACGCAGGAAGAGACCGACCGCTACTGGAACGCCCTCGTCGGCAACGGTGGCCGCGAAAGCGAATGCGGCTGGTGCAAGGATCGCTGGGGCGTGAACTGGCAGATCATCCCGCGCACGCTCACCGAAGCGCTCGCCGCGGGCGGCCCCGAGGCCCAGCGCGCCTTCGCGGCCATGATGACCATGCGCAAGATCGACGTCGCCGCCATCGACGCCGCGCGGCGGGGGTGAGGCCATGGCACGCCTCGTCTTCGGGATGAACGTGCCGCTCGATGGATATGTCGATCACGAGGCCTCCACGCCGGGGCCGCGGCTCTTTCACCATTTCATCAGCAGGCCCGGGCGCAGACGGGAAGCCTCGACGGGCTGACGCGGGGCTTCTACGAACGCCTTCGACGGGGTGGGCGGCGCCTGGGGTCGGCACTGGGATCCGGGCCACTGGGCGCGAGGGTGTGCTGCAACTCGGCCTCGATCGCGCGCCACAGTCGCTCGTTCATCTCCACCAGGCCGAAGTAGCGCACCATGAAGGCGCCTTCGGCCGCCAGAAAGGCCAGCCACGCTGATCGGTGCTCGGGCGTGTCCATGCACAGGCCCTGCAGACGCTCGCGATACCACTGGCGGGTGCTCTCCAGCTCTTGCGGCGATTGCAACAGCGCCGCCAGCAGACCCGCCGCCTTGGCGCTGGAGACTTCGTCCGACCCGAAGGTCGCCGCCACATGCGCGCGCACCCGGCCCACCGGGGAGGGATCCGTGTCGGCCACCTCGCGATAACGGCGCTCGTAGGCCTGCCCGAAGCGCTCGAACAGCGCGTCCACCAAGGCGGCCTTGGTGCCGAAGCACGACTGCACGCCGCCCTTGCTGATACCCGCCGCCTGGGCCACGGCGTCGAGGGTCAGCGCCGCTGCCCCCTGGGTGCGAACGATCGCCTCGGCCACGTCGAGCACGGCATCGCGGTCGATGGACTTGGGGCGGCCCATGGCGAAGCTTCCATAAAAATACGCTTGTATGATAATTGAGGCGTCCTCGGCATCTCGATGCTGCGCATCGTCGCGGTTCGGGCCGTTCCATCGCTTTTCGCAGTCTGCCCATGAACCGCCCCGATCCCGCGCCCTCGACCTGGTCGCGCCGCGCCCTGCCGGTGCTGGCCGCCGGTCTGTTGGGCGTGGCCGCTTTGCTGCTGCAGCCGCCTGCGGCGCTGCTGGCCGCCACGCCCGAACTGGCGACACTGCCGCCGTGGGCGCAACGCGCGATGCTGGCACTGAACCCGCTGCTGCTCGTGCTCGCCGCCAGCGCCGTGGGAGCTACCCTGGCGCATCGGGTGGGTCTGCGCAGCCACCTGGCCGGCACAGCGCCGGCGCGCGAGCCACTCGGGGTGTGGACGACAAGCGTGGGATGGGGGCTCCTCGTCGGCATCGCCGTGCATGGCTTGGACAGGCTGTTGGCGCCCGCGTGGGGCGAGGGCTGGCACGCCTTGGTGCAGGCCCAGGCCGGCACGGCCGGATCACGCCTCGTCGTCGGTTTGCTGTACGGCGGCTTGGCCGAGGAGGTCATCGCCCGTTGGGGCGCGATGAGCCTGCTGGCCTGGGGGCTGCTGCGGGCCTTGGGCCCCGCGCGTGCACGCCTGGCGCTCGGGCTGGCTGTTGCGCTGTCGGCGCTGGCCTTCGGGGCCGCGCATCTGCCGGCCTTGGCGGCACTGGTCGAGCTGGATGCGGCGTTGGTGGCACGCACGCTGCTGCTCAACGGGCTGGGCGCCGTGGTGTATGGGTGGCTGTTCTGCCGCCACCACCTGGAAGCCGCCATGGCCGCCCATGCCACCACCCACCTGGCCCTGGCCGCACTGCTGGTCGGGCTGGGCTGAACGACGAATCCGAGGACATCCCGCCAGGAGCGTGCATGCAGCTTCACACCACCCCACCCACTGCGGTGCTGCGCCGCACGCACCGCCTGTGCCTCGAAACCGTCGGCACGCACGCCGCGCAGGCCTACGCCGAGCTGCACGCCGAAGCGCGCTCGCGCGGCCTGACGGTCAACGGAGCGCCGATCTTCGCAGCCCGGGGCCTGCCGCAGGACGCGCACACGCCGTTCGATCTCGATTTCTGTCTGCCGGCCACGGGCGGTGACCTGCCCCTGCTGCCCGCGCTGCGCTGTGTGCGGCGGATCCATGAGGGGCCGCTGGCCGAACTGTTCACCCGCGGCTACCAACCGCTGCTGCAAGCCATCGCCCAGGCGGGCCTGCGCACGAGCGGCGAAAGCCGCGAGATCTATCACGCCTGGCACGGCCCCGAGTCCCCCGCCAACCGCATCGAGATCCAGATCGGGATCGAGGGATGACCGAACGCGACGCTGTCTGTTCCACTTTGAACGTGCGGCGCTTCCAGGCCGACGACTTCGTCGTCTACCGGCGCTGGTACGCCGATCCACTGCTGGACCGGCACCTGGGCCCCATGGACGATGAATGGCTCGCGCACGTGCTGGCCGACACCGAGGGCGAGCAATGGGCGGTGCTCGCCGACGGCGCCCTCGTCGCTGTCATCGGCCTCACCCCGGATGCCGAGCACGACGCCTGGGTCATCACCGACGTCGCCGTCGATCCGACGCGCCGCGGCCAAGGCTGGGGAAGGCGCGCCTTGCACGCCTTGCTCGCGCTGCCCGCGATGCAGACCCGCCACCGCTGGCGCGCCTATGTCGCCGAGGACAACCCGCAGGCGCAAGGCTTCTTCGATGCGCTGGGCTGGCAGCGGCTGAAGCGCCCGGGCGCCGACGATGCGTTCTGGACCTACGGTTGGCAGCGCTGAGCACTGGCGTGCGGAACAGAGAGGCGCCGGCCGGGCCTGAAAGGCCGCTTTCTGGCTGAGCCGCTCGCGAGGCCACATGCGAACACCGCGCCCACACGCGCGCTTTGCGCAAAAAGAAACCCGACCGAGAGGGGTCGGGTTTCAGGCGGTTGGTGGAGCCGGCGGGAATCGAACCCGCGTCCGCAAGCCATCCTCAGGCAGATCTACATGCTTAGCTGTCTGATTTGAGTCTCACGGCTGGGTCGCGCAGCAGCACGCTACCCAAGCCGCCAGTCACTGGATCTCGTACTGAGCCGTGTGACCCGGCGCAGTACCAGCCGATGTGAATGACCTCGCAGCCCTTGCGGGCCCGGCCCATCGGCCAACCGTTGCGAGGCTCACCGGTGTTTAAGCGGCGAGGGCGAAACGTTCGTCGTTCGCAGTTAACTTGTTCCAGTGGATTTACGAGCGAACTGGTGCTCGGCATGCACCGCACTGATTCCGCACCCACGTCGAAACCAGGTCGGCCCCTTGAGTCGCCATTGTAGGTGGAGCCGCTTCGCCCTGCTTCAAGAGGGCTTGATGTGCAACAACGTCACGAGTTCTTCCAGGTGGTCGATGATCTCATCGGCTCCCCAGCGTTCGATCGGCTCTCCATCGCCGAGGTAGCCATAGCGCGCCGCGATCGCCGGCATCCCCGCCGCCCGCGCCGCCTGCACGTCGCGCAGGTCATCGCCCACGTACACCGCCCGGTGTGCCGGGACCTGGAGCCGGCGGCACGCCTCCAGCAAAGGTGCCGGGTGCGGCTTGGGATGAGGCGTGGTGTCTCCGCCCACCAGCACGCCCGCGCGCGCGGCGAGGCCCAGGCCTTCAAGCACCGGAGCGGCGAAACGCATCACCTTGTTCGTCACCACCCCCCACGCCACGCCAGCCCGCTCCAGCGCGTCGAGGAGCGACGACGCGCCATCGAAAAGGCGGGTGTGCACGGCCAGCGCGCGCTCGTACTCGTCGAGGAACTCGCGTTTGAGCCCCTCGAAGTCCGGGTGCTCCGGCCCCACGTCCATGCCCACCCGCAGCAGCCCGCGAGCCCCGTGTGAAGCGACCGGGCGCAGCAGCTCCAAAGGCAGGGCGTCGCGCCCTCGGCGCACCCGCATCCGGTTGACTGCCGCAGCCAGGTCGGGCGCGGTGTCCGCCAGCGTACCGTCCAGGTCGAACAGCACCGCGCCCACGGGCTGCGGGGGCCTCCATCGGGCGGTCCGCATCACGGCTTGCGACATGCCACGAGGTAATTCACGCTCACGTCGTCCGACAGCCAATAGCGGTCGGTCAACGGGTTGTATTCCAGCCCGCGGGTCTGCACCCAGTCCAGACCCGCCGCGCGACTCCAACCCGCCAATTCGCTGGGGCGAATGAATCGGGCATATTCGTGCGTGCCGCGCGGCAACAGGCGCAATACATATTCGGCTCCGACGATCGCAAATAGAAACGATTTGGGGTTGCGATTGATCGTCGAAAAGAATACCCACCCTCCGGGTTTGACCAGCGCAGCGGCTGCGCGGACCACCGAATCCGGCTGAGGCACGTGCTCCAGCATTTCCATGCAGGTCACGACGTCGAACTCACCGGGGCGCTCGGCCGCCAGCGTTTCGGCCGACACCTCGCGGTATTCCACGTGGGGCGTCCCCGCTTCCATCGCGTGCAGGCGGGCCACGCTCAACGCCTTGGTGGACAGGTCGATGCCCAGCACCTCGGCGGCGCCCCGGCGCGCCATGGCGTCCGAGAGGATGCCGCCCCCGCAGCCGATATCCACGACGCGCTTGCCCTTGAGCGTGGCCAGCCTGTCGATCCAGTCCAGGCGCAGCGGGTTGATGCGGTGCAAAGGCTTGAATTCGCTCTCCGGGTCCCACCAACGGTGGGCCAGTTCGCTGAATTTCGCCAGTTCCTGGGGATCTGCGTTGAGGGTCTGAGACATCCCGTAATGGTAGCGCCTGCGGCCCGGCCCTCGCGGTCACTGCAGGGGCGGGCGGGCAATAAAAAACCCCGCCGCAGCGGGGTTCCGAGGCCTGCCTCGGCGGCCAAGGGGCCGCTGAAGCCTGAACCGTGGATCAGCGGCGGGTGCGCGTGCCGACGACTTCCACTTCCACGCGACGGTTCTTCGCGCGGCCTTCGGAGGTCTTGTTGTCGGCGACGGGCTGCTTCTCGCCCTTGCCTTCGGTGTAGACGCGGTTCTTCTCGATGCCCTTGCTCACCAGATAGGCCTTCACGGCCTCGGCGCGGCGCACCGACAGCTTCTGGTTGTAGGCATCGGAGCCGATCGAATCCGTGTGGCCGACAGCGATCACGACCTCCAGGTTGATGCCCTGCATCTTGCTGACCAGGTCATCGAGCTTGGCCTTGCCCTCGGGCTTGAGGACGGCCTTGTCGAAGTCGAAGAAAGTGTCGGCGGCGAAGGTGACCTTCTCGCTCGTCGGGGCAGCGGGCGCGGGGGCCGGAGCCGGCGCCGGAGCGGGAGCCGCCGCAGCGGGCGCCGGGGCGGGCGCGGGGGCCGGAGCCGGAGCGGCAGCGGGCTTCAGGGCGCCGTCGCAGTTCTGGTCGGCCGTGGCGGGCGTCCAGGTGGCATTGCGCCAGCACAGTTCGTTGGTGCCGTTCTTCCAGACGTTGCCATCGCTGTTACGCCAGTTGTCGACCGACTGGGCGAGCGCGCCGGAAGCCAGTGCGGCCGAGGCAAACAGCATCGCCACTTTGTTCAGTTTGTTCATGTTTCTCCTCTCAAGAAAAGCCGCAGACAGGCTGCGTAGCGTCCATTCAAAAACAGACGGATCGAAGGAAACACGCCGTAACTCGCGCGTTTCGGTCCCGACGATTCATTGTGCCATAGCACGTCACATGGACAAGTTTTTGTCTATCGCCTTCCTTCGACCGATCCTCGATGTTGCTGAGTCACCACAACTGCCCCCGATTAGAATGGTCGCTTTTGGCGTCCTGTCGGCCGGAGGTCCGTCGCCCGGGTTCCCACCCTCGGGCGCCGCCTGACGATCGCCGCCCCAGCGGCGCCATGCAGCCAGCAATCCCGCTGCCTGCCTACCGCCATTTCCGCCCGCATGACGCAGTTCGCCAAAGAGACTCTCCCTATCAGCCTCGAAGAGGAGATGCGCCGCTCCTATCTCGATTACGCGATGAGCGTGATCGTGGGGCGAGCCCTGCCCGACGCCCGCGACGGCCTGAAACCGGTGCATCGGCGCGTGCTCTATGCGATGCACGAACTGAACAACGACTGGAACCGGCCCTACAAGAAGTCGGCCCGTATCGTCGGTGACGTGATCGGTAAGTACCACCCGCACGGCGACAGCGCGGTCTACGACACGATCGTGCGCATGGCGCAGGACTTCTCCTTGCGCCACATGCTCGTGGACGGCCAGGGCAACTTCGGCTCGGTGGACGGCGACAACGCGGCGGCCATGCGATACACCGAGATCCGTCTGGCCAAGATCGCGCACGAGATGCTGGCCGACATCGACAAGGAAACGGTCGATTTCGGTCCCAACTACGACGGCTCCGAGAAAGAGCCGCTGGTGCTGCCGACGCTGCTGCCCAATCTGCTGGTCAACGGCTCGGCCGGCATCGCAGTGGGCATGGCCACCAACATTCCGCCGCACAACCTCAACGAAGTGGTCGACGCCTGCCTGCACCTGCTGCGGAACCCGCAGGCCTCGGTGGACGAATTGATGGAGATCATCCCGGCGCCCGACTTCCCGACCGCCGGGATCATCTACGGCCTCAACGGCGTGCGGGAGGGCTACCGGACCGGCCGGGGCAAGGTCGTCATGCGCGCCAAGTGCCACTTCGAGGAGATCGACAAGGGCGCGCGCCAAGCGATCATCATCGACGAGATCCCCTACCAGGTGAACAAGAAGAACCTGCTGGAGCGGATCGCCGAACTCGTCAATGAGAAGAAGATCGAGGGCATCAGCCACATCCAGGACGAGTCGGACAAGTCCGGCATGCGCGTGGTGATCGAGCTCAAGCGCGGGGAAGTGCCGGAGGTGGTGCTCAACAACCTGTACAAGCAGACGCAGTTGCAGGACACCTTCGGCATCAACATGGTCGCCCTCGTGGACGGCCAGCCTAAGCTCTGCAACCTCAAGGACCTGCTGGAGATCTTCCTCGAGCACCGCCGCGAAGTCGTCACCCGCCGCACGGTGTTCGAGCTGCGCAAGGCCCGCGAGCGCGGCCATGTGCTGGAGGGTCTGGCCGTCGCGCTGGCGAACATCGACGAGTTCATCCAGATCATCAAGAACTCGCCGACGCCACCCATCGCCAAGCAGGAGCTGATGAGCCGCGCCTGGGACTCCTCCTTGGTGCGCGAGATGCTCGCGCGCGCCGAGGCCGACACGCCGGGCGGGCGTGCCGCCTACCGCCCCGAGGGCCTGCCCTCGCAGTACGGCCTGCAGGCCGACGGACTCTATCGCCTCTCGGACGACCAGGCCAGCGAAATCCTGCAGATGCGCCTGCAACGCCTGACCGGCCTGGAGCAGGACAAGATCATCGGCGAGTACAAGGAGGTCATGACCCAGATCGCCGACCTGCTGGACATCCTCGCCAAGCCCGAGCGGGTGACGGCCATCATCTCGGAGGAGCTGACCGCGCTCAAACAGGAGTTCGGCCAGACCAAGCTGGGCGCGCGTCGCAGCGTGATCGAGCACAACGCCCAGGAGCTCGACACCGAGGACCTGATCACGCCGCAGGACATGGTGGTGACGCTCAGCCATGCCGGCTACATCAAGAGCCAGCCGCTGGGCGAGTACCGCGCCCAGCGTCGCGGCGGGCGCGGCAAGCAGGCCACGGCGACGAAGGAAGATGACTGGATCGACCAGCTCTTCATCGCCAACACGCACGACTACATCCTGTGCTTCTCCAACCGCGGCCGGGTCTACTGGCTCAAGGTGTGGGAGGTGCCGCAAGGCGGCCGCACCAGCCGGGGCAAGCCGATCGTCAACATGTTCCCGCTGCAGCCCGAGGAGAAGATCACCGTCGTGCTGCCGCTGACCGGCGAGTTCCGCAGCTTCCCGGCCGACCATTACGTGTTCATGGCCACCGCGCAGGGCACTGTCAAGAAGACCGCTCTCGACGAATTCAGCAACCCGCGCAAGGCGGGCATCATCGCGGTCGACCTGGACGAAGGCGATTACCTGATCGGCGCCGCGCTGACCGACGGCAAGCACGACGTGATGCTGTTCTCCGACGGCGGCAAGGCCGTACGCTTCGACGAGAACGACGTGCGGCCGATGGGCCGCCAGGCCCGTGGGGTGCGGGGCATGTCCCTCGAGCCGGGCCAGAGCGTGATCGCCATGCTGGTGGCCGACCAGGACGACACCCACGCGATGGAAGACCCGGCCACGCGGGTGAGCGTGCTCACCGCCACCGAGAACGGCTACGGCAAGCGCACCCCCATCGTCGAGTACACGCGCCACGGCCGGGGCACCAAGGGCATGATCGCCATCCAGCAAAGCGAGCGCAACGGCAAGGTGGTGGCCGCGACCCTGGTGCGTCCGAGCGACGAGATCATGCTCATCACCGACCGGGGCGTGGTCGTGCGCACGCGCGTCAGCGAGATCCGCGAGTTGGGCCGGGCCACGCAAGGCGTGACGCTCATCGCGCTGGATGACGGCTCCAAGCTCAGCGGGCTGCAGCGCATCGTCGAGAACGACGCGGCCGACAAGGCCGCCGATCCGGAAGGGCCGGAAGAAGACCCGAACGGGCAGGAGTCCCACTAGTTTGAGATAGTGGAGCCTGGACGGTCTGGTGCGCCATGCACCGGCCCGTCCACGATGTTCCACACACCGAGCACAGGGAGCCCTGCATGATCCGAATTCGCCATCTTCTCCTCGCCACCGCCCTTTCCGCCCTGGCGCTCGGCGCCCACGCCGCCGAGACCAAGAAGGAACTCGTGCAGCGGCTGCTGGAACTGCAGCAGCCCGCGGTGGACGGTATCGCTCGCAACCTCGCGAGCCAGCCGGCCAACCAGTTGATGGCCGAAGCCGCCCGCGTGCTGCCCCAGGTGCCGGAGGCCAAGCGGCAGCAGGCCGCCAGGAACATCGAGGCCGAGGTCAAGAAGTACCTGGACGAGACCACGCCCCTGATCCGCGATCGCGCCGTCAAGCTGCTGCCCACCACGCTGGGCGCCGCGCTCGAACAGAAGATGACCGAAGACGAGCTCAAGCAGGTCATCGCCTGGTTGGAGTCGCCGGCCTATCGCAAGTACCAGGAAGTGCTGCCGGAGGTCCAGCAAAGCCTGCTGCAGAAGCTGGTGGACGAGACCAAGCCGACGGTCGAGCCCAAGATCCGCCAACTGCAAGCGGCCATGCGCAAACACCTGGGCCTGCCCGACAGCCCGCCGGCCGCCGGTTCGGGGGCATCCGCCGACAAACCCAAGAAGTGAGCGCGAGACACGACATGGAGCGCCGTCCCTACAACTTCTCCGCTGGCCCGGCCGCATTGCCCGAGGAGGTGCTGCGACAAGCCGCGGCCGAGATGCTCGACTGGCATGGCAGCGGCATGGGCGTGATGGAGATGAGCCACCGGGGCCGGGAGTTCGGCGCCATCATCGCCCAGGCCGAGGCCGACTTGCGCGAACTGCTGGCAGTGCCCGCGCACTTCAAGGTGCTCTTCATGCAAGGCGGCGGGATCGGCGAGAACGCGATCGTGCCGCTCAACCTCTCGCGCGGGGGCGTGGTGGACTTCGTCGTCACCGGCTCCTGGTCGGCCAAGTCGTACAAGGAGGCGCAGCGCTATTGCGAGGCCCGGCTCGCCGCAAGCAACGAGTCCGACAAGCACACCTCGCTGCCCTCGCCGGCCCAATGGCGGCTGAGCCCGGAGGCCTCGTACGTGCACATCTGCAGCAACGAGACGATCCACGGCGTGGAGTTCCACGAACTGCCCGACCTGGCCGCGCTGGGCAGCCGAGCGCCGCTGGTGATCGACTGTTCCTCGCACATCCTCTCGCGGCCGATCGACTGGTCGCGCGTGGGGCTGGCCTTTGCGGGCGCACAGAAGAACATCGGCCCGGCCGGGCTCACGATCGTGATCGTGCGCGAGGACCTGCTCGGCCACGCCCTGCCGGTCTGCCCCTCGGCCTTCGACTACCGCATCGTGGCCGACAACGGCTCGATGTACAACACGCCGCCGACCTACGCCATCTACATCGCGGGCCTGGTGTTCCAGTGGCTCAAGCGCCAAGGCGGTGTGGCCGAGATGGAGCGGCGCGCCGTCGCGAAGGCCGCACTCCTCTACGGGCACATCGACGGCTCGGGCTACTACGTCAACAACGTGGCCCCAGGCTGCCGCTCGCGCATGAACGTGCCGTTCTTCCTGCCGGACGATCGCTTGAACGAGGCCTTCCTCGCCGGCGCCAAGGAGCGCGGGCTCCTGCAGCTCAAAGGCCACAAGAGCGTGGGCGGCATGCGCGCCAGCCTCTACAACGCCATGCCGGTCGAGGGTGTGCAAGCGCTGGTGGACTACATGCGAGAATTTGCGGCTGCTCATGGCTGATACGCCCCTGCCCCCTTCCGTGCCGGCCCTCGACGACGATCTCCTCGCGCTGCGCCGCCAGATCGACGCCGTCGACCGCGAACTGCTGGCGCTGCTCAACAAGCGCGCCTCGCTCGCCCAGGCGGTCGGAGAGATCAAGAAGAAGGAGGGCTCGGTCGTCTTTCGCCCCGAGCGCGAGGCCCAGGTCATCGACGGGCTGAAGGCGGTGAACCAGGGGCCGCTGAAGACGGAGTCGGTCGCTCCGATCTGGCGCGAGATCATGTCGGCGTGCCGCGCACTCGAGACCCCCACGCGCGTCGCCTACCTGGGGCCCGCGGGCACCTTCAGCGAGCTGGCCGCGCTCGGCTTCTTCGGCTCGTCCATCGTGCGGGTGCCTTGTGCCAGCATCGACGAGGTGTTCCGCACCACCACGGCGGGTGCGGCGGACTTCGGCGTCGTGCCGGTGGAGAACTCCACCGAGGGCGTGGTGGCCCGCTCGCTCGACCTGTTCCTCACCACGCCGCTCTTCATCATCGGCGAGACGAGCCTGTACGTGCGCCACAACCTGCTGCGCAAGCACAATGGGCTGGAGGGCATCGCCGCCGTGTGCGCCCACCCGCAGGCCTTGGCGCAGTGCCACCTGTGGCTGAGCAACCATCTGCCGCAGGTGGAGCGCCGCCCCGTGGCGAGCAACGCCGAGGGCGCGCGCCTGGCCAGCGAGGACCCGAGCCTGGCCGCCATCGCGAGCGAACGTGCGGCCAGCGAATACGGCCTGCATGTCGTGGCGCCCGCGATCCAGGACGACCCGCACAACCGCACGCGCTTCGCCATCGTGACGCACCCCGACCGCCATCCGCAACCGAAGGCGTCGGGCCACGACTGCACGAGTCTGGTGGTGTCGGTCGTGAACCGCCCGGGCGCCGTGCACGACATGCTGGTGCCGCTCAAGCAGTACGGGGTGTCGATGACGCGCTTCGAGTCCCGCCCGGCGCGCTCCGGCCAGTGGGAGTACTACTTCTACATCGACATCCAGGGCCATCCGGACCAGCCGCACGTGGCGCAGGCGCTCAAGGAGCTGCGAGACGCGTGCGCCTTCTTCAAGCTGCTGGGCACCTATCCGGTGGATGTGCACTGACCGGAGCGCGGGCGCCGAGATGTTCAACCAACTCGCGGTCATCGGCTGTGGCCTCATGGGCGGCTCCTTCGCGCTGGCGCTCAAGCGCGCGGGCCTGGTGCGACGGGTCATCGGCTACAGCAAGTCCCCCTCCACCACCGAGAAGGCCAAGCGCCTGGGCGTGATCGACACCGCGGCCGAGTCGGCCCTGCTGGCCGTCAGCGGCTCGGACATCGTGCTGATCTCCGTCCCCGTGGCGGCGAGCGAAGCCACCTTCAAGGCCATCCGCCACCTGGTGGAGCCCGGCGTGCTGTTCATGGACGTGGGCTCGACCAAGCGGGACGTGGTCGATGCGGCCCGCCGGGTGTTGAAGGACCGCGTCGCGTCCTTCGTGCCGGCGCATCCGATCGCGGGCAAGGAGGTGGCCGGCGTCGAACACGCCGATGCGATGCTCTACGCCGGCCGGCAGGTGATCCTCACGCCGCTGGCGCAAACCGACCCGCAGCTGGTGCAAAAGGCCACCGATGTATGGGCGGCCATCGGCTGCCAGGTGCTCAAGATGAGCCCCGAGAACCACGATGCGGCCTTCGCCGCCGTGAGCCACCTGCCCCACCTGCTGGCGTTCGCCTACTTCAGCTCGATCGCCAAGCAGCCGGCGGGCAAGGACTTTCTCTCGCTGGCGGGCCCCGGTTTTCGTGACTTCACGCGCATCGCGGCGAGCGACCCGGCCGTCTGGCGCGACATCCTGCTCGCCAACCGCGAGGAAGTCCTCAAGCAGTCGATGCGCTTCCGGCACACGCTCGATGCGCTCGAGCATGTCATCCGCAGCGGCAATGCCGAGGCGCTGGAAGATCTGATCCGCAGTGCCTCGGAAGCGCGCGCGGGCTGGCAGATGAACACGCCCAAGCCCGGCGCGCTGCGCTGAGTTCCTCACCGACCGCATGTACGCGATCCCGTTCCTCGACCTGCCGCCGCTGCGCGCGGCCTCCGGCACCGTCCGTCTGCCGGGCTCCAAGAGCATCTCCAACCGCGTGCTGCTGCTCGCCGGGTTGAGCGAGGGCACCACACGCATCCACGACCTGCTCGACTCGGACGACACGCGGGTGATGATCGAAGCCCTGCGCACGCTCGGCTGCGAGGTGCGGCGGGAGGGCGTCGAGTGCGTCGTCACCGGGCTGGGCGGGCGCCTGCACACGCGCGAGGCCTCGCTCTTCCTCGGCAATGCCGGCACGGCGATGCGCCCCTTGGCCGCCGCGTTGTCGCTGCTGGCCGCGCAGGAGGGCGGCCGCTTCGAGGTGAGCGGTGTGGCCCGGATGCACGAGCGCCCCATCGGCGATCTGGTCGACGCGCTGAGCCAGATCGGCTGCGACATCGAGTATCTGGGGCAGGAAGGCTATCCGCCCTTGCGCCTGGCGGGCGGGGCGCTGCGTATCGACGCGCCGATCCGGGTGCGCGGCGATGTCTCCAGCCAGTTCCTCACCGCCTTGCTGCTCGCCCTGCCCCTGGCCAGCGCCGGGCGCGAGATCACCGTCGAGGTGCAGGGCGAACTCATCTCCAAGCCCTACGTGGAGATCACGCTCAACCTGCTGCGCCGCTTCGGCATCGAGGTGGCCCGCGACGGCTGGCAGCGCTTCGTCGTCCCCGCGGACAGCCGCTACCGTTCGCCGGGCGAGATCCATGTGGAGGGCGACGCCTCCTCGGCATCGTACTTCGTGGCCCTCGGCGCGCTGGCAGCCACGGAAGCTGCGCCCGTGCGCATCGAGGGCGTCGGCGAGGGCTCCATCCAGGGCGACATCCGCTTCGTCGAGGCTGCCGAGGCGATGGGCGCGCGCGTGCGGCGCGGGCCCAACTGCCTGGAAGTGTCGCGCGGTGCCTGGCCGCTGCGTGCGATCGACCTCGACTGCAACCACATCCCGGACGCAGCGATGACGCTGGCCGTCATGGCGCTCTACGCCGACGGGCCTTGCACGCTGCGCAACATCGCAAGCTGGCGCGTCAAGGAGACCGACCGCATCGCCGCGATGGCCGCCGAGTGCGCCAAGCTCGGCGCTCAGGTCGAAGAAGGCGCGGACTGGCTGCGTATCACCCCGCCGCAGCACTGGAAGCCCGCGGCCATCCACACCTACGACGATCATCGGGTGGCGATGTGCTTCTCGCTCGCGGCCTTCAACCCCTTGGCCGGGCAGCGCGTGCCGGTGCGCATCCTCGACCCCAAGTGCGTGGCCAAGACCTTCCCGGACTACTTCGAGACCTTCTTCGCCGTCGTGCAGGCGGACGCGTCCGACGTGCCGGTCATCACCATCGACGGGCCGACGGCGTCGGGCAAAGGCACGCTCGCCAGCCGGGTGGCGGCTGCCTTGGGCTACCACTACCTCGACTCGGGTGCCCTTTACCGAAGCGCGGCACTGGCGGCGCTGCACGCGCACGCGGACCTGGCGGACGAGGACGCGGTCGCGGCCGTTGCGGCCCAGCTCCCCCTGCGCTTCGATCCCCCCCGCATCCTCTTGGCCGGCGAGGACATCACCGAGCGCATCCGACACGAGGAGATCGGCCTGGCGGCCTCGCGCATCTCCGCGTACCCCGCGGTGCGCCGGGCGCTGCACGCGTTGCAGCTCTCGTTCCGGCGGGCCCCCGGTCTGGTGGCCGACGGACGCGACATGGGCACTGTCGTCTTCCCCGACGCCGCCCTCAAGGTCTTCCTGACCGCCCCAGCCGCCACGCGCGCCGAGCGCCGGCATAAGCAATTGATTTCTCAGGGGTTTTCGGCTAACATCGACCACCTTCGCCAGGATTTGGAGTCGCGCGACGAGCGGGATCGCAACCGCGCCACCGCACCGCTCAAACCTGCCGAAGACGCGAGGTCGCTGGACAACTCCGCGCTCAGCATCGAGGCTTCGGTGCAGCAGGTGCTGGCCTGGTGGCAGGCGCGTCGGCCGTTCTGAAGGGTGCCTTGCGCGGGTGCCCACGCCCGGGCGGCCCGCCCCGCCCCCGACGTTCGCGAGATTGGGCCCGGCCTTCCGCCCTCCCGTGCCGCGCGGCACATCCGGGGGCCGGATCTGCAACCTGACCCGCAGCCTCCCGGTTGCGATTGACCCCGCCAGCGGTGCTGGCACCTTAGGAACCTGAATGTCTCAAACCCAAACCGCCACCCAAGGGTCGGAGTCCTTTGCCGCCCTGTTCGAGGAATCGCTCAAGCGCGGTGAAATGCGCTCCGGTGAGGTGATCACCGCCGAAGTCGTGCGCATCGACTACAACTACGTGGTGGTGAACGCCGGCCTCAAGTCCGAGGCGTACATCCCGATCGACGAGTTCCGCAACGACCAGGGCGAGTTGGAAGTCCAGGTCGGCGACTTCGTCTCGGTGGCGATCGAGTCGCTCGAGAACGGCTACGGCGACACCATCCTGTCGCGTGACAAGGCCAAGCGTCTGGCTTCGTGGCTGCAGCTCGAGCGCGCGCTCGAATCCGGCGATTTCGTCACCGGCACCGTCTCCGGCAAGGTCAAGGGCGGCCTGACCGTCCTCGTCAACGGCATCCGCGCCTTCCTGCCCGGCTCGCTCATCGACACCCGCCCCGTCAAGGACATGACGCCTTACGAGGGCAAGACGATGGAGTTCAAGGTCATCAAGCTCGACCGCAAGCGCAACAACGTCGTGCTCAGCCGTCGTGCGGTGATCGAGGCCTCCATGGGCGAAGAGCGCGCCAAGCTGCTCGAGACGCTGCAAGAAGGCGCCATCGTGCACGGCGTGGTCAAGAACATCACCGAGTACGGCGCGTTCGTGGATCTGGGCGGCATCGACGGCCTGCTGCACATCACCGACATGGCCTGGCGCCGCGTGCGCCACCCCAGCGAGGTGGTGCAAGTCGGCCAGGAGCTGACGGCCAAGGTATTGAAGTTCGACGCCGAGAAGAACCGCGTTTCGCTGGGCCTCAAGCAGATGGGCGACGACCCCTGGGTCGGCGTCTCGCGCCGCTACCCGGCCGGCACGCGCCTGTTCGGCAAGGTCACCAACATCGCCGACTACGGCGCGTTCGTCGAGATCGAGCCTGGCATCGAAGGCCTGGTGCACGTCTCCGAGATGGACTGGACCAACAAGAACGTCGCCCCCTCCAAGGTGGTGACGCTCGGCGAGGAAGTCGAGGTCATGGTCCTGGAGATCGACGAGGACAAGCGCCGCATCTCCCTGGGCATGAAGCAGTGCAAGCCCAACCCCTGGGAGGAGTTCGCGCAGAACTTCAAGCGCGGCGACCGCGTCAAGGGCCCGATCAAGTCGATCACCGACTTCGGCGTGTTCGTGGGCCTGGCCTCGGGCATCGACGGCCTGGTGCACCTGTCGGATCTGTCCTGGAACGAGCCGGGCGAGTCCGCCGTGCGCAACTACAAGAAGGGCCAGGAAGTCGAAGCCGTGGTGCTGGGCATCGATGTCGAGCGCGAGCGCATCTCGCTGGGCATCAAGCAGCTCGACGCCGATCCGTTCAGCAACTACACGGCCGTCCATGACCGTGGTGCGACGGTGACCGGCACGGTCAAGACGGTGGACGCGCGCGGCGCCGAGATCCAGCTGGCCGACGACGTCACCGGCTACCTGCGTGCCTCCGAGATCTCCCGCGAGCGCGTGGAAGACGCCCGCAACGTGCTGAAGGAAGGCGACCAGGTCACGGCGATGATCATCAACATCGACCGCAAGGCCCGCAGCATCCAGCTGTCGATCAAGGCGAAGGACAACGCCGACCAGCAGGAAGCGCTGCAGCGCCTGTCGGCCGATCGCGAGACGGCCGGCACGACCAGCCTGGGCGCGCTGCTGAAGGCCAAGCTGAGCGGCGACCAGCAGAACAACGGCTGATCCAGCCCGCGTTGGCAAGCCCAGCCCCGAGATCACACGTCGAGGATATGACCCGATCCGATCTGGTGAACCAGCTGGCCGAGCGTTTCGGCCAGTTGACCCACCGCGACACCGAGTTCGCGGTCAAGACCATCCTCGACGCGATGTCCGACGCGCTCGCGCGTGGGCATCGCATCGAGATCCGGGGCTTCGGCAGTTTCTCGATCAATCGCCGCCCGCCGCGGGTGGGGCGCAATCCCCGCTCCGGCGAGCAGGTGATCATCCCCGAGAAACTGGTGCCGCACTTCAAGCCTGGCAAGGCCTTGCGCGAGGCGGTCGACGCCCACCTGCCGGTGGAGCCCGACGAGCCTTCATCGCGCAAGGCTCCCGCCGCTTCCGAGGCGACGCACAAGGCCACTTCCGCCTGAGCGCGACCTTCGGGCCACCTTCGGGCCACCTTCGGGCCATCTCGCGCCGCGGTCGCTGCCGCGACCACGCACCGCCTCTCGATCCCCTCCTTGCGCTGCTCGCGAGGCTAGAATGCCCGCGATGCGAGCCCTGGTTTGGCTCTTCCGAGCCTTTCTTTTCTTCGTGCTCTTCGCCTTCGCGCTGAACAACCAGCACGAAGTGGCGCTCAAGTGGTTCTTCGGCTACGAGTCCCGGGCGCCGATGGTGTTCGTCGTGTTGGCGGCGTTTGCGCTCGGCTGTGTGGCCGGTGCGCTCGCCATGCTGCCCAGTTGGTGGCGCCATCGCCGCGCCGCGCGATCGCACCGGCCGGCCGCCTCCGCTTCCACCACGGGCGAAACCCCCGCGCGTGGGGAGGCGGCCCCGCCCCCTTCGCCCGAGCCGCTGATGCCCCCGCGTGATGGACTTTGACTTCCAATGGTTGCTGCTCGGGCTGCCGGTCGCGTTCGCCCTCGGCTGGCTGGCCTCGCGCATCGACCTGCGCCAGTTGCAGCGTGACGAGCGTGCTTCGCCTCGCCCCTATTTCAAGGGGCTGAACCTGCTGCTCAACGAGCAGCAGGACAAGGCGATCGATGCCTTCATCGAAGCAGTGCAGCAGGACCCGGACACGACCGACCTGCACTTCGCTTTGGGGAACCTGTTTCGTCGGCGCGGAGAGTACGAGCGCGCCGTGCGCGTCCACGAGCACCTGCTCAACCGCGGGGACTTGCCGCGCGCCGAGCGCGAGCGGGCGCAGTACGCGCTGGCGCAGGACTTCCTCAAGGCCGGGCTGTTCGACCGGGCCGAGGCGGCCTATCGCGCGCTGGAGGACACCGCCTTTCGCACCGACGCGTGGCTCGCCCTGCTGACGCTGTACGAACGCTCGCGGGAGTGGGACAAGGCCATTCAGATGGCGCAGAAGCTCGAGGGTGCCGGGGCCGGCTCCTTCGCCAGCCGGATCTCGCACTGCTGGTGCGAGTTGGCGCTGGATGCCGACGCGCGCGGGGACGCCTCGGCCGCCGAGGAGGCACTGCGCCGAGCCCGCGAAGCCGCCCCGCAGGCCCCTCGGCCTCTCGTGTTGGCCGGCCAGCGCCTGGCACGCGCCGGCCGCCATGCCGAGGCGGTGCAGGAGTGGAACGAGCTCCTGGGCAGCAACCCCGCGTCGTTCGGCCTCGTCGCCTGCGATTACGCCGCGAGTGCCCAAGCCGCAGGACTGGCCCCGCAGGCGCGCGAGCGGCTGCGGGCGCTGTACGAGCGGCTGCCGTCGGTGGACCTGCTCGCGGCGTTGCGGCAGCTGGAGCCTCAAGCGCAGGCGCGGCGCGAGTGGCTGGCGTCCCAACTCGTGCGCCAGCCCTCGGTGTCGGCAGCGGTGCACCTGCTGGACGAAACCGCCCGGCAGGCACAACCCCTGTCCGCCGACGAGGTCCAGGCGCTGCACCAGGTCGTCGCTCAGACGGCCAAGCCCTTGCAGCGCTATCGCTGCGCCGCCTGCGGCTTCGAGGCCTCGCACTACTTCTGGCAGTGCCCGGGGTGCCAGAGTTGGGACAGCTATCCCCCGCGCCGGCTCGAAGACGACTGAGGCGCGGTGCTCGGCGGCCCGGAACCGGGCCGCGACCCCCGTGGAGGGGGTGAGGCGCACGCCCCCGGGGGCTAAGATAGATGGCACGGACGGCGGGCGTGCCCGCAACGAAGATCCGAGGGAGGCACGACACATGACCATCTTCCGCAGCGCGGCTCTTGCGCTGATGCTGGCCTTGCCGTGGAGCCTCGGGCACACGGCGGGTGCCGTGCGTGTGGAGTTGAACCGCGCCACGGCAGTGCAGTTGGCCGAGGTCAAGGGGCTGGGGCCCAAGCTGACACAGCGCATCCTGGACGAACGGCGCAAGGGGCCGTTTCGCGGCTGGGACGACTTCATCCAGCGCGTGCCGGGGATCGGGCCGGCCAGCGCCGCCCGGCTGTCGCAGGCGGGGCTCAGGATCGAAGGCGCGAGTTACGCGCTGGCCACCGCCTTGAAGCCCACGGCGGCGTCGGCGCAGCCGTCGGCGAACTCGCGCTGATCGGCCATCGCGGGCTCGCGGTCGGCCGGCCGGCCTCTGTCGTGCCCGGCCGCCGACGCGGGCCGCTCCCACCCGAAGAAGCGTTCGACGTCGGCACGCCGCGCCAGGGTGTCGGCGCGTCCGAGCGCGATCAGGTCGAGCACGTATTCCGGCTCGAACAGCAGATAGCTGGCCAGCACCGCGCCCCGGGTGTCGCCCGGTCGGCTGGTGACGCCCATGCCTCGCAACAACGCGCGCACCGGCGCGGGCAGCGCGCCCACGTGCCGGTCGGCGATGTCGTCCAGCCGCTGGCTGGGCGCGATGACGAGCACGTCGATCGGCCGCAGCCGCGTGCGTTCCCGCTGTTCGGGGGTCATCTGGCTCAAGGTGTGGTTGATGCGCTGCAGGCGTTCGACGTCGGTGGCGAGCGCGTCGAGAAAGATGTTCGACAGCGCATGGCCGGCGATCTGGGCGAGCGTGGGATAGTCGGCCGAGACGGGCCGCCGCTCGGCGGGCTCGTGCATGCGGCCCGCCCCGATCACGAGAATCCGCTGCGCACCGAGATGCACCGCAGGCGAGATGGGTGCGGCCTGCCGCATCGATCCATCACCGAAGTGCTCGATGTGGCCGTCGATCTCCAGCGGCACGGCGGGAAACACGAACGGGATGGCCGACGAGGCCAGCAAGTGATCACGGGTGATGCGGGTGCGCACCGCGAGGCGCTGGGTGCGCGTCCAGGGCTGGATATCCTCGCGGCACTGGTAGAAGGTGACATGGTGTCCCGAGGCGTAGCTCGACGCCGTGACGGCCAGCGCGTGCAGGTGTCCATGGCGCAGCGCGTAGTCGATGCGGCGCGTGTCCATGAGCCGGCCGAGCAGGTCGTGCAAGGGAGAGTTGTCGAGCAGCGAGCGCGGCCGCGCCCGGCGCCATCGGGCGATGAGCCAGCCGAGCGACAGCATCGACAGCCAGCGTGCCCCCGTCTGCAGGATGCCCAGCGAGTCCGCCCGGTAGACCTGCTCCGCGTGCAGCGCCGACCACACCGCGTCGAGGCTGCGCACCGCGTGCCCGAAGTCGTCGGCCCCGCAGGCCAGGCCCGCGGCATTGATCGCGCCCGCCGAAGTGCCCGCGATGATCGGGAAGGGATTGGTGGTGGGAGCGGCGGCCTGCTCGGCGATCTCCGCGATCGCGCGGAGAACGCCGACCTGATAGGCGGCGCGCGCGCCGCCGCCCATCAGGATCAGGCCGGTGCGGGTGTGAGGCGTTCCCATGCGGGCCAGTGTAGTGAGCACCCCCGCCGCCAAACCTCGGAGAAACACCGCCCGATGGCCCCAAACCCGCCCTTGAGCCGCGGCGCGGATCAGGGCGGTGCTGCGCCGGGCCCCCGCCCTCAGTCGCGATGCTTGTGCTTGTGTTTGTGGGGGTGGCCGCCGCCGTAGGGGTCGTCGCGCACGAAATAGACGGGCACGGCACAGGCGTTGTAGCGGTGGCAGTGCTTGCCCCAATTCTTCGCGTGGCCCGGGGGCACCCACATGTACACCGGCCGGGCGTAGGCGACGGGCTGCGCGATCACGACGGGCTGGGGGTAGAGCACGGCCGGCGGCTGAGGGCCGATGTCCACCCGGCCGTAGACGCCGGGCTGGCTGATCGCGATCGACACGCCCACGTCGAGGGCGTGGGCCGCGGGCGCGAACGACGCCGCGAGAAGGGAAGACAGGAACAGGACACGCTTCATGGACTGCAGGGAAAGTTGCCCATCCCCAAGCGTAACCTGGCCGGGGGCCACCAGGGCGCCCGGGTGTCGGCGAGCTGTGACTACTCGTAAACGATCGCGGCCTGCGACTCGTGCGCTCCTTGCCGCCAGCGGCGCAACGCCTCGTCGCTCGGGAAGAACCGCCCCTCGTCCCCGAGGTCCAGTTCGCCGCAGTAGCCCTCGCGCCACAGTTGGAGCCGCACCGGCAAGCCCTGGACCAGCTCGCCCTGCTCCGTCTCGACCCGCTTGGGCGGATGCTGGCGCACCAGTTCGACCACCGGCGGGGCACTGCCGTTGACCGCCACCCGCAGGTACTTGCCGAACCGGCACCGGGCGGCGGCCAGGTCCCAGACCTGCTGCACGTTCAGGCGCAGGCCGCCCGAGAAGCGGTCCGGCTGGACCTTGCCCTGCACGATCAGCAGTTCGTCGTCGCGGAACAGATCGCGGTGCGCCTCGAGCAGTTCGTCGTTGGCCACCGCCTCGATCACGTCGCTCTTGTCGTCGAGCTTGAAGATCGCGACGCGCCCGCGCTGGCCGTTGACCAGTCGCAGGTCGCTCACGATGCCGGCGAGCAGCTGCGGCTCCCGGCTGTCGATGAGGTCGGCGATCTTGCGGCGGGCGAACTGCCGCACCTCGGCCTCGTACTCATCGAACAGGTGTCCGGACAGATAAAAGCCGATCGCCACCTTCTCGTGCGTGAGGCGCTCCCTGAGGGTCCACGCCGGCACGGCCACGAGCTCGGGCTCTTGTGTCGAGGACGCGTGCGAGTCGCCGAAGTCGAAGAGCCCGCCCTGGTCCGCGTGCGCAGCCTGCGTGTCGGCGTACTCGAAGGCCAGCGAGATGCTGGCGAGCAGGCGGGCGCGGTCCGGCTCCACGGCGTCGAACGCCCCGGCCTTGATGAGCGCCTCCACCACGCGCTTGTTGACGCGGCTGCGGTCGACGCGGCCGCAGAAGTCGAACAGGCTCTTGAAGGGGCCGCCGGCCTCGCGGGCCTGGACGATGGCCTCGATCGCACCCTGCCCCGTGCCCTTGATCGCCCCGAGGCCGTAGCGCACGACCTTGTCGGCCACCGGCTCGAAGCGGTAGGTGCCGGTGTTGACATTGGGCGGTTCGAAGCGGATGCCCAGCTGCACCGCGTCGTCGTAGAACACCTTGAGCTTGTCGGTGTCGTCGATCGACACGCTCATGTTGGCTGCGACGAACTCGGCCAGGTAGTGCACCTTGAGCCAGGCGGTGTGATAGGCCAGCAGCGCGTAGGCCGCGGCGTGCGACTTGTTGAAGCCGTAACCGGCGAACTTCTCCATCAAGTCGAAGATCTCGTTCGCCTTGTCCGCGTCGATGCCGTTCTTGGCCGCCCCTTCGGCGAAGATGACCCGGTGCTTGGCCATCTCCTCGGGCTTCTTCTTGCCCATCGCGCGGCGCAGGAGGTCGGCGCCGCCGAGCGAGTAGCCGCCCAGGCGCTGGGCGACCTGCATCACCTGCTCCTGGTAGACCATGATCCCGTAGGTCTCCTTGAGCACCTCCTCCATCAGCGGGTGCGGGTAGACGACCTCCTCGCGGCCGTGCTTGCGAGCACAGAAGCTGGGGATCAGGTCCATCGGGCCCGGGCGGTACAACGCCACCAGCGCGATGATGTCCTCGAACACGCTCGGCTTGGCATCGCGCAGCATGCCTTGCATGCCGCGTGATTCCAGCTGGAACACGGCGACCGTCTTGCCTTCGGAGAGCAGTTGGAACGTCGCACGGTCGTCGAGGGGGATCTTCGCGAAGTCGAAGTCCTTCTGGTCCGGGTGGCGCCGGACGATGAACTCCTTGGCCATCTCGAGGATGGTGAGCGTCGCCAGCCCCAGGAAGTCGAACTTCACGAGGCCGATGGCCTCGACATCGTCCTTGTCGTACTGCGAGACGGCCGCATCGCTGCCCGGTTGCATGTACAGCGGGCAGAAGTCGGTGATCTTGCCGGGGGCGATGAGCACGCCGCCCGCGTGCATGCCGATGTTGCGCACCAGGCCCTCGACGCGCTCGGCCAGCGCCAGGAGCTCGGCGACCTCTTCCTCGTTCTTCTCGCGCTCCTCGATCTCGGGCGCCTCCTTGCGCGCGTAGATGAGGCCGGGGTCGGGCTTGTCGCCGGGGCGCTTCAACGTCACCGTCTTGCCCGGTGGCGCCGGAATCAGCTTGGCGATGCCGTCCACGTGCCCGTAGCCCATGCCCAGCACGCGGCCCACGTCGCGCAATGCCGCCTTCGCCGCCATCGTGCCGAAGGTGGCGATCTGCGAGACGGCCTCGCGACCGTACTTCTCCTTGACGTAGTCGATGACCCGGTCGCGGTTGCTTTGGCAGAAGTCCACGTCGAAGTCGGGCATCGACACGCGCTCGGGATTGAGGAAGCGCTCGAACAGCAGGTTGTAGCGCAGCGGGTCGAGGTCGGTGATCTTCAGCGCATAGGCCACGAGCGAGCCGGCGCCCGAGCCGCGTCCCGGGCCCACCGGGCAGCCATTGTTCTTGGCCCAGTTGATGAAGTCGGCCACGATGAGGAAGTAGCCCGGGAAGCCCATCTTCAGGATGGTGGCGATCTCGAAGTCGAGCCGCTCGACATAGCGCGGCCGCTGCCGCTCGCGCTCCTCGGCATCGGGATACAAGTGCTCCAGACGCTCTTTGAGGCCTTCGTGCGCGGCATAGCGGAAGTACTCTTCCATCGCCATGCGGCGGCCGTCGACCTCGGGCGTCGGGAAGTCCGGCAACTGCGGCTTGCCGAGCACGAGCGTGAGGTTGCATCGCTTGGCGATCTCCACCGTGTTGGCGATCGCGCTCGGGATGTCGGCGAACAGCGCCTCCATCTCGGCCTGCGTCTTGAAGTACTGCTCGCGCGTGAAGCGCTTGATACGCCGCGGGTTGGCCAGCGTCTCGCCTTCGGCGATACATACGCGCGCCTCGTGCGCCTCGAAGTCCTCGGGGGTTTGGAACTGCACGGGATGGGTGGCGACCACCGGCAGCCCGAGTTTGGCCGCGAGCGGCACGGCCGCGCGCACGTGGGCCTCGTTGCCCGGCTGGCCGTAGCGCTGCAGTTCGATGTAGAAGCGGTTGTGAAAGATGCCGGCCAGCCGCCGGGCGACGGCCTCGGCACGGCGAGGGTCGCGGGCCGCGAGCGCCTGGCCGACGGCCCCCTGCTCCGCGCCCGACAGCGCGATGAGGCCACCGTTCATCGCCTCCAGCCACTCCCACTTGAGGCACGCCTGCGCACGCTGCACGTTCTGCGTCCAGCCGCGCGCGAGCAGCTCGCAGAGATTGAGGTAGCCCTCCCGACTCTGGATCAGCAGCAGCAAGCGGCTCGGCTGGCGCTCGCCCGCCTCGGGTTCGACCCACACGTCAGCACCGATGAGGGGCTTGACGCCCTTGCCGCGGGCCTCCTTGTAGAACTTGATCGCACCGAACAGGTTGTTCAGGTCGGTGATGGCGAGCGCGACCTGCTGATCCGAAGCCGCTGCGGCCACCATGTCGTCGATGCGCAAGGTGCCGTCGACGACGGAGTATTCGGTGTGGGTGCGCAGGTGTACGAAAGCCATGCCGGGGATTGTAGGCAGGGGCTGGAGCCTAGAATGCCGCGCGTGAACCGCGTGCTCAACATTTCCGCCTACAAGTTCGTGACCTTGAGCGATTGCGCCGCATTGCGCGAGAGCGTCCGCTCACGCGCGGCCGCGCTCGAACTCAAGGGCACCGTGCTGCTCGCCGAGGAAGGCATCAACCTGTTCCTGGCCGGCGCGCCCGGGCGGATACGCGCCTTCGTGGATGAGCTGCGGGCCGACGCCCGCTTCGCCGACCTCCAGCCCAAAGAGAGCTGGTCCGACGCCGCGCCCTTCCGCAAGCTGCTGGTGAAGGTCAAGCGCGAGATCATCCGCATGAACCACCCCACGATCCGCCCCGAGCAGGGCCGTGCGCCCGCCGTCGCGCCCGCCACCTTGGCGCGCTGGCTCGCGCAAGGGCACGACGACGAGGGCCGTCCGGTCGTCACGCTCGACACGCGCAACGCCTTCGAGGTGGACGCGGGCGCATTCGACGGGGCGATCGACTGGCGCATCGAGAAGTTCAGCGAGTTTCCACAGGCCCTGCGCGCACATCGCGACGAGCTGGCAGGCAAGACGGTGGTGAGCTACTGCACCGGCGGCATCCGCTGCGAGAAGGCCGCCCTGCTGATGCAGCGCGAAGGGGTCGAGCGCGTCTACCAGCTCGAGGGCGGCATCCTCAGGTACTTCGAGGAGACAGGCGGCGCGCACTTTCGCGGTGCCTGCTTCGTCTTCGACGAGCGGGAGTTGCTGGACCCGGCCCTGGCGCCGGTGGGCTAGGCCCGGCCGGCCCCCGCCCCTCCGATTCTCCTAAGCCCGCAGGACGGCCAGCACATCGGAGTGGAACTCGCGCTGGTAGAGGATCCACACCACGACGGCCGTGCCGATCGCGAACCACCACGGCGAGAAGAACCAGCCCACCACCGCGAACGACATGTAGTAGGCGCGCAGGCCGTCGTTGAAGGTCTCGGCCGCCATGCCGACGATGCGCCCGGCGCGCTCGGCAAACTCCTCGCGCGAGGCCTCGCCGCGCTCGAAGACGCCAGGGTCGGGCGCCGAGGCCACCATCAGGGCACCGAACGTGTACTGCCTGAGCGACCACGTGAACCGGAAGAAGGCGTAGATGAAGATGCCGGTGAGCAGCAGCAGTTTGAGGTCGAACACCAGCGTCGAGGTGCGCGCGGCGAACGGGATCTCCTTGACCAACTCGGTCGCCTTCTCGCTCGTGCCCAGGAGCGCGAGCAAGCCGCCGATGATGAGGATGGTGGTCGAGGCGAAGAACGACGGGCTGGACGAGAGGTTCTGGATCACGACCCCGTCCACCACCCGCACCTCGCGGTAGGTGACCTGTCGCATCCATTCGCGCCGGTAGCGGTTGGTGGTGGCCAGGAGCGACTGCACGGACTCCGTGCGGCGCTTGGCGAAGAGCGCATAGCCGATCCAGGCGGCAAAGAACGCGAGCAGCGCGAGCCAGTCCTGCCACGGCAGGAGCGCAAGGATCTTGAAGTCGGCCAGTTGCATGGAGGCCAACTCTACGACACGCAGCGCCTTTCGGCTGCTCGGGCGAAGCCCGGCCCTGGGCGCGGGGGCAGCGGCGTGGCTGCGATCAAGGCGCCAGGTCGAACACCAGCACCTCGGCCGCGCGTGCGCCAGTCAGCCGCAGGCGGCTCTCGCCTTCGAGCTTGGCGGCGTCGCCGGCACCGAGCGCGATCCCGTTGACCTCCAACTGGCCACGCGCCACGTGCACGTAGGTCTTGCGCGCCGCATCCAGCGGCATGTCGGCGGATTCCTCGCCGTCGAAGAGCCCGACGTGCATGCGCGCGTCGGCGTGCAACTTCACCGATCCCTCGGCGGCGTCGGGCGAGGCCACCAGCCGCAGGCGCCCGCGCTTGTCGGCTTCCTCGAAGCGCTTCTGCTCGTACCCGGGAGGCAGCCCCGGCGTGTGAGGCAGGATCCAGATCTGCAGGAAGTGCGTCGTCTGCTCCGCGGCGTTGTACTCGCTGTGGCGAATGCCGCTGCCCGCGCTCATGCGCTGGACCTCGCCGGGCCGGATGACCGCGCCGTTGCCGAGCGAATCGCGATGCGCCAGGGCGCCCTCGAGCACATAGGAGACGATCTCCATGTCGCGGTGCGCGTGCGTGGCGAAACCCGTTCCCGGCGCCACCCTGTCCTCGTTGATGACCCGCAGGTTGCCGAAGCCCATGTGTGCCGGGTCGTGGTAGTCCGCGAACGAGAAGCTGTGAAAGCTCTTGAGCCAGCCGTGGTCGGCGTAGCCGCGCTCCAGGGAGCGGCGCAAGGTGATCATCGTGGTCCTTTCTGTCGCACCCTCTCATCTTGGGGAGTGCGGGGCCCAGCGCCGGCGCGCGCGCTTGATGGCATCATTCAACGGAATTGAACCCATGCCGGACCGCCGACACGCCCTCACCCCCGAAGCGCTCGCGATGATCGACGCGATCGCACGCACGGGCAGCTTCGCCGCCGCGGCGCGCGAGCTGGGCAAGGTGCCGTCGGCCCTCACCTACAGCGTGCGGCAGCTGGAAGAAGCGTTGGACGTGCTGCTGTTCGACCGACGCTCGCGCCAGGCGCGTCTCACCCCCGCCGGCGAGGAACTGCTGGCCGAAGGCCGGCGGCTGCTGCAGGAGATCGACGCCGTGGCGCACCGCGTCAAGCGCGTGGCCTGCGGTTGGGAAACACAGCTGTCGATCGCGGTGGACAGCATCCTCTCGAGCCTCACCGTCTTCGAGCTGTGCGAGGCGTTCTACCAACTCAACCCGCCGCAAGGGCCGGGCACCCGGCTGCGCCTGCTGTCGGAGGTGCTCGCGGGCACATGGGAGGCGCTCGTCACCGGCCGAGCGGATCTCGCACTCGGCATCACGGGCGAACCGAATGCCCCGGCCGGCATCACGGTGCAGCCGCTGGGCGACCTCCATCCTGTGTTCGTCGTCGCGCCGCACCACCCGCTCGCTCAAGCGCCGGAGCCGCTGACCGACGAGCTGCTGGTGCACCACCGGGCGGTCGCGGTGGCGGACTCGGCCGAACGCCTGCGCCCGCTGACGGTGAACCTGCTGCCCGGGCAGGACGTGCTCACGGTGCCCAGCGTGGCGTCGAAGTTGGAGGCGATCCTGCGCGGCCTGGGCAGCGGCTTCCTGCCCGAGCCGCTGGTGCACGGCCACGTGGAGGTGGGGCGCCTGGTGCGCAAAGAGGTGGCGCGGCCCCGCATCCCGATCCGGCTCTACTACGCCTGGCGCACCGGCAGCGTCGCGGCCTCCTCCCGGGGCGCCGGCCGCCCCGGCCTCGCGCTGCAATGGTGGATCGAACAGCTGGAGCGGCCCGCCACGCGCGCGGCCCTGCTCGAGCGTTACGGCGGCTGGCGCCATTGAGCGTCGGCACACGATCACGCATGCCCCGATACGTCGGCCGCTTCGCTCCCTCGCCCACCGGTCCGCTGCACGCCGGCTCCCTGGTGGCGGCGCTCGCCAGCTGGCTGGACGCCCGCGTCCACGGGGGCCGCTGGCTGGTGCGCATCGAGGACGTGGACCGGCCCCGCTGTGTGCCGGGGGCCGATGCGGTCATCCTGCACCAGCTGGCGGCCTGCGGACTGCACCCCGACGAACCGGTCGTCTGGCAATCCACCCGCGAAGCGCACTACCAAGCTGCGCTGGACCGCCTGCTCGCAGCCGGCTGGGCCTATCCATGCGCGTGCAGTCGCAAGGACGTGCTGCAGGCCTTGGCCGATGCGGGGATCGAGCGGCCGCGCCACGGCGAGCTGGTGTACCCGGGCACCTGCCGCGGCGGGCTGCAGGGGCGCGCCGGCCGGGCCGTGCGTGCGCTCACCGCGCGGCGTACGCCCGAGGGCTGGGAGGACATCGCCATCGACTGGACCGACCGGCGGCTCGGCGCGCAATCTCAGAATCTGACCCGCGAGGTGGGCGACTTCGTGCTCAAGCGGGCCGACGGCTTGTGGGCCTACCAGTTGGCCGTGGTGGTGGACGACGCCGCCCAAGGGGTGACCGACGTCGTGCGGGGAGAGGACTTGGCGGACAACACGCCGCGACAGATCCACCTGCAACGGCTGCTCGGCCTGCCCACACCCCGCTACCTGCACACGCCCCTGGTGCGCGACGAGCAGGGCGAGAAGCTGTCCAAGCAGACAGGCGCATCGGCCTTCGATGCCACGCGGCCGGTGGAGGCGCTGTGCGCCGCGGCCGCGGTGCTCGACCTGCACCTTCGCCCAGCGCCCTTGCCCGATCTGCTGGGCCGCGCCGTCACCGAGTGGCAGGCCCGCTGGGCGACGGGAAGCGGCGCCGCGGCGAATCACGAGCGACGACCGGGGGCATGAGGACGGGCGTCCGGCCGGCCCGCCCCCTCGCACCCACCTCCGGGAATCGACCTCAAGCCGCCAAGGGGTGCACCTGCACCGGATCGGGCAACGGCGGCAGTCCGTGCGCCGCCCGCGCCGCATTGCAGCGGGGGTTGGCGTCCCCGCCCTCGCCGTGCCGGCCGAACTGGCGGCACGGTGAAGGTCGCCGGGCGTAGATGCGGCAGGCCACGCGCGCGCCCACATCGCCATCCAGCGCGACGCAGCGCCCGCAGCCCGCCTCGGTGCCGCGCATCGCGCGCAGGTGCGGCGACACCTGCACCGTGAGCCCGTGCGGCACCCAGCCGCCGGGCGCGTCGTCCGCCTCGGACCAGTAGAACGACACCCGGAACCGCGCGCAGCAGGCGCCGCAACTCAGGCACGGGTTCTCGGCGGCCTCGCCGGGCTCGGGGTGCCAGCGATCAGCGTTGGAGGAACTGCTCCCGGTAGTGGACCAACTCATCGATCGACTCGTGAATGTCGGCCAATGCGGTGTGCTTCTGCGCCTTCTTGAAAGAAGCGGCGACGTCCGGCTTCCAGCGCTTGGCCAGTTCCTTCAGCGTGCTCACATCCAGGTTGCGGTAATGGAAGAAGGCCTCCAGTCGCGGCATGTAGTTCGCCAGGAAGCGCCGGTCCTGGCAGATGGAGTTGCCGCACATCGGCGAGGCGTTCTTGGGCACGAAGCGCCGGAGGAAGTCGATGACCTGCTCCTCGGCCTCGGCCTCCGAGATGCGGCTGGCCTTGACCCGGTCGACCAGGCCGGAGCGGCCGTGCGTGCCCTTGTTCCACGCGTCCATCGCATCGAGCACCTCGTCACTCTGATGGATCGCGAACACCGGTCCCTCGATGCGCGTGGCCAGCTGCGCGTCGGTCACGACCACGGCGATCTCGATGATGCGGTCGCGCAGCGGGTCGAGCCCGGTCATCTCCAGGTCGATCCAGATGAGGTTCTGGTCCGAATAGGGCAGTGCTGCGGGAATGGCGCCGTCGCCGCCCGCCTCGGCAGACGGCACGGGGGTCAGGTCTGTCATGCAATCTCCTTGGAGCCGGTGCGAGACGAGCCCCGAGGAGGGCTCGCGGCGCCTGCCGGCAAGAGGGTGGATTTTCCGCGATTCGGGGCCCCTTGCCCGTGGCCTTCTACACTTGCGGACTATGCAATCTGCGATCCTCTCCGGCCTTTTCGCCGTCGCCCTGCTCGCCTCGCTGGGAGTGCGGCTGTGGCTGTCCGGCCGCCAGATCCGCCATGTGGCGGCCCATCAAGACCAGGTCCCCGTTGATTTCGTGGGCACCGTCACCCCCGAGGCCCACCGGCGCGCGGCGCACTACACCATCGCGAAGACCCGCTTCGGCATGCTCACGGCCGCCGTGGGAGCCGCCGTCGTCCTCGGCTGGACACTGCTCGGCGGGTTGGACGCGCTCAACGTGGCCGTGCGCGACGCGGTGCAGCCGCGCCTGGGCGACATGGTCTACCAGCTCGCGTTGCTGACGGCCTTCGCCTTCATCGGCGCCCTCCTCGACCTGCCCTTCGAGGCCTGGAGCACCTTTCGCATCGAGCAGCGCTTCGGCTTCAACCGCATGACCTGGCGCATGTTCTTCGCAGACCTGCTCAAGGCCGCCCTGGTCGGCCTCGTGCTGGGCCTGCCGCTAGCGGCCCTCATGCTGTGGCTCATGGGTTCGGCCGGGCCGTCGTGGTGGGTGTGGGCCTGGGCGGTGTGGGTGGGCTTCAACCTGCTGGTGCTCGTGCTGTACCCCACAGTGATCGCGCCGCTCTTCAACAAGTTCGAGCCCCTGCAGGACGAGGCGCTGCGCTCGCGGGTCGAAGCCCTCATGGCGCGCTGCGGCTTCTCGGCGAAGGGCCTGTTCGTGATGGACGGCTCGCGGCGCTCCGCGCACGCCAACGCCTACTTCACCGGCTTGGGGGCCGCCAAGCGGGTGGTGTTCTTCGACACGCTGCTGGCCAAGCTCTCGCCCGGCGAGGTCGAGGCGGTGCTCGCGCATGAGCTCGGGCACTTCCGCCACCGGCATGTGCTCAAGCGCATGGTCGGCATCTTCGCCTTCAGCCTGGCGGGCTTCGCGCTCCTCGGCTGGCTGGGCGGGCAAACGTGGTTCTATACCGGCCTCGGCGTGGAGCCGAACCTCGCCGCGCCCAACCACGCGGTCGCGCTGCTGCTCTTCATGCTCGCCGGGCCGGTGTTCATGTTCTTCGTCACGCCCTGGATGGCTGCGCTCTCGCGGCGTCACGAATACCAGGCCGACGCCTACGCCTGCGAGCAAGCCAGCGGGCGCGATCTGGCCGCCGCGCTGCTCAAGCTCTACGAGGACAACGCCTCCACGCTCACCCCCGACCCGGTGTACGTGCGCTTCTACTATTCGCACCCGCCTGCCGCGGAGCGGCTGGCCGCGATGCGCCTGCACACCGGTTGATGAACTTCGCATTCACGACGAGGACCCGATGATGAACGACCTGTCCACCCGCAAATGCCAGCCGCTGGACGGCGGCCAACCGATGAGCGATGCCGAGGTGCAATCGCACCTGGCCGCCGCCCCCGGCTGGGCGCTCAACCAGGGCGCCATCGAGAAGACCTACCGCTTCCGCAACTACCACGAAACCATGGCCTTCGTGAATGCGCTCGCCTGGATCGCGCACGCCGAGGACCATCACCCCGATCTGCTCGTCAAGTACGACAGCTGCCAGGTGCGCTTCAACACACACTCGGTGGGCGGAATCTCGATCAACGATTTCATCTGCGCGGCCAAGGTGGACCGGCTGCTGGCCTGACCCGGCGCCCGCCCTCTTGCACCGTGAAGCACGTCGAACTGGATACGGGCCTGGTCGTGGCCGGACACGGCCGTCACTACGTGGTCGAGACGCCCGACGGGCGCCGGCTCATCTGCCACCCGCGCGGCAAGAAAAGCGACTGCGTCGTCGGCGACCGCGTACGCTGGCAGGCCACGCTTTCCAACACCGGCGACGAAGGCGTGATCGAGGCCATCGAGCCTCGCCGCAACCTGCTCTTCCGGCAGGACGACTTCCGCACCAAGTCGTTCGCTGCCAACATCGACCAGCTGCTCGTACTCGTGGCCACCGAGCCGGTGTTCAGCGAGTCGCAGCTCAGCCGATCGCTCATCGCCGCCGAGTCCGCCGACATCCCGGCGCGCATCCTGCTCAACAAGGTGGACCTGCCCGGGGCCCCGACTGCACGCGAGCGCCTCGCGCCCTACCGCGAGATGGGGTATGAGGTGATCGAGGCCAGCCTCAAGGCCGAGGCCGACGCGGCCCGCACGCGCCTTGCGCCCTTGCTGCAAGGCAAAGCCACCCTGGTGCTCGGCCCCTCGGGCACCGGCAAGAGCACGCTGATCAACCTGATGGTGCCCGACGCCCGCGCGCAAGTGGGCGACATCTCCCAGGCCCTCAACTCCGGGCGGCACACCACCACGACCACGCAGTGGTACTGGCTCGACTCGGAGCGCGAAAGCGCGCTGATCGACTCCCCGGGCTTCCAGGAGTTCGGCCTGCGCCAGATCGCCCCGGCGGAACTCGCGGCCTACATGCCGGACATCCGGGCCCACGCCAAGGGGTGCCGCTTCTACAACTGCACCCACCTGCACGAACCCGGCTGCGCGGTACTGGCGGCGGTGGAGGCGGGACGCATCGCAGCCTCGCGCCACCGCATCTACCGAGAGATCCACGAGGAGCTGGACCGGCCGACGTACTGAAGACCGCGCAGCCCAGCGGCGGCCGGCGCGTCAGCCGATCAAGTTGGCCAACGACAGCAGCGCCAGCAGCAGCATCCACAGCACGACCGAGCGCCACACGAGCCCGACGATGCTGCGCAGGTGCCCCAGCTCGGGCACCATGCCGCCGGTCGAGCCTTCGGCCTCGCCCGCATCGCTCACCGCGCCGGCCTCGAAGCTCTTGGTGCGGTCGGGCGTGATCCCGGGCGCGGCACTGCCGCCCAGGCGCACCCCCACCGCACCGGAGGCGGCCGAAAGGATGATGCCGTCGTTGGAGAACCGCCACAGCGCGGCGTACCGGCGCCAGCTGTCCACCGCCTCCTCGAAATTGCCGACGATCGCAAACCCGCAGGCCGTCAGGCGCGCGGGGACGTGGTCCAGCCAGCCGAACAGGCGCTGGGCCAGCTCCATCAGGCGGGCGTTGGTCGGCACCCCGATCGTGCGGCTGCGATAGGCCCAGTAGCGGCTGGAGAACTCCGCCATCCGGTACAGCACCGCCCCCGCCGGGCCGAAGCCCAGCGTGCTGAGCAGCACAAACCAGAAGAACACCCCGAACACGTGCCGGTGTGCAGCGATCAGCGAATGCTCGATCACATGCCTCAGCAGCTCGGTACGCGGCAACTCGCTCGCATCCAAGTGCCGCCATTCGGCCAACAGGCGCCGCGCCTCGACCTCGTCACCGCGTTCGAGGGCATCGCGGATGTCGGTGAAGTAGTGGCTGAACTGCCGGAAGCCGAGCGTGAGGTAGAGCACCAGCACGTTCCACACGAAGGCCAGCAAGATGCTGAACTGCGCGATCGCGTAGAAGATGAGCCAGGTCGCGAGCGCCGGCAGCAGCGCCGTCACCATCCACACGACCCAGGCATGGACGTCCTTGCCGGCGTCGAAGTTGCGCCCCGTCCAGCGCACCCACCCCATCAGGGCCTCATGCACCATGTTGCCTCGCCGCAGCGGCTTGAGCTGCTCGATCAGCAACGCGAAAAGCACCGAGAAAAAACTCATGGCCGGGATCATAGCCGCCGCGCTCGGCCGCGCCTAAGCCACTGCCCGGCCTTCGCATGCGGGCCGGGTGCCGGTCAGGCCGCCAGGAAGCGATAGAGATTGCGCAGCATCGCCGCGGTGGCGCCCCAGATGAAGTAGCGGTCGACGCCGCCGTCGGGTCGCAGCCGCTCCCACGGCATCGAGAAGAACTCGCGCCGGTCGCCGGCGAACTCGAACGCATGGCGGCGATGGTGCGCGGGCTGCATCAGGAACGCCAGGGGCACCTCGAAGACCTCGGCCACCTCGGAGGGGTCGGGGCGCACCTCGAACCCGGGCCGGACCAAAGCGACCACCGGCGTCACCATGAAGGCCGTCACGGTCGAGTAGATCGGCAACTGCCCGATCACCTCGACGTGCTCCGCCGCGAGCCCCACCTCCTCCTCGGCTTCGCGCAGAGCCGTGGCGGCGGGGTCCGGGTCGTGCGGCTCGGCCCTCCCGCCGGGAAAGCTGATCTGGCCGGCATGGTCGCGCAGGTGCTCGGTGCGGCGCGTCAGCAGCACGGTGAGTTCGTCGCGCATCACCAGCGGCACCAACACCGAGGCATGCGCCGGCTCGCGCCCGCCGAGGCGCCGCTCCGCGCTCACCTCCGGCTGCCACGCCGGCGGCGCCCGAAAGCGCTCCCGCAACCGCTCGGGTTGCAGGCGCTCGGCCGGCACCGGCGGCAGGTGGGCATCCACGCCGATGACGGGCACTTGCTGCGGGTCCAGGATCAATGCCATGGGCGGTGCGAAACGAAAAAGCCGCCTGCGCGGTGGGCGCGAGGCGGCTGCGGGAAGGACAAGCCGGGAGCCTTCGAAGGCTTTAGGCCAGCTTCTCCTTGATGCGGGCCGACTTGCCGCTGCGCTGGCGCAGGTAGTACAGCTTGGCGCGACGCACGTCGCCGCGGCGCTTGACTTCGATCGAGGCGATCAGCGGGCTGTACAGCTGGAACGTACGCTCGACGCCCTCGCCGCTGGAGATCTTGCGCACGATGAAGCTGCTGTTCAGGCCGCGATTGCGCTTGGCGATCACCACGCCCTCGTAGGCCTGCACGCGCTTGCGGTTGCCTTCGACGACGTTGACGTTGACGACCACCGTGTCACCGGGGGCGAATTCGGGGACGTTCTTGTTGAGCCGGGAGATTTCTTCCTGCTCGAGCTGACGGATCAGATCCATGGTTTCTCCTGTGATCGTGCCGCGCCGCAAACCTTCGAAGAGCTTGTGAGAGGCTGCCTGGGATGAAGCCGCCGGCGCCCCGCCGGGGCACCCGCAAGCCTCACCCCGGCCGCCATGGGCGGGTAGAGGATCGAAAAGCCTGCGATTATAGCCGAGCCAAGAAGCGCTCGTCTTCGGTGCTGAGGAGACGCGCCGCCCGGGCCGCCTCGATCAGGTCCGGCCGGCGCTCGGCCGTCAGGCGCAGCGCCTGCTCCCGGCGCCAGCGCGCGATCTGGGCATGGTGGCCCGACAGCAGCACGGCCGGCACCGGCAAGGGCCCCTCATCCGTCTCGAGCACCTCCGGGCGGCTGTAGTGCGGGCAGTCCAGCAACCCGTCGGAGAAGCTGTCCTGCTCGTGCGACTGGGCGTCGTTCAGCACACCCGGTTGCAGCCGCGCGATCCCATCCAGCAGGGCCAGTGCCGGGATCTCGCCGCCCGAGAGGACGAAGTCGCCGAGGCTGAGTTCCACGTCCACGTGGCGGTCGATGAAGCGCTGGTCGATGCCCTCGTAGCGCCCGCAGACCAGGATCGCTCCTTCGCCGGATGCCCATTCGCGCAGGAGCCGCTGGTCGAGGCGACGCCCGGCGGGCGAGAAGGACACGACCGGCCCCGCTGGGGCGCCCGAGGCGCGCCGCGCCTCGCGCACGGCGGCCAACGCCCGCTCCAACGGCTCGACCAGCATCACCATGCCGGGCCCGCCGCCGTACGGCCGGTCGTCCACCCGCCGGTAGTTGTCCAGCGCATGCTCGCGCAGCGGCCACAAGTGCACGTCCACCTGTCCGCTCTCGTAGGCGCGGCGCGTCACCCCTTGCGTCAGGAAGGGCTCGAAGAGCTCGGGGAACAACGTGATGACGTCGAATCGCATCGGGCGAGCAAGCGGCAGATGAACGGCCCGCAAGGGGGCAGGAGGTGGCAGGCGGGCCGCCCGGCAGGGGCGCTCAGTAATCGAGACCCCAGTCTGCCACGATGCGGCGGGCGGCCAGATCCACCGAGTCGATGTAGGCCGACACGAAGGGAATCAGCCGCTCGATCGCTTCGCCGCCGGGCACTTCGGCCTGCACGCGCAGCACGCAGTGCGGACCGGTGTCCAGCAGATCCGTCACGCGCCCGAGCGCGGCCCCCTCGCGGTTGACGACTTCCAGACCGATCAGGTCGACCCAGTAGTACTCGTCCTGCGCGGCGGTCGGAAAGCTGGCGCGCGACACGAAGACCCGCGCCCCCTTGAGCGCCTCGGCCGCAGTGCGGTCGGGCAATTCCTGCGCACAGGCCACCACCCAGTCGCCGTGTTCACGGGCGTGGGTGATCTTGAGCAGGCGGGGAATCGGACCTGCCGCCGGCGCGCCGGGCTTGGCGGCGGGCCGCGGGCCGTTCGGCGGCTGGAGGAACCAGCGGCGTGAGGAAAACAGGGCCTGAGGATCGGCCGAGTAGGGCTGGACCTTGATCCAGCCCTTCACCCCCCAGGCGTCGACGATGCGACCGACCTCGACAGCATCGTCGGGCCACGCCACCTCGTCGTCGGCTGCGCCAGGCCAGGCGGACACGGCATCAAGGCAGGCGTGTGGAAGCGAGCTCAGGCGGCCGGGGTGGCTGCCTTGGCTTCCTTCACGAGACGGGCGACGGTGGGCGACAGCTGCGCACCGTTGCTCAGCCAGTACTCGACGCGATCGTGCGCCACGCGCAGCTTCTCGGCGGCGCCGGAGGCCACGGGGTTGTAGAAGCCCACACGCTCCAGGAAGCGGCCGTCGCGGCGGTGACGCGAGTCGGCAGCGACGATGTTGTAGAACGGGCGCTTCTTGGAGCCGCCCCGTGCGAGTCGAATCACGACCATGATGTTTTCCTTCGAAATTCTCGTTGGGCGCGATGCACCAGGAGACACACAGGCGCTCGGCAGCCGGATCGCTAGGTCAGCACCGTAGATACGTGCTGCCTGAGGCAAAGCCCGGCAGCCGGCGCTGAGAACCCGAAATTATAGCGTGCAGCCGCACCGCCCAAGCGTGGCTCCTTGCGCCGGGCTGGAGCCGTTGTCGTTACAGTAGCGCTCCCATGAATGCGACCTTCCCCACCGGCTCTGCGGCGCGGCCGTACAAGTCCAAGACGCTCGCCACCTGGATTGCCGTCCTCGGAGGCAGCCTGGGGCTGCACCGCCTTTACCTGCATGGGCTGCGCGACATCCTCGGTTGGCTGCACCCGCTGCCCACTGCGCTGGGCGTGATCGGTGTGCAACGAATGATCGAGTTCGGCCAGGACGACCGGCTGTCGTGGGTGCTCGTGCCGCTGCTCGGCCTCATGATCGCGCAAGGCATGTTCTGCGCGATCCTCTACGGCCTCACGCCGGACGAGAAGTGGAACGCGCGCCACAACCCCCAGGGCCCCGAGCACCGCACGGGATGGGGCGCGGTGATCGGCGTGATCGTCGCGCTCATGGTGGGCGCCGGCGTGCTGATGGCGACCATCGCCTACGGCTTCCAGCGCTACTTCGAGACGCAGATCGAGGAAGCCCGCAAGATCAGCCAGTGACGGGGCGCAGACAGCGCCCCGCCCTTGGCGCGGGCGCGTCAGAAGATCTGCAGGCCGACCCAGTAGAACACCGCCGCGATGAAGGCCGACGCCGGGATCGTGAAGATCCAGGCCCACACGATGTTGCCAGCCACGCCCCAGCGCACCGCGGAGGCACGCCGGGTCGAGCCGACGCCGACGATGGCGCCGGTGATGGTGTGCGTGGTGGACACCGGGATGCCCAGCCCCGTGGCCAGGAAGAGCGTCATCGCCCCGCCCGTCTCGGCACAGAAGCCGCCCACCGGCTTGAGCTTGGTGATGCGCTGCCCCATCGTCTTGACGATGCGCCAGCCGCCGAACATGGTGCCCACCGCGATCGCGATGTAGCACGCCCAGATCACCCAGGTCGGCGGCGCCGTGTCGGTGGCGGCGGCGTAGCCCGAGCCGATCAGCAGCATCCAGATGATGCCGATGGTCTTCTGCGCGTCGTTGCCGCCGTGGCCAAGCGAATACAGCCCCGCCGAGACGAGCTGCAAACGGCGGAACCAGTTGTCCACCAGCAACGGCGAGGTCCGCCTGAACAAGTGTGCGACGACCACCATCAGCAACGAACCCAGCAGGAAGCCGAGCAGCGGCGAGACGAAGATGAAGGCCACCGTCTTGAGGATGCCCGAGCCGATCAGCGCGCTCGAGCCCGCCTTGGCGAGCGTGGCCCCGACGATGCCGCCGATCAGTGCATGCGAGGAGCTCGACGGGATGCCGTAGAACCACGTGATCACGTTCCACGCGATCGCGCCGATCAGTGCCCCGAAGACCACATAGTGGTCCACCACGCCCGGCACGACGATGCCCTTGCCGACCGTGGCCGCGACCTTCAGATGGAACACGAAGATCGCGACGAAGTTGAAGGTGGCGGCGAACAGCACCGCCTGCTGCGGCTTGAGCACCCCGGTGGAGACGACGGTGGCGATGGAGTTCGCGGCATCGTGGAAGCCGTTCATGAAGTCGAATGCGATCGCGAGCGCGACCAGCATCACGACGACCCAGAAGCCGACCTGTACTGCGTCCATGGAGCGCGACTCAGGAGTTCTCGAGGACGACGCCCTCGATCAGGTTGGCCACGTCCTCGCAGCGGTCGGAGATCGCTTCGAGCTGCTCGTAGATCGCCTTGAGCTTGATGAGCTCGCGCACGTCCTCTTCCTCGCGGAACAGCTTGGACATGGCCGCGCGCATCACGCGGTCGGCATCGGACTCGAGCTTGTCGATCTCTTCGCAAGTCTTGATCGCCGCCTCGGCCGCGTCGCGCTTGCTCAACTGTGCCAGCAGCGACACCGCATGGCGCACGCGCTCGCAGCACTTGACGCTCAGGTCCGTGAGCCGCTCGACCTCCTCGGTCATCGACCGCACGTCGTACAGCGACATGGTCTCGGACGAGTCCTGCAGCAGATCGAGGATGTCGTCCATCGCATTGATCAGCGAATGGATCTGCTCGCGGTCGATCGGCGTGATGAAGGTCTTGTGCAGGAGCCGGTTGACCTCCGCGGTGATCTTGTCGGCCTGGCGCTCGGCCGCATCGACTTGCACCGCGTAGCGTTCGCGTTCAGCCGGGTCCGAGTAGTTCTGCACCATCGCCATGAAGGCCCGTGCGCCTTCGACGATCTTCTCGCCGTGCTGGTTGAACAGTTCGAAGAAATTGCCCTCGCGAGGCAACAGCTTGCCGAAGATCATGATGAAACCGTGTGGGTCGTGTGGCACATCGCCCGCGAGGGTCGCCCGCGGGGCAAAAATGGCCGTATTGTGACAGCTCGGGGCCGCGCCCCCGCCGCCCGGCCGGACTCACGAACGGAAGATGAAGTAGACCGCGCCCACCAGGCACAGCCCGGCCCAGACGAAGTCCCACTTGAACGGCACTTTCATGTAGACCATCGCGAAGGGCACGAACACCGTGAGCGTGATGACCTCCTGCATGATCTTCAGTTGCGCGAGCGAGAAGACGCCGCTCGAGTAGCCGATGCGGTTGGCGGGCACCTGCAGGAGGTACTCGAACAGCGCGATGCCCCAGCTCACGAACGCCGCTACGTACCAAGGCGCGGTAGCGAGGTTCTTGAGGTGCCCATACCAGGCGAAGGTCATGAAGACGTTGGAGGCGACGAGCAGGCCGATGGTCTGCACCGAGACACCGAGGGCATGAGACGTCATGGAGTGACTCCGCAGGCGGGGTCGCCGGGAACCAGGGAGTGCGCCAGGCGGATCAGGCGCTGGTCCTGGACGGCGTCGAGCAGCACCCGGGCCGGACCGCGACCGGGTACGACCAGATCGGGATCGAGATCGGCGAGCGGCGCCAGCACGAAGGCCCGCTCGTGCATCCGTGGATGCGGCACCTCCAGCTCGGGGAGTGCGATGCGGTCCTGTCCCCACAGCAGCAGGTCCAGATCGAGCGTTCGCGGTGCATTGCGATAAGGCCGCAGCCGCCCATGGGCCTGCTCGATGGCCTGCAACCGCGCGAGGAAGTCCAGCGGCGGCATCGTGGTCACCACCGCGGCGACGGCATTGAGATAGTCGGGCCCGCTCGACTCGATCGGCGCGCTGCGGTAGACGGGCGAGACACGAACCTCGTCGACGGTGGGCAACGCCCGCAAGGCGGCCACCGCCTCGCGCAGCGTGGTCAGGGCATCGCCCAGGTTCGCACCGAGCCCGACATAGGCAAGCACGGCCGGGCCGTGCGAGCCCGGGTGGGGAACGTGCGCCTCAGCCTGCATCGGCGGCGTCGGCCGCAGGGGTGGCCACGGCCTGCGGCTTGCGACGGCGACGGCGTCGCTTCTTCGCAGCGGGCGCTCCCTCGCCCGCCTCGCGGCGCCGGCTGTCCTGCTCGCGCGCCTGCTCGATGAGCTGGCGGCGGCGGTGCTCGTCGGCCTGCGAGAAGGCCTCCCACCACTGGGCCAGTTCGGCGTCCACTTCGCCGGCATCGGCGCGCAGGCGCAGGAAGTCGAAGCCGGCGCGGAACCGCGGCTGCTCCACCAGGGTGTAAGGCGCATTGCCGACGCGCTTGTCGAAGCGCGGCTGCATCATCCAGATCTCGCGCATGTCGGCGCCCAGCTTGCCGCGTCCGGAGATGTCGCCCACGCGGGCATCGAACACCTCGTCGATGGCTCCCTGCAAGGCCGGGAACGGATGCTCGCCGGCCGACTGGCGGCGCTCCCAGCGGTCGAGGACGTCGTGCCACAGCAAGCAGGCGAGCATGAAGCTCGGCGCCACCGGTTTGCCTTCGGCCACGCGCCGGTCGGTGTCGGCCAGCGCCAGCTGCACGAAGCGCTCGCGCCCGTCGTGCCGCTGCTGCTCGTCGAGCACGACGTCGAGGATGGGGAACACGCCACGGTGCAGCCCTTCCTTGCGCAGTTGCTCCAGCGAGGCCAGCGCGTGCCCGGTCTGAAGCAGCTTGATCATCTCGTCGAACATGCGCGAGGCCGGCACGTTGTCGAGCAAGGCGGCCATCCGGTGCATCGGCCCGCGCGTCTTGGGTTCGATCTCGAAGCCGAGCTTGGCGGCGAACCGGATCGCGCGGATGATACGCACAGGGTCCTCCCGGTAGCGCGTTTCCGGGTCGCCGATCATGCGCAGCAGGCGCTTCTTCACGTCCTTGATGCCGCCGTGGTAGTCCACCACGATCTCGCGCTGCGGGTCGTAGTACATCGCGTTGATCGTGAAGTCGCGCCGCGCGGCGTCTTCGATCTGCGGGCCCCAGACGTTGTCGCGCAGCACGCGGCCGCTCGCGTCGACCACGTGGCTCTTGCCCGCCAGCTCCGCCTTGGAAGTCTTCTCGTTGCCGTTCACCTGTTCGGCCGCGGAGGGATCGAGGTACGCCCGGAACGTGGAGACCTCGATCACCTCGTGCTCGCGCCCCCGCCCGAACACCACGTGCACGATGCGAAAGCGCCGCCCGATGATGAAGGCGCGGCGGAACAACGCTTTGACCTGCTCCGGCGTCGCATTGGTGGCCACGTCGAAATCCTTCGGACGCAGCCCGAGCAGCAGATCTCGCACCGCGCCGCCGACGATGTAGGCCTCGTAGCCGGCGTCGGTCAGCGTGCGCACCACCTTGATGGCGCGCTCGTCCACCAGCGACACGTCGATGCCGTGCTCGCTCTTGGGCACCTCGGCCCGCTTGCCCAGGTGGAGCGGGCCGCGCACGGTGGCGGGCGCCGCCGTGTCGGCGGCCTTCTTGCCCAGCAGCTTATGGATGAATTTCTTGATCATGGAACAGCTTCAGGATGCGCCAGCCGCGTTCTTGTGCGGTCTTATGCAGGGCCGGCGTCGGATTGGTCGCGACCGGGTCGCTCGCGCGCTCCAGCAGCGGCAGGTCGTTGGGCGAATCGCTGTAGAAGCTCGTGCGCTCGAAGTCTTCCCAGCGAGCGCCCAACGAGGCGAGCCACTGGTCCACGCGGGTCACTTTGCCCGCCTGGTACGACGGCACGCCGCGTATGCGTCCCGTGATGGTACCGGTCTCGTCGCGCTCCAGCTCGACGGCCAGCAGGTGCTCCACCTCGAACAGCTCGGCGATCGGGCGCGTCACGAACTCGTTGGTCGCGGTCACGATGGCGATGAGGTCGCCCGCCTCGCGGTGCCGCCGCACGAGATCGAGCGCCGCGGGTTTGAGGTGCGGGCGCACCACCTCCTCGACGAAGCGCCCCTGCAGCCAGCGGCGCTCCTCGGCGCTGCGGTGGCGCCACGGGGCGGTCGTGAACTCGATGTAGGCGTCGATGTCGAGGCGCCCCGCACGGTATTGCGCGTAGAAGGCATCGTTGCCCCGGCGGAACTCCTGCGCGTCGGCCCACCCCACGCGCACCAGGAACTCGCCGAACGCGTGGTCCGAGTCGATCGGCAGCAGTGTGTGGTCCAGGTCGAACAGGCACAGGTTGCGCGGCAACCCGGCTGCGCCGGGCCGGGCCTCGGCACTCATCGGAACTCTCCTTGCGCGACGGGTGCCCCCTCCTCGGCCAGCATCTGCTTGAGCAGCGGGATGGTCACCGCTCGCTGTGTGGCCAGCGCGAAGCGATCCAAGCGGTCCAGCATCGACATGAGGCTGCCCAGGTCGCGCGAAAAACGGGTTTGAAGGTAGCTCATCACTTCGTCGGACAGGAACACGCCGCGGCGGTCCGCGGCCTGGCGCAGCACGGCCCGGCACTCCGCCTCCGACAGCGGCAGGAGTTGGAAGACCGGCCCCCACCCGAGGCGCGTGCGCAGGTCCTCGCGCAAAGGCAGGTCGACCGGCGGCCAGCGGCCGGCTGCTGCAATCAGCTGCCCGTGCGTCGTGGCCTGCACGAAGGTGGCGAACGCCCGATGCTGGTCGGCCGGACCGTAGCGTTCGCAGCTGTCGAAGACGACGAGCCGCCAGCCTTCGTCGAACTCGCTCGGCCCGCCGGTGTGGTCGAACCAGCCGACCCGACCCCCGAGCGAGGCCACCTCGTGGGCCAGGGCCCGCAAGAGGTGCGTCTTGCCCGTGCCCGGCTCTCCCCAAAGATAGACGGGCGCCGGCGCGTGCTGGCCGTTGAGCCCGCACAGATGCTCGACGGCCGCGCGGTTGGGCCCCACAGCATAGTTGTCGAACGTCGGAACTTCCTGCGGCCCGAGGCCGAGCGGCAACTGCCTCATGCTCACCCCAGGTAGAGCCGGCTGCCCAGATAGGCCACCCGCATCCGGCGCACCGCCACCACGAGCAGTGCGCTGACCGGCAGCGCCACCAGGACGCCGATGAAACCGAACAGATGGCCGAACGCCAGCAGCGCGAAGATCACCATGATGGGATGCATGCCGATGCGCTCACCTACCAGCCGCGGGGTGAGAAACAGGCTTTCGACCACCTGCCCGGAACCGTAGACGACGGCGACCGACACCAGGGCGTAGAGACTCTGGAACTCGAGCACGCCCGCCAGCAGCGCCAGCACGAGCCCGAGGCCGAAGCCGAGGTAGGGAATGAACATCGCAAGACCGGTGAACACCCCGATCGGCACGGCCAGATCGAAGCCAAAGAGCGCCAGGCCCACGCTGTAGTAGATCGCCAGCAGCGCCATGACGAGCAACTGCCCCCGCAGGTACTGCCCGAGCACGGCGTCGCATTCGGCGACGAAACCCTCCACCGCGGGCCGGAACCGCGGCGGGACCGCCTGGCGCGCGCGATCGACCACCCGGGGCCAGTCCATCAGCAGGTAGAACAGCACCACCGGCACCAGCACCGCGTTGCCCGCGATGGCCAGCACGAAGCTGCCCCCGATGCGCGCGGAGCTCAGCGCGGTGGCCAGCCAGTCCTCGAGGTTCGCGTCGAGGTACTTGAGCACGAAGGCCTTGATGCTCGCGATGTCGAGCTTGAGGTCGATGCCGTACTCGGCGAGCCAGGGCGCCAGCGTCTCGTTGAGCCGAGCCGCGAGCATCGGGATCTGCTCGCGCAGCAGGGGCAACTCCTTGGACAGGATCGGCACCATCAGCAAGAGCAGCCCGAGCAGGGCGAGGATCGCGCCGGCTTCCACCAGGCCCACCGCCACCATGCGCGGCACCCGGCGGCGCGCGAGCGCCTCGACCGCGGGGTGCAGCGCGTAGGCCAGCACCGCGGCGACCAGGAACGGCATCAGCACCGGGGCCAGCAGCCACAGCAGCAACAGGGCCGCCGCGGCGATGGCCGCCCAGGCCATCGCTTGACGTTGCGCGTTGGAGAAGGTCATGAAGTTCGGGACGAGCGCGCTCGCGGGGCCAGGCCCCCGGGCGCCGGTAGAATCGCGCAAATTCTATAGGCCGGCCGCCGCGCGCCGGCACCGCCGATCATGTCTCAACCTCCCCTGTCCTACCGCGATGCCGGTGTCGACATCGACGCCGGCGATGCCCTCGTCGAACGCATCAAGCCCCTGGCCAAACGCACGCTGCGCGAAGGCGTGCTGGGCGGCATCGGCGGCTTCGGCGCGCTGTTCGAGGTGCCCAAGCGCTACCGGCAACCGGTGCTCGTGAGCGGCACCGACGGCGTGGGCACCAAGCTCAAGCTGGCCTTCGAGTGGAACATGCACGACACCGTCGGCATCGACCTCGTGGCCATGAGCGTCAACGACGTCCTGGTGCAAGGGGCCGAGCCGCTCTTCTTCCTCGACTATTTCGCTTGCGGCAAGCTGGATGTCGACACCGCGGCCCGTGTCGTGGGGGGCATCGCGCGCGGCTGCGAGGATTCGGGCTGTGCGCTCATCGGCGGCGAGACCGCCGAAATGCCCGGCATGTACCCGGCCGGCGAGTACGACTTGGCGGGCTTTTGCGTCGGCGTGGTCGAGAAAGACCGCATCGTGGACGGGCGTCGCATCGCCCCGGGCGACGTGGTGTTGGGCCTGGCGTCCAGCGGCGTGCACTCCAACGGCTACTCGCTGGTGCGCAAGATCGTCGAGCGCGCGGGCACCCAGCTGCCCGCGACGCTGGATGGCCAGGAGTTCCGCAGCCGGGTGATGGCGCCCACGCGCCTGTACGTCAAGCCCGTGCTGGCGGCGCTGGCCGAGGTGGACATCAAAGGCATGGCCCACATCACCGGCGGTGGCCTGGTCGAGAACATCCCGCGCTGCCTGCCCGACGGCACCCAGGCGGTGATCGACCAGAGCACCTGGCCCCGGCCGGAGATCTTCTCCTGGCTGCAGCGCGAAGGCGGGGTCGCCGAGCACGAAATGCACCGCACTTTCAATTGCGGCATCGGTTTCGTGCTGGTGGTCGCGGAAGCCGACGCCGCCCGAACGGCCGACATCCTGGCCCGCCACGGCGAGACGGTCTACCGCATCGGCCGCATCGCCCCGCGCCCGCAAGGCGAGGCCGCGACCGTGGTGGTCTGAGCGCCGTCGCCCGGTGCACGGCGCCGGCCGCCGCGTCACCAAGGAGCGGCGCTGACGGGCGGTCAATGCCACCGCGGCTGGGTGCGCCCGCGCTGCAGCTCGTCCAGGCGCTCGGCGATGGCCAGGCGGTCGTCGGCCTCGTCGGCCTGGGCCACGTAGACGCTCAGGTCCGCGATGGCCTCCTCGTCGCGGCCCACCTCCGCGTACGCCAGGCCGCGGTCGCGCCGCTCGTCGAGGCTGTCCGGCAGCAGGATGACGAGGCGCTCGCAGGTGCGAAGCAAGAGGGGCCAGTCCTCGCGGGTGCGGTAGATCTCCTTCAGGTTGCGCAGCATGCGCGCCAGCACTTCGCGCGAGGTCGCAGCCTGAAGGAACAGCCCGAGCGGCATGTCGAACTCGCCCACCAGCCCGCGCTGGCGCTTGTAGGGCTCGAGCCGGTCGTCCAGCTCCTCGCGCGACAGCGACAAGCCCGAGAACGGGTCCATCACCACCTCGCCACGCGGCATGCGCAGCTTGACGAGGAAATGCCCCGGGAAGGAGACGCCGCTGGCCTTCAGCCCCACCTGGCCGGCAAGCTCCAGGTAGAGCACCGCCAGCGAGATCGGAATGCCCCGGCGCGTGCGCAGCACGACGTTGAGACAGCTGTTGTGCGGGTCGTAGTAGTCGTTGACGTTGCCGCCGAAGCCCAGCTCCTGGAAGAAGTAGTGATTGAGCAGCCGCAGCCGCTGCACCGGCCCGGCGTCGGCCGGCAGCCTGCGCTTGAGTCGCGCCCCCAGCGCGTCGATCTCGGCGAGCACGGCCTGCAGGTCGAGGTCCGGGAACTCGTCCTGGGCGAGGGCGAGCGCCGCCTCCGTCAGCGGCAGGCTCTCGTCGTCGGCGACCAGCGCGGCAAAGTAGTCGAGCGGCGTGGGCTTCTCGATGTGCATCGCCTCAAGTGTAGGCGCTGGAGGCGCGTTCTTCCTCCCCACGAGGGCGAGGCCCGCCTCGCCCCGGGAGGCGGGGCGCGTCCGCCCCGCTGCCGGTGCAACGGAGAACGGCTCAGTGCCCGCGCCGCAGGAACTCCCGCGGCCTCAGCCCCGTCGCCCACAACGCGCCGAAGTACAGAACGGCAGCGGCGACCAGGGTCGCGCCCAGCCACCCGAGCCGCGCCCAGGGGCTGGCCCGCAGGGCCGTCCAGTCGAGGGCCTGCGCGGCGTAAACGAGCAATGCCGCGAGCAACGCCGTGGCAAGCACCACCCGGGCCAGGAACACCCCCCACCCCGGCGCCGGCCGCCAGGCGCCGCGCCGCCTCAGACCGTGCAGCAGCCAGGAGGCATTGACCACCGCGGCCACTCCGATCGACAGGGCCAGCCCCGCGTGCCCGATGAAGGGGACGAAGGCCGCGTTCATCGCCTGGGTCAGCCCCAACACCACGATGCCGATCTTCACGGGGGTGCGGATGTCCTGCCTGGCGTAGAAGCCCGGCGCCAGCACCTTGACGCCGACGAGCCCGAGCAGGCCGACGCCGTAGCCCATCAGCGCCCACACCGTCTGCCGGACGTCGTGGTCCGCGAAGGCACCGTAGTGGTAGAGCGAGGCGACCAGCGGCTCGGCGAAGACGAGCAGCGCCACGGCCGAGGGCAAGGCGAGCAGGACCACCAGCCGCAGCCCCCAGTCCAGCAGGCCCGAGTAGCCCTCGTCGTCCTTGCGGGCCTGGGCGGAGGCCAGCTGCGGCAACAACACCACGCCCAATGCCACACCGAGTAGCGCCGTCGGGAACTCCATCAGCCGGTCGGCGTAGGTCAACCAGGACACACTGCCGGCCGGCAGGTGCGAAGCGATCTGGGTGTTGATCAGCAGCGAGAGCTGCGCCACCGACACCCCGAGCACGGCCGGTCCCATCTGCCGCACGACGCGCCGCACCCCGGGGTGGTGCCAGGCGGCCCGCAGACCGCGCAGCCGCGGCAGCATGCCGATGCGCAGGAGCGCCGGCACCTGCAAGGCGAGCTGCAACAGCCCCCCGGCGACGACCCCCGCCGACATCGCGTAGATCGGCTCGATGCCCCAGGCCGCGAACCGGGGGGCCAGGACCCCGGCCGCCAGGATCATCGCGAGGTTGAGAAGCACCGGCGTGGCCGCCGGCACTGCGAAGCGCTTCCAGGTGTTGAGCACCCCCGCGGCCAGCGCGACCAGCGACATGAAGCCGATGTACGGGAACATCCAGCGGGTCATCGAAACCGCGGCGTCGAACCCCGGCCGCGGAAGGCCGGCCGCCATCGCATACACGAGCAGCGGGGCTGCGACCACGCCCGCCACGCACAGCGCGAGCAGCACCCAGAACAAGAGGGTGGCCACCGCATCCACGAGGTCGCGCGTGGCCTCGTCGCCCCGCTGGGCGCGCGTTTCGGCGAGGATGGGCACGAAGGCCTGCGAGAACGCCCCCTCCGCGAAGAGCCGCCGCAGCAAGTTGGGGATGCGGAATGCGACGTTGAAGGCGTCCGTCCAGGTGCTCGCGCCGAAGGCCGCCGCCACGAGCAGCTCCCGGGCGAGGCCGGTGATGCGCGAAGCTAGGGTGAACAGTGAGACAGTGGAGGCGGCGCGGAGGAGGTTCATGGGGCAACGCCGGAGGGCGGCGCCGCGGGCGGCGGCGCAAGACCGGCGCATTATAGGAACGGGCCCTGCCGCCTTGCGGGGCACCCCTGGCCGCCCCGGCGCGCGGATGCTATACTTCGCGGCTTTGCTCAACCCGGAAAAGTAAGCACATGGCCACCTCGTCCAAAGCCAAGAAGACCGTTCGGATCGCCTCTGGCCGCAAGCGCGCCCGCCAGGACGTCAAGCTCAACGCCGCGAATTCCGCGCTGCGTTCGAAGTTCCGCACCGCCGTCAAGAACGTGCAGAAGGCCGTTCAGGCCGGCGACAAGGCTCGCGCCGCCGAGCTGTTCCAGAGCGCCCAGAAGGTGATCGACTCGATCGCTGACAAGGGCATCTTCCACAAGAACAAGGCCGCTCGCCACAAGAGCCGCCTGTCGGCCGCCATCAAGGCCCTGTCCGCCTGAGAATCGACACCGGGTTGTGTGAACGAAAGGCCCGCTTGCGCGGGCCTTTTTCATTGGTGGCTCATGGTCGCTCAGGGGCGCCGCCGGCCTGCGCAGGCGCGCGGGGACGATCGCAATCGCAGCTCTTGGGCAAGGGGGTATGCCGGCATCGGACCTTCGCTTCGGGGTGCCGGCTCAGCGGGCGGCGCTCGAGCAGCCCCTCATGCCTTGCGCGGCTCCTCGGGCAGCAGGCAGGCCTCCACCACCTGCAGGTTGTTGTCCCGCGCGAAATTCATGACGAAGTCCCAGGCCATGGGCTCGATCTCGCGCACGGCTTCGTTGACGACGACGCACTTCACGCCGTTGACCACGGTGGGCAGGCAGTAAGGCGAGTAGCTCAAGTGCGCCGTCGGGCCCCGGACCTGTCCGCCCGGCCGGAACTGCGACATCACCCCCGCCAAACGCTCGGCCCAGTCGCTCGGGCGGAAGACGCGGCCATCGGTGGTGATCCCCTGGATGAAAAACTCGCGGGGCTTGGAGGTCGTCATGGGCGGGAGGTGAATGGGCCGCTTGTGGCGGGTTGCGAGCGGGATGCGAAGTGTAGTGTGCGCAGCCGCGGCTTCACTCCTCGAAATGATATCTTATATAAGAGTGTCCTCGCGCCTGCCGGGACGGGAACCGCGCCACGCCGGCGGGCGGCGAGCGGAATCCAGCCGGGATGGTGCCAGCGCCGGCTTTCATTGCGCTGTCGGCCCGTCGCACCCGATAGAATGGAACGCCGACGCGGAGCCGGCCCGTCCCGCCCGAAGCATGGGGTGGCGAGCCGCCTCCGCATTTTCGTTTTTGTCTTGCTGGGAGATACCGATGAGCGTCGAGAGTCCCTTGATGAACACCTACGGCCGCCTGCCGATCGCGCTGTCGCACGGGCGAGGCTGCCGCGTGTGGGACACCGAGGGCCGTGAATACCTCGACGCGCTGGGTGGGATCGCCGTCAACACGCTGGGCCACGCCCATCCCAAGCTGGTGCCGGCGCTGCAGGACCAGATCGCCAAGCTGATCCACTGCTCGAACTACTACCGCGTGCCCCTGCAGGAGCAACTGGCCGCCAAGCTGGTCGAGCTCTCGGGCCTCGCCCGCGTCTTCTTCTGCAACAGCGGGCTGGAGGCCAACGAGGCGGCGATCAAGATCGCGCGCAAGTACGGGCACGACCGGGGCATCGACCTGCCGGAGATCGTCGTCTACGAGCGCGCCTTCCACGGCCGCTCGATCGCCACGCTGTCGGCCACGGGCAATCCGAAGGTGCAGAAGGGCTTCGAGCCGCTCGTGCCCGGCTTCGTGCGGGTGCCGCTCAACGACGTGGCGGCCCTCGAAGACGTGGCGCGCAGCCGGCCCAATGTGGTCGCGGTCTTCCTCGAGACCATCCAGGGCGAAGGCGGCATCAACCCGGCACGCGTGGACTACCTGCAGGCCGTGCGGCGCATCTGCGACGAGCGCGGTTGGCTGCTGATGCTCGACGAGGTGCAATGCGGCATCGGCCGCACCGGCAAGTGGTTCGCGCACCAGTGGGCGGACATCAAGCCGGATGTGATGCCGCTGGCCAAGGGCCTGGGGTCTGGGGTGCCGGTAGGTGCGGTCGTGGCGGGGCCGAAAGCGGCCGACGTGCTGCAGCAGGGCAACCACGGCACCACCTTCGGCGGCAACCCGCTGGCGATGCGTGCGGGGCTGGAGACGCTGCGCATCATGGAAGAAGAGGGCCTGCTGGACAATGCGGCGCGCGTCGGGGCGGCCCTCAAGGCCGGCTTGGAGCGCGAACTGGCGGGCGTGGCCGGCGTCGCCGACATCCGCGGACAGGGGTTGATGATCGGCGTCGAACTCGATCGCCCCTGCGGCGTGCTGCTGCAACGCGCGCTCGAAGCGGGCCTGCTCGTCAGCGTGACGGCCGACCGGGTGATCCGGCTCGTGCCACCGCTCATCATGACCGAGGGCGAAGCCTCACAGGTCGTCGAGATCCTCTGCCCGCTGATCAAGAGCTTCCTTGCCGAAACGCCCGCCTGACCGGGAGCCAGCGATGAAACCGGGACTGCCCCTCATCAAGCATTACCTGCAGTTCAAGGACTTGCGCGCCGAGGAATACGCGTATCTGTTCGAGCGCGCGGCGATCATCAAGAAGCGGTTCAAGAACTACGAGAAGTACACCCCGCTGGTGGACCGCACGCTGGCCATGATCTTCGAGAAGGCATCCACCCGCACCCGCGTGAGCTTCGAGGCCGGCATGTACCAGCTCGGCGGCTCGGTGGTGCACCTGACGACCGGCGACAGCCAGCTCGGGCGCTCGGAGCCGATCGAGGACACCGCCAAGGTCATCTCGCGCATGGTCGACCTGGTGATGATCCGCACCTACGAGCAGACCAAGCTGGACGCCTTCGCCGCGAACTCGCGCGTGCCCGTCATCAACGGCTTGACCAACGAGTTCCATCCCTGCCAGATCCTCGCCGACATCTTCACCTACATCGAGCACCGCGGCTCCATAGAAGGGCGCGTCGTCGCATGGGTGGGCGACGGCAACAACATGGCCAACACCTGGCTGCAGGCCGCCGAGATCCTCGGCTTCAAGGTGCACGTGAGCACGCCCACCGGTTACGAGGTCGACCCGCAGGTGGCGGGCATCCAGGACCGCAGCTGCTTCCAGGTCTTCAAGGACCCGATGGACGCCTGCCGGGGCGCCGACCTGGTGACCACCGACGTGTGGACCAGCATGGGCTTCGAGGCCGAGAACGAGCAGCGTCGCAAGGCCTTCGCCGACTGGTGCGTCGATGCCGAGATGATGGCGGTCGCCAAACCGGACGCCCTCTTCATGCACTGCCTGCCGGCCCACCGCGGCGAGGAGGTCACCGCCGAGGTCATCGACGGCCCCCAGTCCGTCGTCTGGGACGAAGCAGAGAACCGCATGCACGTGCAGAAGGCACTCATGGAGTACCTTCTGCTCGGCCGGATCGGCTAGAAGCCGGGCCGGCGGCCCGAAGGGCCGGGCATGCGGTTCCGGCGCAGGCTCACATCGCGCCCGCGATGTGAAGGCGCACGAGCGCCGAGCCGCAGCCACAACCGCATGCACGTGCAGAAGGCACTCATGGAGCACCTTCTGCTCGGCCGGATCGAGTGAGATTGCGCCGGCGACGGCGCCACAGGCCCGCGTAGGCCAGGACGTTCACGAGCAGCACGATCGCGCCCAGCACCCATTGGGTCTCGGGCGTGAGCCCGGCCGGGTAGAGCACCGGCAGGATGTAGTGCTCGACGAACGACCCGGAATAGCCCGCTTCGCCCGCACGGCGGCGATAGGCATTTTCGAGCGGCGTGAGAGGGCAGATCCCCCGGCTCCATTCGATCCACACGCCCCAGGCGGCCACCGGCAGGTGTAGCCACGCCAGACGAGGCCACCGCCACGCGAGCCAGCCTCCGCCGACGACGAAGACGACGAAGGCCAGGTGCAACAGCACCAGTCCATCGGCGAGGAAGCGATAGCCCATGGGGCAAGCTTAGCGGCTGGCTCGCCGCCGCACCGCCCCTCCCGCAGCGCCCCGGAGACGCACATCTCCCAGAGCATCTCTGATCCGCATCCCTGCCCCCTGAGAGCGCCGGGAAGCCCAGCGACGGGAACACCGAGGGACAATACCGGTGTCCACGCCCGCGCCTGCGATGACCGCTCCCGCCGACAACCCCTGCACCCGCTGCGGCGCCTGCTGCGCCAGCTTCCGCGTCGACTTCGCCCGAGAGGAATGCGAGGACGCGGGCGGGCGCGTGCCCAGCGGGCTGGTCGTCGAAGTCAACGATCACACTTGCCGCATGAGGGGCACCGACCACGCCCGTCCGCGCTGTGCCGCGCTCGTCGGGCGCGTGGGAGAACGCGCGTGGTGTGGCATCTACGAATGGCGCCCTTCGCCCTGCCGGGAGTTCGGCGCGCGCTCCCCCTTGGGCCTGGGCGACGACGCCTGCGAACGCGCCCGCGCGCGGCACGGGCTGCCGCCTCTTTCGGCGTGACGAAGCGCCCATTCGGGGTTACCCTCATTCGTTGGAAATAACCGACACCACGCCCTCGGCACCGGTGCTACGGTCCGGCCTTCCTGCCGAAAGCCACATCCCGCGACCTTGCGCACGGCCGCGCCCCTGCCCCCCGGGACGGGCGCAGGGGCGCCATGGAGGACACGATGAAGCGCTTGTGGGACATCTCGCCGCCCGTCGCCAGCGGCAGTCCCGTTTTCCCGGGCGACACGCCCTACCAGCAGTCTTGGACCGCCGAACTCGGCCCCGGCTGCCCGGTGAACGTGAGCCGCCTCACGCTCTCGCCGCACGTCGGCGCGCACGCCGATGCTCCGTTGCACTACGCCGCGGAGGGCCAGGCGGTCGGCCGCCTCGACCTCGCCCCCTATCTGGGGCCGTGCCGGGTGGTGCACTGCCTCGGGCGGGGGCCGCTCATCCGTCCGGAGGACCTGGCTCCGCACGCCGCGGGGATGCCGCCGCGCGTGCTGGTGCGCACCTTCGAGCGGGCCCCGGTCGACCGCTGGGTGGACGAGTTCGCGGCCTACGCGCCCGAGACGCTGGAGTGGCTGGCCGACCGGGGCGTGATCCTGGTGGGCATCGACACGGCGTCGGTCGACCCGGCGCCGAGCAAGACCTTGGACGCCCACCAGGTGCTGCGGCGGCGCGACCTGCGCGTGCTGGAGAACCTGGTGCTCGACGACGTGCCGCAGGGCGACTACGAACTCATCGCCCTGCCGCTCAAGCTGATGGAGGCCGACGCCAGCCCGGTGCGCGCCGTGCTGCGCGAACTCTGACCCACCGCGGTGCCGGCCGCCGAGAGCGGGCACCGCCTCTACGACACGAGGACGACATGCTCACACGTCAAGACTGCGAGGCCCGCGACCGGGCCGACCCTCTGGCTCCCTTGCGCGAGCAGTTCGTGCTGCCCGAGGGCGTCATCTACCTCGACGGCAACTCGCTGGGGGTGCTGCCCCGCGCCACGCCCGCACGCATCCGGGAGGTGGTGGAGTGCGAGTGGGGACAGGACCTCATCCGCAGCTGGAACACGGCCGGCTGGATCCACCTGCCGCACCGGGTGGGCGCGAAGATCGCAAGGCTCGTGGGGGCGGAAGCCGGCGAGCTGACGGCGGCCGACTCCACCTCGGTGAACCTCTACAAGGTGCTGGTGGCGGCCAGCCGGCTCGCACAGGCGGACGCACCCGAGCGCCGCGTGATCCTGTCCGAGCGCAGCAACTTCCCCACCGACCTCTACATCGCGCAGAGCGTCGCGCAGGAGCTGGGGTGGGCGCTCGAGCTGGTGGAGGCCGACGAGATCGAGGCACGCCTCGGGCCGGACGTGGCGGTGCTGATGCTCACCCACGTCAACTACCGCACGGGCCGCATGCACGACATGGCCGTCCTCACCCGCCGCGCCCACGAGGCCGGTGCGCTGGCGATCTGGGACTTGGCGCACTCGGCGGGGGCGGTGCCGGTGGACCTCAAGGGGTGCGACGCCGACTTCGCCATCGGCTGCGGCTACAAGTACCTCAACGGGGGCCCGGGCGCACCGGCCTTCGTGTGGGTCCACCCGCGTCACGCGGACCGCTTCTGGCAGCCGCTGGCCGGGTGGATGGGCCACGCCTCGCCGTTCGAGTTCACGCCCGACTACAAGCCCGCGGCGGGCATCGCCCGCTACCTCTGCGGCACGCCGCCGATCCTGTCGATGGCCGCGCTTGAATGCGGTGTCGACACCGTGCTCGCCGCCGAGCCGCTGGGCGGCATGGCGGCCTTGCGCGAAAAGTCGCTCGCCCTCACGCAGCTCTTCATGGACCTGGTCGAAGAGCGCTGCGCCGGCCACGGCCTCGCGCTGGTGAGCCCGCGAGAGGACGCGCTGCGCGGAAGCCAGGTCTGCCTCACTCGCGAAGAAGGCGGCTACGCGATCGTGCAGGCGCTGATCGCTCGCGGCGTGATCGGCGACTTCCGTGCGGGCGACGCGCGCATGCCCGACATCCTGCGCTTCGGCTTCACACCGCTGTATTGCCGCCATGTGGACGTGTGGGACGCCGTCGAGCACCTGCGCGCCGTGCTCGAAAGCGGCGAATGGCGCCGGCCCGAGTTCAACCAACGTCATGCGGTGACCTGATCCCTCGCGCGCGACGCAGGAGACACCGCGGAGCCCTCAGATGAACACGACGAACACCCCCGAACAGATCGTCCGGAGCGAGCGGGCGCAGCTCGACTTCTCCAAGGACATGAGCTATGGCGACTACCTGCACCTGGACGAGGTGCTGTCGGCCCAGCATCCGCTCTCGCCGGACCACAACGAGATGCTGTTCATCGTGCAGCATCAGACGAGCGAGCTGTGGATGAAGCTGATGATCCACGAGCTGCGCGCGGCCATCGGCTGCATCGCGCGAGACGAACTCGCGCCCGCCTTCAAGATGCTGGCCCGCGTCTCGAAGATCATGGAGCAGCTGGTGCACGCGTGGGACGTGCTGGCGACGATGACCCCGCCCGAGTACTCCGCGATCCGGCCGTATCTGTCGAACTCCAGCGGCTTCCAAAGCTGGCAGTACCGCTGCATCGAGTTCGCGCTGGGCAACAAGAACGCCGCGATGCTCAAGCCGCACGCCCACAAGCCGGAGCGGCTGCGCGAAGTGGAGGCGTTCTACCGCGCGCCCTCGCTCTACGACGAATCGCTGCGCCTGCTGGCGCGGCGGGGCCTGCCGGTGCCGGCGAGCCACGTCGAGCGCGACTGGACGCAACCCTATGTGGCCAGCGACGAGGTCGAGCAGGCCTGGCTCACGGTGTACCGCGACCCCGAGCACCACTGGGATCTCTATCAGCTCGGCGAGGAGCTCACCGACCTGGAAGACGCCTTCCGCCTTTGGCGCTTCCGCCACGTCACCACCGTCGAGCGTGTGATCGGCTTCAAGCGAGGCACCGGCGGCACCTCGGGCGTGGGCTACCTGCGCAAGATGCTGGACGTGGTGCTGTTCCCCGAGATCTGGAAGTTGCGCACGGACCTTTGAGGCGGCCCGAAGGCCCACCCCGCGTCGTCAGGCCCCGTGCCAGGGGCCGGCGGACAGCCCCGGCCGCGCCGCCGGCCTCGCGGACGGCCGCGCGGCGCCCTGCGCGATCACTCGCCCTGTTCGGCCGCGGGCAGGCCGGGCAGCGCCGTGGCCGAGCCGGTGGTGAGCAGGCCGGCCTGCGTGTAGACCTGGAGCTTGCCGCGCGTGTCCTCGATGTCGAGGTTGCGCATCGTCAGCTGGCCGATGCGGTCCTGCGGCGTGAAGCTCAGCTCGCCCTTTTCCATCGTCAGCCGCTCGGGCTTGTAGGTGAGGTTCGGCGAGGTGGTGTCGAGGATCGAGTAGTCGTTGCCGCGGCGCAGCTCGATGCGCACCTCGCCGGTGATGGCACGGGCCACCCAGCGCTGGGCGGCCTCGCGCAGCATGATGGCCTGTGGGTCGAACCAGCGGCCCTGGTACAGCAGCCGGCCCAGGCGCCGGCCGTTGTCGCGGTACTGCTCGATGGTGTCCTCGTTGTGGATGCCGGTCACCAGCCGCTCGTAGGCGATGAACAGCAACGCCAGGCCGGGCGCCTCGTAGATGCCGCGGCTCTTGGCCTCGATGATGCGGTTCTCGATCTGGTCGCTCATGCCCAGGCCGTGGCGGCCGCCGATGCGGTTGGCCTCCAGGATGAGATCGACGAGGTTGCGGTACTCCACCCCGTTGATCGCGACCGGCCGCCCTTCCTCGAAGCGCACTCTGACCTCCTCGCGCTGGACCGGGACGTCGTCGCGCCAGAAGGCCACCCCCATGATGGGCTGCACGATCTTCATGCTGGTGGACAGGTGCTCCAGGTCCTTGGCCTCGTGCGTCGCGCCCAGCATGTTGGAGTCGGTCGAGTACGCCTTCTCGGCCGACATCTTGTAGTCGAAGCCCGAGGCCTGCAGGAAGGCCGACATCTCCGCGCGACCGCCCAGCTCGTCGATGAAGGTCTGGTCCAGCCAGGGCTTGTAGATCTTGAGCGAGGGGTTGGCGATCAGGCCGTAGCGGTAGAAGCGCTCGATGTCGTTGCCCTTGAAGGTCGAGCCGTCGCCCCAGATGTGGACGTCGTCCTCCTTCATGGCGGCCACGAGCATGGTGCCGGTGACGGCGCGCCCCAAGGGCGTGGTGTTGAAGTAGGTCAAGCCGGCCGTCGAGATGTGGAAGGCCCCGCACTGCAACGCCGCGATGCCTTCGGCGGCCAGCTGCGCGCGGCAGTCGATCAGGCGGGCCTGCTGGGCGCCGTATTCCATCGCGCGGCGCGGAATCGCGTCGTAGTCCGGCTCGTCGGGCTGGCCCAGGTTGGCCGTGTAGGCGTACGGAACCGCGCCCTTCTTGCGCATCCAGTGGAGCGCGGCGCTGGTGTCCAGGCCGCCGGAAAACGCGATGCCGACCTTCTGGCCGACGGGAAGACTCTGCAGGATGGTTGCCATGATCGACCGTCTCGTAAGCCGCGGACCACGCGGCGCGACATGCGCTCGCGCCCACGCAAGGCAAAGGTTGCTATTTTGCCTCGAATGGCCCAGCGGACCTGGAGCCCGAGACGGGCGCGTCGAGGTGGGATGCGGCGCGAACCACGCTACCATGGGCGCCGTTTTCGTCCGGCCCGCCCCTTCGGCCCCCTCACCATGACCGACACCCTCCACAATGTTTCCGTGCGCACCCAGGCCAACGTCTACTTCGACGGCAAGTGCGTCTCGCACACCCTCACGCTGGCGGACGGCTCGCGCAAGAGCGTCGGCGTCATCCTGCCGGGCACGCTGCTGTTCACCACCGGCGCGCCGGAGATCATGGAAGGCGTGGCCGGCAGCTGCGAGGTCAAGCTCGCCGGGGAACAGTCCTGGAAGCGCTACGGCGCCGGCGAGTCGTTCTCGGTGCCGGGCGACTCGAGCTTCGAGATCCGCACGACCGAGCCCTACCACTACATCTGCCACTTCGGTTGACGCAAGCGGCCGACGGGAAGCGCCGGCCGAACACCTTGCCGACATCGCGCAGGGCCCCGGGCCGGCGACGTCCGACCCGGAGCGCCGAGGCCCGTGCCGAGGCCCCGACGGCGCGATCCGGTGGAAATCGAGCCCGGTCCGCTCAGGCGACGACCGGCTCCGGCTCGAGCCGGATGCCGAAGCGGCCGTACACGCTTTCCTGGATGGCGCGGGCGAGGGTGACGACTTCGGCCCCGATCGCCCCGCCGCGGTTGACGAGCACGAGCGCCTGCTTCTCGTACACCCCGGCGCGCCCGATGGACTTGCCCTTCCAGCCGCAAGCGTCGATGAGCCAGCCGGCCGCGAGCTTGTAGGTGCCGTCGGGCATCGGGTAATGCACGATCTCCGGGTCGCGGCCGATGATGTCGCGGCACTGCTCGGGCGTGACCACCGGGTTCTTGAAGAAGCTGCCGGCATTGCCGAGCAGGCGCGGGTCCGGCAGCTTCTGCCGGCGGATCTCGCACACCCAGTCGTAGATCTGGCGCGCGTCGGGCGCGGTGATGCCCGTCTCGGCCACCTTGCGCTCCAGGTCGAGGTAGCCGAGCACCGGCTGCCAGGGGCGGGGCAGGCGCAAGCGCACGCGCGTGATGAGGCTCTTGCCCGCCAACTCGTGCTTGAAGATGCTGTCGCGGTAGCCGAATCGGCACATCGGCGCTGTCAGGGTCACGGTGCGGCCCGTCACGAGGTCGACGGCGTCCAGCGAGTCGAAACGGTCCTTGAGCTCGACGCCATAGGCGCCGATGTTCTGCACCGGCGCCGCACCGACCGTGCCCGGAATCAGCGCCATGTTCTCGAGGCCCGGCAGTCCCTGCTCCAGCGTCCACGTGACGAGGTCGTGCCAGTTCTCACCGGCCCCCGCTTCGACGATCCAGGCGTCCTCGCGGGTCTCGACCAGACGCAAGCCGCGCACCTCGACTTTGAGCACGAGCTGCTCGACGTCGCGCGTGAGCACGATGTTGCTGCCCCCGCCCAGCACGAACTTGCGCGCGCGCCCCAGCTCCGGGTGCGCCAGCAGTGCGCGCACGTCCGCGTCGGCCTCGATGCGCACCAGGGTGCGCGCCACCGCTGGCAGGCCGAAGGTGTTGTAGGGCTTCAGGCTCACGCCTCGCTCGATTTGCATGGCAGAATTTTCGCCGATTCGCGTCTCGGGCCTCTCGCCCGCCCCTACCGCCATGCCGAGCTTCGACACCGTCCTGGAACCCAACTTCGTGGAAGTGCGCAACGCCGTCGATCAGTCCAACAAGGAGATCGGCACGCGCTTCGACTTCAAGGGCTCCGACGCGCGCGTGGAGCACAAGGACAAGGAGCTGACGCTCTATGCCGACAGCGACTTCCAGCTCGGCCAGGTGCGCGACATCCTGCTGGCCAAGATGACCAAGCGCGGCGTGGACGTGCGCTTCCTCGACTTCGCCGACAAGATCGAGAAGATCGGCGGCGACAAGGTCAAGCAACTCGTCAAGGTCAAGGCCGGCATCGAGTCGGATCTGGCCAAGAAGATCCAGCAGCTCGTCAAGGGCAGCAAGCTGAAGGTGCAAGCCAGCATCCAGGGCGATGCGGTGCGCGTGAGCGGCACCAAGAAGGACGACCTGCAGGCGGTGATCGCCCTCTTGCGCAAGGAGGTCACCGAGGTGCCGCTGTCCTTCAACAACTTCCGCGACTGATCGCCCTTTGCGCCCCATGCACTCGCGGCTCCACCTTCTCCTCCTGGCAGCCGCGGGCCTGTGCGCCGCCGCGGTGCGCGCAGAGACCGTTGCCCTGACCGGCAGCTTCGGCAACAAGGCCTTGCTCGTCATCAACGGAAGCCCCCGCACGGTGCCCGTGGGAGGCGTGGTGGACGGCGTTCGGCTGGTGTCGCTGGCCGCCGGCCAGGCCGTGGTCGAGATGGGCGGACGGCGCCAAACGCTGGCGCTCGGCGCCTCGCCCGTGAGCCTGGGCGATGCGGGGGGCGGCGCCGAGGGGGGGCGGCGCATCGTGCTGACGGCCGGATCGGGCGGGCACTTCACGACCCCGGGCCAGATCAACGGGCGCGCGGTGCACTTCATGGTGGACACCGGCGCCACCGCAGTGTCGATGACCACGGGGGATGCCGAGCGCATCGGCCTGCGGTACCAGCAGGGCCAGCGCATCAACCTGCATACCGCCAACGGGACGATCCCGGCTTACGCGGTGACGCTCGACTCGGTGCGCATCGGCGATGTCGAGGTGCGCAACGTCCAGGGTGTCGTCGCGGCCCGGGAGATGCCCTACGTGCTGCTGGGCAACAGCTTCCTCTCCCGCTTCCAGATGAAGCGCGAGAACGACCAACTCACCCTCGAGCGCCGGTATTGAGGCCGCCGACGGCCCGGATGCCGGAATGCCGTCTTGCTGTGCAGCATGCCAAGACCCTTCTTGTCACCCCAGAGACACCCGCGCCCGAACGGGCGTGCGTAAACTGGCCTCGTTGAGGCGCAAAGCCGGCGGCCGGCCGGCTCGTCTTCGAGGAGACGATCGATGGATCTGAGTTTCACGCCGGAAGAACAGGCGTTCCGGGAAGAAGTGCGGGCCTGGGTGCGCGAGAACCTGCCCCAGGACATCAGCCACAAGGTGCACAACGCCCTGCGGCTCACCAAGGACGACATGCAGCGCTGGGCGCGCATCCTGGGCAAGAAGGGCTGGCACGGCTACGCCTGGCCCAAGGAATTCGGCGGCCCGGGGTGGAACGCCGTGCAGCGGCACCTGTTCGAGGAGGAATGCGCGCTCGCCGGCGCCCCGCGCATCGTGCCCTTCGGGCCCGTGATGGTCGCGCCCGTCATCATGGCCTTCGGCTCGCCCGAGCAGCACAAGCGCTTCCTGCCCGGCATCATGAGCGGCGACGTGTGGTGGTGCCAGGGCTACTCCGAGCCGGGTTCCGGCTCGGATCTGGCCTCGCTCAAGACGCGCGCCGAGCGGCGCGGCGACAAGTACATCGTCAACGGCCAGAAGACCTGGACCACGCTCGGCCAGTACGCCGACTGGATCTTCTGCCTGGTGCGCACCTCCACCGAGGGCAAGCCGCAGACGGGCATTTCCTTCCTGCTGATCGACATGAAGTCGCCTGGCATCACGGTGCGGCCGATCATCACGCTCGACGGCGAGCACGAGGTCAACGAGGTGTTCTTCGACAACGTCGAGGTGCCGGTGGAGAACCTGGTCGGCGAGGAGAACAAGGGCTGGACCTACGCCAAGTACCTGCTCGCCCACGAGCGTACCAACATCGCCGACGTCAACCGCGCCAAGCGCGAGCTGGAACGGCTCAAGCGCATCGCCCGCGCCGAGCATTCGGGGGGCCGGCCGCTGATCGAAGACCCGCGTTTCCGCGACCAGATCGCGCAGCTGGAAGTGGACATCGTCGCGCTGGAGATGATGGTGCTGCGCGTGCTGTCGGCCGAGCGCGGCGGCAAGAAGGCGCTGGACGTGGCCGCACTGCTCAAGATCCGCGGCTCGGAGATCCAGCAGCGCTACACGGAGCTGATGATGTTGGCCGCAGGCCCCTACTCGCTGCCCTTCATCTTCGAGGCGATGGAAGCCGGCTGGCAGGGCGACTACGTCGGTGCGATGCACTGCGCGCCGCTGGCCTCGACCTACTTCAACATGCGCAAGACGACGATTTACGGCGGCAGCAACGAGGTGCAACGCAACATCGTCGCTCAGATGACCCTGGGGGTGTGAGATGGACTTCGACTTCACCGACGAACAGGAACAGCTGCGCGACGCGGTGCGCAAGTGGGTGGACAAGGCCTATGACTTCGAGCGCCGGCGCGGCATCGTCAAGGCGGGCGGCTACTCCCGGGACACCTGGGGCGAGATGGCAGAGCTGGGACTCACGGGCCTGGCCGTGCCGGAAGAGCACGGCGGCATGGGCTTCGGGCCCGTCGAGGCGATGGTGGTGATGGAGGAGTTGGGCCGCGGCATCGTGCTGGAGCCCTACGCCGCGGTCGCGCTGGTCGCGGCGGGTGTGCTGCGGCACCACGCGCCGGCGCAGGTGCAGTCGCAGTGGCTGCCGCGCATCGCCGGCGGCGAGGCGCTCGTGGTGCTGGCCCACCAGGAGCGCGAGGCGCGCTACGTGCTTCGGCATGTCGGCACGAGCGCGCGCTCGCAAGGGGGCGGCTGGACGGTGCACGGTGCCAAGAGCGTGGTGCCCGTCGGCGACGTGGCCGACGCTTACATCGTGCCGGCGCGCGTCGCGGGCGCCGTGGATGCGCCGGAGGGCATCGCCCTGTTCCTGGTGGAGCGCCGCGCCACCGGCGTCAGCACCCGCGGCTACCCGTTGCAAGACGGTGGGCGCGGCGCTGAAGTGCAGTTCCAGGACGCCCCGGCGACGCTGCTGGTGGGGCCCGAAGGGGGGCTGGACGCGCTCGAATGGGCCGCGGACGTCGCCATCGCGGCCCTGTGCGCCGAGGCGATGGGCACGATGGACAAGCTCTTCGCGCTCACCGTGGACTACCTCAACACCCGCAAGCAGTTCGGCGTGCCCATCGGCACCTTCCAGGCGCTGCGCCACCGGGTGGCCGACATGAAGATGCAGCTCGAACTCGCCCGTTCGATGAGCTATTACGCGACGCTGAAGCTGGGCGAGGAGCCCTCGCAGCGCCGCCGGGCGATCTCGCAGGCGAAGGTGCAGCTCGGGCAGTCGATGCGCTTCGTGGGCCAGCAGTCGGTGCAGTTGCACGGCGGGATCGGCATGACCGACGAATACGTCGGCTCGCACTACTTCAAGCGCCTGACCTGCCTGGAGCTGTCCTTCGGCGACACGCTGCATCACCTGGGAGAAGTCTCGGCCCTCATGCAGGACACGGCCGGCGTCTTCGCCTGAGCATCGCCACCCAACGCGCGGTAGACTGCCGCCGCGCCCGCAGCCGCCCGCGGCTCTTCCCGGGCGGCTGCTTCGTTTTCGCCCCCCTTTTTGTCATGCGACTGGCCCAGGTGTTGTTTTCCCAAGGATTCGGCACGCGCCGCGAGTGCGAGGCACTGATCCTCGCGGGCGAGGTGCGGCTGGGTGGCCAGGTGTGCGACGACCCGGATCGGGAGGTCGATCCCGCGGGGCTGTGCTTCGAAGTGCAAGGCACCCTCTGGCCCTACCACGAGCGCGCCCTCATCGTGTTGCACAAGCCCCTCGGCTACGAGTGCTCGCGCAAGCCCTCGGCGTGGCCCAGCGTCTTGACGCTCTTGCCCGCGGCGCTGCGCCGCCGCGGCGTGCAGCCGATCGGGCGACTGGACCAGGACACGACGGGCCTGCTGCTGCTCACCGACGACGGGGCGCTGCTGCACAAGCTCACCTCGCCCAAGCATCACGTGCCCAAGGTCTACGAGGTGCGCACGGCCCGCCCGGTGACGGACGATCAGGTGCGCGCGCTCCTGGAGGGCGTCGTGCTGCGCGACGACCCCCAGCCCGTGCGTGCGGCGGCCTGCGAGCGCACCGGCGAGCGCGGGCTGCGGCTCACTCTGACGCAAGGCAAGTACCACCAGGTCCGGCGCATGGTCGCGGCCGTCGGCAACCACGTGGAGGCCTTGCATCGCAGCCGCTTCGGCGGACTCGCGCTGCCCGACGACCTGGCGCCGGGGCAATGGCGCTGGCTCGACGGGCCTTGTATCGTGGCCCCCGGGCTGACGCCCACCCTGGAGGGCAGTTCTCGGCCCGGCTGCGGGCAGCCGGGCGCCGGGCCTCGCGACATCCTCCGATAATCGCCGCCATGCGCGTCTTTCGTGGCTTTCACCATGCCGCCCTGGCCCCGGCCTGTGCACTCACCATCGGCAACTTCGACGGAGTGCACCGCGGCCACCAGGCCATGCTGGCCCTGCTGCACAACGAGGCTCAGCATCGTGGACTGCCGACCTGCGTGCTGACCTTCGAACCGCACCCGCGCGACTTTTTCGCGATGAAGGCGGGCAAGCCGGATCTGGCGCCGGCGCGCATCGCGACGCTGCGCGACAAGCTCACCGAACTCGAGCGCGTCGGCGTGGATCAGGTGGTGGTGCTGCCCTTCGACGAACGGCTGTCGAGCCTGTCTGCGCAATCGTTCATCGAGGACGTGATCGTGCGCGGCCTGGGTGCGCGGTACGTGCTGGTCGGCGATGACTTCCGCTTCGGCGCCCGGCGGGCCGGCGACTACGCCATGCTGGATGCCGCCGGGAGCCGACTGGGCTTCGACGTCGCACGCATGATGAGTTACGAGGTGCACGGCACGCGCGTGTCCAGTTCCGCCGTGCGCGAGGCGCTGGCCGCGGGCGACATGGCGCACGCCGCGCGTCTGCTCGGCCGGCCGTACAGCATCAGCGGGCACGTGATCCATGGCCGCAAGCTCGGGCGCGAGCTGGGCTTTCGCACGCTGAACCTCAAGTTCCCGCATCGGCGCGCGGCGGCCAGCGGCATCTTCGTCGTGCAGACGCACGGCCTGGTCGACGAGCCCCTGCCCGGGGTGGCCAGCCTCGGCGTGCGCCCCACGGTGGAGGACACCGGGCGCATCCTGCTCGAAGTGCTGTGCCTGGACTGGCCCGCATCCCTGGGGCCGGAGGGGGGCTACGGTAGAATCGTGCGCGTGGAACTGCTGCACAGACTGCGCGACGAGGTCCGCTATGCCGGCCTCGACGCCCTGAAGGACGCGATCCGTCAGGACGTCGAACAGGCGCGCGATTACTTCTCCTCCCTGCATCAGCAGACGCGTCGCCAGACCACGCGCGACCGAATTTGACCTTGTGGGGGTGCCCAGCCCCGACACCTGCCTGTCGCCGCCCGTGCCTCGCATGCACGGTGCCCCGCTTGTACGCGAGCCTACCTTTGCCCCACCGACCATGGCCGACTCGCCCAAAGACTACCGATCGACGCTGAACCTGCCGGACACCCCCTTCCCGATGCGCGGCGACCTGCCCAAGCGCGAGCCGGGTTGGGTCAAGGAATGGGACGAACAAGGCATCTACAAGAAGCTGCGCGACGCGCGCTGCGGGCGCCCGAAGTTCGTGCTGCACGACGGCCCGCCCTACGCCAACGGCAAGATCCACATCGGGCACGCGGTCAACAAGGTGCTCAAGGACATGATCGTCAAGGCCCGGCAACTGGCGGGTTACGACGCCATCTACGTGCCGGGCTGGGACTGCCACGGCCTGCCGATCGAGAACCAGATCGAAAAGACCCACGGCCGGGGCCTCTCGCGCGACGAGGTGCAGGCCAAGAGCCGCGCCTACGCCACGGAGCAGATCGCCCAGCAGATGGCCGACTTCAAACGCCTGGGCGTGCTGGGCGACTGGAACCATCCGTACCGCACGATGGACTTCGCCAACGAAGCCGACGAGATCCGGGCGCTCAAGCGCATCATGGAGCGCGGCTTCGTCTACCGCGGCTTGAAGCCCGTGTACTGGTGCTTCGACTGCGGCTCGTCGCTGGCCGAGTTCGAAATCGAGTACGCCGACAAGAAGTCGCCCACGGTGGACGTGGCGTTCCAGTGCGCCGAGCCGGACCGGCTGGCCGCGGCCTTCGGGCTGTCGAAGCTGGACAAGGACGCCTACGTCCTGATCTGGACCACGACGCCCTGGACGATTCCCGCCAACCAGGCGCTCAACCTCAACCCCGAGCTCGAGTACGCGCTGGTGGACACCGAGCGCGGCCTGCTGCTGCTCGCCCAGGCGCTGGTGGAAAAGTGCCTGGAGCGCTATGGCCTGACGGGCCGGGTGGTCGCGACGACGCGGGGCCAGGCGCTCGAAGGGCTGACGTTCAGGCACCCGCTCGCGCACGTGCACCCGGGCTATGACCGGCTCTCGCCGGTGTACCTCGCCGACTACGCGACCGCCGAGGACGGCACGGGTATCGTCCACTCCGCGCCCGCGTACGGCGTGGAGGACTTCAACTCCTGCATCGCCCACGGCCTCAAGTACGAGGACATCCTCAACCCCGTGCAGGGCCACGGCGTGTACGCCGAGGCGCTGGCGCTGTTCGGCGGGCAGCACATCTGGAAGGCCAACGAGCAGATCATCCAGGCCCTGCGCGAGGCCGGGCGGCTGTTCGCCAGCTCCACGCTGGTGCACAGCTACCCGCACTGCTGGCGCCACAAGACGCCGGTGATCTACCGCGCCGCCGCGCAGTGGTTCGTGCGCATGGACGAGGGCGAGGGCGTGTGCACGGTCGACAAGGCGAAGAAGACGCTGCGCCAGCTTGCGCTGGAGGCGATCGAGCGCACGAGCTTCTATCCGGAAAACGGCAAGGCCCGGCTGCGCGACATGATCGCGGGCCGTCCCGACTGGTGCATTTCGCGCCAGCGCAACTGGGGCGTGCCGCTGCCCTTCTTCTTGCACAAGGCCACCGGCGAGCTGCACCCCGACACGCTGGAGCTGATGGAGCGCGCCGCGCAACTCGTCGAGCAAGGCGGCGTGGAGGCCTGGGCGAAGCTCGATCCGCGGGAATGGCTGGGCGACCAGGCGCAGCACTACGTCAAGAGCACCGACATCCTGGACGTGTGGTTCGATTCGGGCACGACGCACTTCCACGTGCTCAGGCGCAGCCACGCGGCCGACTCGACCTGGCCGGCCGACCTGTACCTCGAAGGCCACGACCAGCATCGCGGGTGGTTCCACTCGTCGCTGCTGACCGCGTGCGCGATGTACGACGACGCCCCCTACAAGGGGCTGCTCACGCACGGTTTCACGGTCGACGGCCAGGGCCGCAAGATGAGCAAGTCGCTCGGCAACGTCGTCGCCCCTCAGGAGGTGAGCGACAAGCTGGGCGCCGAGATCATCCGCCTGTGGGTGGCTTCGACCGACTATTCCGGTGACCTCGGCATCGACGACAAGATCCTGGCGCGCGTGGTCGATGCCTATCGGCGCATCCGCAACACGCTGCGCTTCCTGCTGGCCAACACCAGCGACTTCGACCCGCAGAAGGACGCGGTCGCGGCCGCCGAGCTGTTCGAGATCGACCGCTACGCGCTGGCGCGTGCCAAGCAGCTGCAAGACGAGATCCTCGCCCACTACGAGCGCTACGAGTTCCACCCGGTGGTGGCGAAGTTGCAGGTCTATTGCTCGGAAGACCTCGGCGCGTTCTACCTGGACGTGCTGAAGGACCGGCTCTACACCACCGCGCCCCAGTCGCTGGCGCGCCGCTCGGCGCAGACCGCCCTGTGGCAGATCACCCACGCGATGCTGCGCTGGATGGCGCCGTTCCTCAGCTTCACCGCCGAGGAAGCGTGGAAGGTCTTCGCGCCGGGGGCCTCGCCTTCGATCTTCACCGAGACGTACTGGGACTTCGGCGCGACCGACGATGCGCTCTTGCCCAAGTGGGCTCGCATCCTCGCCGCGCGTGACCGGGTGAACAAGGACATCGAGGCCCTGCGCGCGCAAGGCCAGGTGGGGCCGAACCTGCAAGCCGAGGTGCGGCTCGTCGTGCCGGCCGGCGAGGCCGAGCTGCTTGCGGCGCTGCAAAGCCTGGGCGAGGATCTGAAGTTCGTCTTCATCACCTCGAAGGCCGAGGCCGTGGCCGGCGCGGGCGATGCCTTGCAGGTCGAGGTGACCCCGGCGACCGCCCCCAAGTGCGAGCGCTGCTGGCATTACCGTGAGGACGTCGGCTGCGACCCGGCGCACCCCACGATCTGCGGGCGCTGCGTGAGCAACCTGTACGGCAGCGGCGAAGACCGCAAGGCGGCGTGATGGCAGCGGCAAAGAAGAAGCCCGGCGGCGGCGCGGGCGGTGCTTCGCTGCTGCCGTGGCTGGGCATCGCCGTCGTGGTGATCTTGCTGGACCAGTTCACCAAGACGCTGATCCTCGGCTACTACCAGCCCGGCCAGAGCACCTACGTCACCTCGTTCTTCAACATCGTGCGGGTGCACAACACCGGTGCGGCGTTCTCGTTCCTGGCCGGCGCGAGCGGCTGGCAGCGCTGGTTCTTCATCGGGCTGGGCATCGCCGCGGCGGTGTTCATCATCTACATGCTCAAGCGGCACGGCTCGCAGCGGCTCTTCGCGTGGGCGCTCGCGCTGATCCTGGGCGGGGCGCTGGGCAACGTGATCGACCGCGCCTTGCATGGCTACGTGGTGGACTTCCTGGATTTCCACCTGCGCGGCCGGCACTTTCCGGCCTTCAACATCGCCGACAGCGCGATCACCGTCGGGGCCGCGCTGCTGATCCTCGACGAGCTGCTGCGCGTGCGACGAGGCCGCTGAACGGTGCGTGTCGCAGGCGGGCGGCGGCAGCGAGCCCGCCGCCCGCCTGCGCCGGTCGCGCACCCGCTCGAGCGCCCCTCAGGCCCGCCAGGCCATCGGCCCCAGCCGATTGACCACGGCACCCGCGCACGCCGAGAATGCGGCATGGTTGCCCCCTGCTTTCTCGCCGACCTCCAGGCGCTGCAGGATGCGGCGCTGCCCTTGTGGGTGGCCGCCGGCGTGCCGCCTCGGGGCGTGTGGGCGAATCGGGCCGCGCTGCGCCTGTGGCAAGCGCCTAATGCGGGCGAACTGCCCGAGCAGGCGTGCATCGGCGGCCCGGGTGCCGGGGCGGCCCCCTCGGGCCCGTCCGAGGGCCCCCAGAGCGTTCCCGCCGAAGACCACGGCCCCGCCGGCTGCTGGCGCGATCCCGAAGGCCGGTGGTGGCAGCTGCACGACTGCGGAGACGTCTCCCAGGGCGACACCCCGGCGCGGCTGTGGGCCGCTTTCGACGTCTCGGCCTGGCAGGAGCGGCTGGAGGCGTCCCACCGGGCGCTGGAGTCCGCCCGCCAGAGCAAGTTCGGCTTCCTGGCCCACATGAGCCACGAGCTGCGCACGCCACTCAACGGCGTGCTCGGCATGAGCGAGTTGCTGATGCACACGCCGCTGTCGCCCAACCAGCGCGAATTCGTCGAACTGGTGCATGCCTCGGGCCGCGCGCTGCTGTGCATCGTCAACGACATCCTGGACTACGCGAAGATCGAAGCGCACCGCCTCGTGCCGGAGCGCCGGGAGTTCGATCTTCAGGAGGTGCTGGACGACGCCTTGCAGCCGTTCCACGCCCAGGCGCGGCAGAAGGGCGTCCGGCTCGTGCTGGACGCGGCCTCGGGGTTGCCCCCACGCCTGCTCGGGGACCCGCAGCGCATCCGGCGTGTGCTGTCCAATCTGGTCGCTCACGCGCTGGCCCGGACGGCCGTCGGCGAAGTGCGCATCACCGCCCAGTGGGACGCGGCGCCCGGCTCGCGCGCGCCACGGGGCGCCTCCCCCCCGGCGCTCGTCGTGACGGTCGCCGACACGGGGGCCGGCATGACGAGCGAGGAATGCCAGGCGATCTTCGAACCTTTTGCCGGGCCGCTGCCGGCGGGCGCCGCCGGGCGCCGGCCGACCGGCTCGGGCCTGGGGTTGGCGATCGTGGGCCGGTTGGTGGAACTGATGGGCGGGCGGATCGAGGTCGAGAGCGCGCCCGGCTACGGCAGCACCTTCCGATGCACGCTGCCGTGCGAAGCGGGGCCCACGGCGGCGTCGCCGTCGGCCGCCGCGCCCACCGGCCCGCAGGCCTGGCCGCAACTGCGCGGCAAGCGCGTCCTGCTGGCCGAGGACAACCCGCTGAACCAGATGCTGACCGTCGCCATGGTCGAGGCGCTGGGGGCGGAATGCATCGTCGTGAGCAACGGTCAGGAGGCGCTGGAGCGTGTGGCCGCCGGCGGCCTGGATGTCGTCCTGATGGACGTGCAGATGCCCGTGATGGGAGGGCTGGAGGCGACCGAGGCGATCCGCCGGCACGAAGCCGCCACGCCGGGCGCGCCCCGGCTGCCGATCATCGCGATGACCGCCCATGCCATGCAGGATGACCGGGCCCGTTGCCTGGCGGCCGGTATGGACGGGTACCTCGCCAAGCCGGTCGGGCTCCAGGCACTGGCCGAAGCGCTCGCGGACGCGCTTCGATTGCGCCAGCCCTGATGCGCCCCGGCAGCGCCGGCGCCCGCGCTCACCTCACGGCAGCAGAACGCTGCAGCCGGTGGTGGCGCGGCTTTCCAGGTCGCGGTGGGCTTGCGCGGCATCGCGCAGCGGGTAGCGATGGCCGACGGGGATGCGGACCTGGCCGCTCGTCACCATCGAGAAGAGGTCGTCGGCCATCGCCTGGGTGGCTTCGCGCGTCGCGATGTGCGTGAAGATCGTCGGCCGGGTCACGTACAGCGAGCCTTTGGCTGCCAACGTGCTGACGCTGAAGGGCGGTACCGGCCCCGACGCGTTGCCGAAGCTCACCATGAGGCCGAAGGGCTGCAGGCTGTCGAGCGACCCGTCCCAGGTGTCCTTGCCCACCGAGTCGTAGACCACCTTCACGCCGCGCCCACCCGTGATCTCCTTGACGCGTTCGACGAAGTTCTCGCGGCGGTAGTTGATGACGTGCGCCGCGCCGTGCTGGCGGGCCAGCTCGCACTTCTCGTCGGAGCCCGCGGTGCCGATCAGTTGCAGCCCCATCGCCTTCGCCCACTGGCATGCGATCAGGCCGACCCCACCCGCCGCGGCATGGAAGAGCACGAAGTCACCGGGCTGCAACCCGCCCTGGGGCTGGGTCTTGCGCAGCAGGTACTGCACGGTCAGGCCCTTGAGCATCATCGCCGCGCCCTGCTCGAAGGAAATGCTCTGCGGCAGGCGCACCACGCACTTGGCGGGCATGACACGCACTTCGGCATAGGCGCCCGGCGGCTGGCTGGCGTAGGCGACGCGGTCGCCGACGCGCAGGTGCGCGACGCCCTCGCCCACCGCCTCGACCACGCCGGCGCCTTCCATCCCGAGGACCATCGGCAGCGGGTTGGCGTACAACCCGATGCGCTGGTAGATGTCGATGAAGTTGACGCCGCAAGCGTGGTGGCGGATGCGGACCTCCCCGGGGCCTGGGGCGCCGACGGCGACCTCCACGCATTGCAGGACTTCTGGACCGCCGAACTGCTGGATCTGGATGGCCAAAGGCATGAAACTGCTCCGTTGTGGATTCGATGGCGGCGGGCGGGTGCCCGCCTGGGTCACGCGCGGCAGGACCGGGTGTTCGTCGAGGCCGTTCCCGCGCTGCTCTGCGAGAGGCGAAGATACGACGAATGACGGCGGCGTGCAGAAGGCGCGCGGCCGCGAGACCGGCGATGCCGGCCCCGAGCGCGAGGGCCTTGACGCACGATAAGACGAAACTGGGGAGAGTCCCGGTTGGGCGGGCCCGCCGACCTCGGTACAACGGCAGTATGGACACCCTCCCCGCCGCGCCCGACGCGCCCCCTGCCAGCACGGGCCCTTGCAACGAAGCACCGTCGTCGCCACGCGACGGCGACACGCCTTCTGCCCGGCGCAGCGCCCTCGACATCCCGCTGGCGCGGCTCAGGGTGTCGGACCCGTTGCGCTGGCTCGCGGCCGGCTGGCGCGACTTCCTGCGCTGCCCCGGCCTCGGGCTCTTCTACGGCGGCTGCTTCGCAGCGATGGGATGGGCGCTGCTCGCCGTGTTCCGCCACGCTCCCGCGTGGACGCTCGCCTTGAGCGCGGGCTTCCTGCTGATGGGGCCGTTCCTGTGCCTGGGGCTTTACGAGGCCAGCCGTCGCCTCGAGGAAGGCCGGGAGCCCGACCTCGGCGACTCGCTGTTCGTCTGGCAGCAGAGCCTCGGCGCGATGGCGATCTTCGGTGGGGTGTTGCTCATCCTCGAGATGCTGTGGGGCCGGGCCTCGCTCGTGGTGTTCGCCGTCAGCTTCGATGGGATGCCGGACTTCCGGGGCTCGCTCGCGCAGTTGCTCGCGTTCGACAACCTCCCGTTCATCGTGGCCTACGTGGCCGTGGGCGGTGTGTTCGCGGGCCTCATCTATGCGGTGAGCGTCGTCTCGCTGCCGATGATCCTCGACCGGCAGGTCGACGCCATCACGGCCGGCCTCACGAGCCTGCGCCTCGTGCTGGGCCAGCCCGCGGTGATGTTGTGGTGGGGCGCCTGCATCACCGTGCTCGTCGTGCTGGCGTTGCTGCCGTGGTTTCTGGGCTTGCTGGTGGTCGGGCCGGTGCTCGGGCACGCCTCGTGGCACGCCTACCGCGCGGCGGTGCCGCGCGAAGCCGCCGCGCCCTCGACCTGAGCCGCCGGCCTCGGCCGCTGCTGCGCGCTGCTCGGCGCAGGACACCGGTACCATCGTCGCCATGCAGCGACTGATCCAGGCGCCCAACCTCGCGCTCGCCACGCTGTGGTGCGACTGGCTCGTGCAGGCCGGCATCGCGGCCAGCGTGCAGCGCGCCTATGCGAGCAGCATCGCGGGCGAGATCCCGCCGGATCAGGCGCTGCCAGAAGTGTGGATCGAGGACGACGAGCGCCTCGACGAGGCGCAACGGTTGCTCGATCTGCTGCGCCGGCCCCGACATGTCGTCTGGATCTGCCCGCGATGCGGCGAGCGCATCGAGGGCCCCTTCGAGCAGTGCTGGCGCTGCGGCGCTAACATGGCGGACCGCTGAAGTCCGCATGACCCCGATCGCCTCCCGCACCATCGTCTGGTTGACCCTGCCGCCGCTCCTGTGGGCCGGCAACGCGATCGTCGGCAGGCTGATGGTGGGCAGCGTGCCCCCCGTCACGCTCAACTTCCTGCGCTGGCTGCTGGCCGCCTTGCTGCTGCTGCCGCTCGGCTGGCGCATCCTGCGAAGCACGAGCCCGTTGTGGCCGCGCGTGCGCCGCTTCGCGGGGCTCGGGCTCTTCGGTTTTCTCAGCTACAACTCGCTGCAGTACCTCGCGCTGCAGACGTCCACGCCGATCAACGTCACCTTGATCGCCGCCAGCATGCCGGTGTGGATGTTGGTCGTCGGGCGGCTGCGCTACGGCGAGAAGGCGGGCGCCGCCCAGCTGGCGGGCGCCTTGCTCTCCCTGCTCGGCGTGCTGTTGGTGATCTCGCGCGGGAGCTGGCACACGCTCTTGCAGGTGCGCCTCGTGCCGGGCGATCTCTACATGCTGCTCGCCGTGATCCTGTGGTCGGTGTACAGCTGGATGCTCGCGCGGCCCAGCGACCGCTCGGCGCAGGAATGGCACTGGTCGGAGTTCCTGCTCGCGCAGATCGTGTTCGGCGTGGCCTGGTCGGGTGCGGCCACGGGGCTGGAGCTCACGTTCACCGACCAACGGGTGCAGTGGTCGCCTGCGGTGGCTGCGGCGCTCGCCTACATCGCGATCGGCCCGTCGCTGATCGCCTACCGCTGCTGGGGCATCGGCGTGGCGGCGGTCGGCCCGGCGATCGCCGCGTTCTTCGGCAACCTCACCCCAGTCTTCGCGGCGGTGATGTCGGCCGCCCTCCTCGGGGAGCCGCCGAGCTGGTTCCACGGCGCGGCCTTCGCGCTCATCGTGCTCGGCATCGTGGTGTCCTCGCGCCGGTAGGAGGCCCCGGGGCGCGGCGCCCCGGGCGCGCTCAGAACGTGCCCGGGTACGCGCCCCCGTCGATCAGGAAGTTCTGGCCGGTGATGTAGCCCGCCTGCGCGCTGCACAGGAACGCGCACGCGGCCCCGAACTCGTCGGGCGTGCCGAACCGGCCGGCGGGGATCGCCTTGCGGCGCGCCTCCTCGGCGCTCGCGTAGTCCTTGCCCTGCGCTTGGGCCGACGCCTCGATCGTCTTGCGCAGACGGTCGGTGTCGAAGGCGCCGGGCAGGAGGTTGTTGATCGTCACGTTATGGGCCACCGTCTTGCGGGCCAGGCCCGCGACGAAGCCGGTGAGGCCGCTGCGTGCTCCGTTGGACAAGCCGAGCACGTCGATGGGCGCCTTCACGGCGCTGGAGGTGATGTTGACGATGCGCCCGAAACGCCGCGCGATCATGCCGTCGACCGTGGCCTTGATGAGCTCGATCGGGGTGAGCATGTTGGCGTCCAGGGCCTGAATCCAGTCCTCGCGCGTCCACTTGCGGAAGTCCCCCGGGGGCGGGCCGCCGGCGTTGTTGACGAGGATGTCCACCTGCGGGCAGGCGGCGAGTGCCGCGGCGCGGCCCTCGGGCGTGGTGATGTCGCCCGCCACGGCACGAACCTCGCCGCGCCCCATCGCACGCAGCTCGGCGGCGGCGGCTTCCAACGCGTCGGCGCCACGGGCGGTGATCACCACGTTCGCGCCCTCGGCCACCAGGGCACGGGCGCAGCCCTTGCCCAGCCCCTTGCTTGCCGCGCACACCAGCGCCCACTTGCCTTGCAGTCCCAGGTCCATCGTTTGCTCCTTGTCGTGTTCAATCCTTCCATCGGGCGAGCATCCAGATGCCCACCAGCACCAGCGCCGTTCCCGCCGCGATCCATCCCGTGAACGGCTCGTCGAGGATCAGGACGCCCATCATCAGCGTGGACAGCGGCCCCACCATCCCCGTCTGGGCCGTGACCGTGGCGCCAACCCGCTCGATGGCCATCATCACCATCAGCACCGGCGCCACGGTGCACAGCGTGGCGTTGAGCACCGACAGCCAGATCACCTCGGGCGCCACCAGGGCGGCCGACCACGGGCGCAGCACCACGAACTGCGCGATGCACAGCACGCAGGCCACGAGGCTGGCCCAGCCCACCAGCCGCAAGGCACCCAGTCGCTGCACCATCTCGCCGCTGTAGACGAGGTAGATCGCGTACGACACCGCGCTCGCGAACACGAGCGCCGAGCCGAGCAGCACGTTGGCCCCCTCGAAGTTGACCTCGTGGCCGAAGACGAGCAGCACGCCGCTGTAGCTCACGGCGATCGCCACCAGCTGCCGCCACGTGACGCGCTTGCCGAACAGCCACACGCTGAGCGCCAGCACCAGCGTCGGGTTGAGGTACAGGATCAGGCGCTCGAGACTCGCAGTGATGTACTGCAGCCCCATGAAGTCGAGGAAGCTCGCCAGGTAGTACCCGCTCGCGCCCAGCCCGAGGATGCCGAGCCAGTCGCGCCGCGCCAGCGCAGGCTTGCCCCGCCCGGCCCACCAGGCGATCAGCGCGAACAGCGGCAGCGCGAACAGCATGCGGTACATGATGAGCGTGACCGCGTCCACCCCGTGCCGGTAGGCCAGCTTGACGATGATGGCCTTGCCCGAGAAGGCGATGCTGCCCAGCAGTGCGAGCATGAGCCCGCCCGCCAGGGGAGCGGCGGGCCTGACCGCGGCCGAGCTCACCAGCCGACCGCCTGCCCGTCGCGCCGCGGGTCGCTGGCCGCGACATAGCCCTCGCGCGCCGGGTCTCCCAGGCGCCAGATGAACTGGCCGGCGCCGAAGTCCTGGTACGAGTCCTGGATGACTTCGAGGCGGTGGCCGCGCGCGGCCAGCGCCTCGACCAGCCCGGGCGCCATCGTCGACTCGACGTTCAGCGACAGGCCCTGGTTGAACCGCCAGCGCGGCGCATCGCAGGCGGCCTGCGGGTTCTGCGCATGGTCGATCATGCGCACGAGCGTTTGCACATGGCCCTGGGGCTGCATGTTCGCCCCCATCACGCCGAAGCTCATCACCGGCTGCCCGTCCTTCGTGAGGAACCCCGGAATGATGGTGTGGAACGGCCGCTTGCCGGGCGCCACCACGTTGGGGCTCGCGTCGTCCAGCGAGAACGCGTGGCCCCGGTTGTGCAGCGATACTCCGTAGCCCGGCACCACGACACCGGAGCCGAAGCCCATGTAGTTGCTCTGGATGAAGCTCACCATCATGCCGCGCTCGTCGGCCGCGGTGAGGTAGATCGTGCCGCCCTTGACCGGATTGCCGGCCCGGAAGTCCTGCGCACGCTTCAGGTCGATCAGGCGCGCACGCTCGCGCAGGTAGCCGTCGTCGAGCAGGTCGCCGGCGCTACAGGTCATGCTCGCCGGCTCGCTGACGTAGCGGTACACGTCGGCGAAGGCGAGCTTCATCGCCTCGATCTGCAGGTGCTGCGCATCGACGCCGTCCACGTCCATCGAGGCGAGGTCGAACTGCGACAGGATGCCCAGCGCCATCAGCGCGGCAATGCCCTGTCCGTTCGGCGGGATCTCGTGCAGCGTGTAGTCGCGGTAGCGCTTGGCGATCGGTGTCACCCACTCGGGCCGGAACCCGGCGAGGTCGGCTTCGCCGAGCACCCCGCCGTGCGCCCGCACGTGGGCCGCGATCGCGGCGGCGATCTCGCCGCGGTAGTAGGCCTCGCCGCGTGTCTCGGCGATGAGCCGCAGGGTGCGCGCCGCCGCCGGAAAGCGCCAGAGCTCGCCGACGGCGGGGGCCCGCCCACTGGGCAGAAAGGCCTCGGCGAAGCCCGGCAACGAGTTCAACTCGGCCACCGCCGCGGCCCACTTCTGCCCGACGACCGTGGGCACGGCATAGCCGCACTCAGCCGCCTCGATCGCCGGCTCCATCAGGTCGGCGAACGGCAGGCGGCCGAAGCGCTCGCTCAGTGCGACCCAGCCCGCCACCGCGCCGGGCACGCTGACGCTGTCCACGCCGCGCTTGGGCGGTGTGCGCACGTCGTCGCCGTACTTGCGGCGGAAGTACCCGGGCGTCCATCCCGCCGGCGCAGGCCCGGAGGCGTTGAGCCCGTGCAGTTGCTGGCCGTCCCACAGGATGCAGAAGGCGTCGCTGCCCAGCCCGTTGCTGACCGGCTCGTAGATCGTCATCGCCGCCGCCGCGGCAATGGCCGCGTCGACCGCATTGCCGCCCTTGAGCAGCATGCGCAGGCCGGCCAGCGCGGCCGCGGGGTGGGAGGTGGCGACGAGATTGCGGCCGAAGACCGGCAGCCGCGGCGTGGGATACGGATACTCGTAGCGGAACGGATCGCTCATCGTCTCACGCCGAGAGAAAGGATCCGACGATTATCGTCCGCGCGCCGAGCCGCTGCAGGCGTTCAGCTCGCTGTATGTGAGCGCCCGGGGCCTCGTCTCTGGGCCCCGGGGCTGCGCCCGCTCCCCCAGAGGGATCGGCCCGCTCCGGGCGGCGGGCGCCGACCTCAGGCGGCCCGCAGAGCCATTTCGTGCAGGCGTCGCAGACCCAGCCACACGGCCCCGGCAATGAGCGGAATCGAGGCGGCCACGAGCATCTCGGGAGCGAGCGGCAGCAGGTGCGCCTCCTTGGCCCCCTTGGCCAAGTAGCCGACCAGGCCGGCCCCGTAGTAGGTGATCGCGGCCACCGACAAGCCCTCGACCGCACTTTGCAGGCGCAACTGCACCTTCTGGCGGCGGTTCATGGCGTCGAGCAGTGCCTGGCTGCTCTGCTGCTGCTCGATCTCGACGCGGGTGCGCAGCAAATTGCTCGTGCGCGAGATGCGTTCCGACAGCTGCTGCTGCCGCCGCGCAGCCCAGGCGCAGGTCTGCATCGCGGGGCCGAGGCGCCGGTCCATGAACTCGCTGATCGTCTGCAATCCGGCCAGACGGTGCTCGTTGAGCTCCTCGATGCGGCGTTGCACCAGCTCGAAGTACGCCGCGCTCGCCGAAAAGCGCGCGTGGGTGCTGGCATACAGGCTCTCCACCCGGCCCGCCAGCTGGGTGAGCTGGCGCAGCAGTTCGGGCTCGCGGTCGCGCTCGGCGCTGCGGATCTCGGCCGCGATCTGCGCCAGGTCACGCTCCGCATCGGCCAGCGTCGCGCCCACCTGGCGCGCGGCTGGCAGCCCGAGCAGCGCCATCATCCGGTAGGTCTCGATCTCCAGCAGCCGCTGTACCGCGCGCCCCAGGCGACGCGGATGCATGTGCGCGGCCACGACCACGACACGGGCGAACCCGTCGCCATGGAGCCGGAAGTCGGTGTAGACCTCCGCCTGCCCATCCATCACGGTGGAGCCGACCAGCGTGTCCTCGTCCAGACAACCGCGCACGAGGGGGTCGGCGCTGTCGTCGCGCGACGAGGTGACGACCACATGCATGCCGACCAGCCACTCGCCCGGCACCGCGCGCAACCAGTCCTGCGGGACGGCCGACACCGCGGTGGGATCGAAGCTCGTGGGGTTGTCCGGGAGGTGGCGCCAGAACGTGTAGCTCTGGAACTCGGTGTGCTGCTCCCAGCGCAGCCGCACGCCCCCGAGGTCGATGCTCAGGTGGCTGGCCTCCGCGGCGGGCAGCGGCAAGTGCCGCGCGCGCAGCAGGCGATGCAGGTGCTCGCGGCTGGCCGGGTCGCCGGGCGGGGTCAACAGCGCCAGGTGCGTCAGAGCCAGCGGCGCCTGCAGCCGCTCGTACGGCCGGGCGTGCACTTCGTTGTGCAGCGTCTCTCTCCAGGGATGCGGTGTCAGCATCGGCAGTCTCTCCTCCTGGCGCGGATTATCCCGACGCCCGCCCCGCTCTAAGTGCTTGTCGCTCACGCGCTTTGCGCGCAGCGCCACCGCACGCGCCGGGCAGGCTGCCGGGCCCGCTTCGCATCATGAAAAAGGGCCGCACATCGCGGCCCTTGCCAGACACCCGAGACGCCGGAAGGTCAGTCCGCGTCCTGGAACGCTTCCTGGCGCTTGCGGCTGATGCCCGGCAGCATCACGATCACCACCAGGGCGAGCGCGGCGAGCAGCAGGCCCGCGGACAGGGGCCTCGTCATGAAGGTGCTCCAGTCGCCGCGCGACAACAGCAAGGCGCGGCGCAGGTTCTCTTCCATCATCGGCCCGAGGATGAACCCCAGCAGCAGCGGCGCCGGCTCGCATCCGAGCTTGTAGAAGACATAGCCGATGACCCCGAACAGCACGGCCAGGTACACGTCGAAGTTGTTGTTGTTCAGCGTGTACAGGCCGATGCAGCAGAACAGCAGGATCGCCGGGAACAGGAACCGGTACGGCAGGGTCAGCAGCTTGATCCAGATGCCGATGAGCGGCAGGTTGAGGATCACGAGCATCAGGTTGCCGATCCACATCGAGGTGATGAGCCCCCAGAAGAGGTCGGGGTTGCTGGTCATCACCTGCGGGCCGGGCTGGATGCCCTTGATCGTCATCGCACCCACCATCAGTGCCATCACGGCATTGGGCGGGATGCCGAGCGTCAGCATCGGGATGAAGGAGGTCTGCGCGCCGGCATTGTTGGCCGACTCGGGACCGGCCACCCCCTGGATGGCGCCCTTGCCGAACTTCTCCGGCGTCTTCGAGAGCTTCTTCTCCAGCGTGTAGGCGGCGAACGACGACAGCAGCGCCCCACCGCCAGGCAACACGCCGAGCAGCGATCCGAGCGCTGTGCCGCGCAGCACGGCGGGGGCCGCCTCCTTGAAGTCCTGTTTGGTCGGCCACAGGCCTTTCACGTCCTTCGTGAAGACCTCGCGATGCTCGGGGGGCTGCCCCAGGTTGGCGATGATCTCGCCGAAGCCGAACACACCCATCGCGATGACGACGAAGTTGATGCCGTCGGACAGCTCCGGGATGTCGAACGAGAACCGGGGCACGCCGGAGATCACGTCCGTGTTGATCTGGCCGATGAGCAGGCCGAGGACGATCATCGCCACCGCCTTGATCAGCGAGCCGGAGGCCAGCACCACCGCACCGATGAGGCCCAGCACCATGAGCGAGAAATACTCGGCCGGGCCGAACTTGAACGCCATCTCGGTGAGCGGCGGCGCGAAGGCGGCCAGCACCAGCGTGGCGACGGAGCCCGCGAAGAACGAGCCCAGCCCGGCCGCCGCCAGCGCGGCGCCCGCGCGGCCCTGGCGCGCCATCTGGTAGCCGTCGATCGCGGTGACTACCGAGGCGGACTCGCCGGGCACGTTGATGAGGATGGCCGTGGTCGAGCCGCCGTACTGCGAGCCGTAATAGATGCCGGCCAGCATGATGAGCGCCGGCGTGGCATCGAGCGCGTACACCGAGGGCAGCAGCATCGCGATCGTGGCCACCGGGCCGAGGCCGGGCAGCACGCCGATCAGTGTGCCCAGCACGCATCCGAAGAACGCGTATGCAAGATTGGTGAGGGTGAGCGTGGTCTGAAAGCCCAGCAGCAGATTGTTGATCAGTTCCATACGAACCTCGGGATGGACGGGCGCTCAGGCGGCGAAGCTCGGCCACATGGGGATCACGAGCGAAAGGCCCCAGACGAACACGACGTACGACAGCACCGTCAAGACGATGGTGAGCAGGATGACGTCGCGCCACTTGAACTCGTCACCGGCCAGCGTCGAGATAAGGATCAGCAGCGGGATCGTGAGGACCAGGCCCAGCCGGGGCAACGCGAAGCCGAACACGGCCACGGAACCGAGGATCAGGATCAGCGGCCGCCAGGCGATCGAGCCGATGGGGTCGCCGTTCTCGCTCTCGATCGTGAGCGACTTGAACGTCACGATCGCACCGAGGATCGCCAGCAGGACGCCCAGACCGAACGGGAAGTACCCCGGTCCGGGACGGGCCGATGTGCCGAAGGTGTACTCGGTGGCGCCCCACGCGAACGCGGCACCGACCACGATGAACATGAGCCCGGAAACGAAATCCTTCTGGCTCTTAATCTTCATGTTTGACTCCTCTCAAGTAACGCCAGGCCGCCTCACGCCTCCCCCTCCCGACGAATCGCCGGCTGCCCCGAGTCTGCCTGCCATGAAGGGCAGGGCTCGGTGCCGCCCGATCCGGGGGCGCATTCCTTGAACCGTCGAGCCGCCCCGCTGCCCTGGGGCCGGTTCCGGCACCTTCGGCCACGAGGCAGCACGGCCCGCACCAGGGGCCTTCAGGGGCCGAGTTTGCAAGCCGAAGGACGGCTGGCGGGATTCTAGGAACCACCTCTTGCGGCAGGCGCTGTGGATTACACGTAGCGCAGCCCACCCCCGATCGACTTGGGTCCCGGCCTTGGAGGCCCCGGGGGCTGCGCCGCTCACGCCTCCCACGTGGGCGTGGCCCGCAGCACCTCGTCGAGCGTGGTCAGCCCCTCGGCCACCTTCATTGCGCCCGCCAGCCGCAGCGGTCGCATACCGTCTTGCGCGGCCTGTTGTCGCATTCGGGACAAGTCCGGGGTGGCGTTGACGAGCGCCTTGAAGGGCTCGGTCACCGTCAGCAGCTCGTACAGCCCCGCACGGCCGCGAAAGCCGGTCATGCGGCACTCGATGCAGCCCACCGGCTTGTAGGGCCTGAACTGTCCGTTCATGCGCCACGGTTGGATGGCCTGGTCGAGCGTGTCCTTCGAGAACTGCTCGTCCGGGCGCTTGCAATGCGGGCACAGCGTGCGCACCAGGCGTTGCGCCAGCACACCGAGCACCGTCGCGTTGATGAGGTACGGCGGCACGCCCAGGTCGAGCAGCCGGGTGATGGCCGAGGGCGCGTCGTTGGTGTGCAAGGTGGTGAACACCAGGTGACCGGTCAGGGCCGCCTGGATGGCCATCTCGGCCGTCTCCAGGTCGCGCACCTCGCCGACCATGATGATGTCTGGGTCCTGGCGCATCAGCGCCCGCAGTCCGTTGGCGAAGTTCAGATCGAGCTGCGGCTGCACCTGCGTCTGGTTGAAGGCCGGCTCGATCATCTCGATCGGGTCTTCGATCGTGCAGACGTTGACTTCGTCGGTCGCGAGGCGCTTGAGCGTGGAATACAGCGTCGTCGTCTTGCCCGAGCCCGTCGGGCCGGTGACCAGGATCACCCCGTGCGGCTGGGAGACGAGATGCTCCCAACGCTGCGCGTCGTGAGCGCCGAACCCCAGTGCGTCCAGCGACTTGACGGTGGATTCCGGGTCGAAGATGCGCATCACCAGCTTCTCGCCGAAGGCGGTCGGCAAGGTGGACAGGCGCATTTCCACTTCTTCGCCCTTGGGGTTGCGCGTCTTGATGCGTCCGTCCAGCGGCCGGCGCTTTTCGACCACGTCCATGCGGCCCAGCAGCTTGATGCGGCTGGTCATCGCGGCCATCACCGACAAGGGCAGCTGGTAGACGGTGTGCATCACCCCGTCGATGCGGAAGCGGATCGCCCCCATCTCGCGGCGAGGTTCGAGGTGGATGTCCGAGGCGCGCTGGTCGAAGGCGTACTGCCACAGCCAATCGACCACCTGCACGACGCCCGCATCGTTCGCGTCCAGCTGCTTGGCCTTGCCCAGTTCGACCAGTTGCTCGAAGTTGGCGGGGCCGGCCACCTCGCCCGTCTTCTGCGCCGCGCGCACCGACTTGGCGAGCGTGTAGAACTCGGTGGTGTAGCGCTGCACCTCGCTCGGGCTGGCAACCACGAGCTTGATCGGCTTGCGGGTGTGGGCCTCGATCTCGGGCAGCCAGTCGGTGTCGAAGGGCTCGCAGGTGGCGATGGTGATCTCGCGCGCGCCCACGTCCACCGGCAGCGCGCGGTGCCGCTCGGCATAGGTGATCGACATCACGTCGGCGATGCGCCCCACGTTGACCTTGAGCGGGTCGATCCGCAGGTACTCCTTGCCGGCGCGCGCGGCCAGCCACTGCGTCAGGCCCTCGACATCGAGCGCCGTGCCGCTGCGCGCGTCGGTGATGCCGACGTTGGCCAGCCGCACCAGCGGATGCTGCGCGCTGTCGCCCGCGGCCAGGCGTTGCGAGATGCGCTGAGCCTCCTCGGGCGTGAGCGCTCCGTCCTCGCGCAGCCACGCGACGAGCACGCGCCAGTCGAGCCGGCCCTTGAATCGGGAGCGGGCAGCTTTCGCGGAAGAAGACGAGGAAGAAACCACAGTGCCAGCGGTCAAGTTCACTACCCTCCGATCACGACGCGACGACCTGCGGCAAGGCAGGACGCGCCGCCGGCGCTCACGGATGCCAGCGTTTCATCATCCGCAACCACTTGCCGGCCGGCAAAGCGAATCGAGTTTCGATGTTTTCGGCGCGGGCGGCAAGCTCGGCGCGCGGGGGCACCGCCAGCTCCTTCGTGGCCAACACCACGGTATTGCCCTCTTTCGTGGGCCGCAAGACCCAGATCGCCTCCTCGCCGAAGGCGGCCGCGATGCGCTGGACCGAGCGCTCGAAGCTCGCGTCGCGCCCGAACAAATTGACGCTCATCACCCCGCCCGGCGCCAGCAGCCGGTGGCAGCCGCGGTAGAAACTCTCGTCGTCGAGCACGGGGCTGGCCGCCTCGTGGTCGTAGAGATCGACGCACAGCACGTCGGCACTGGCCTCCAGCTCGGGCTGCCGCACGTACAGGCCCGCGTCGCCTTCGATCACGGTGAGCCGCTCGTCGTCCAGCGGCAGGCGGAACCATTGGCGGCACACCTCGATGACCTGCGGGTTCAGCTCCACCGCGGTGGTGTACATGCGCAGCTTGCGGTGGCAGAACTTGGTGATCGCCGCCGCGCCCAGCCCGAGTTGCACCGCATGGCCCTCGGTCAGCGCCTGGGGCTCGCGCAGCAGCATCCAGGCCATCATCCGCTGGACGTACTCGAGCTCCAGGTGCAAGGGCTTCTTGACGCGCATGGCGCCTTGCACCCAAGGCGTGCCGAGGTGCAGGTAGCGCACGCCGTCGCTCTCGGAGACGGTGACGGGCGGCAGGCGCCGGCTGCGGCTGCGGGTCGAGGCGGTCATCGTGTCCTTCATGCGAGACCGTGGGCCGTGAACACCTCTCGCCAGGCTTCGAGCTTGCGCTCGAAGCTCCAGGAGGCGTTCGCTGGGCTGGTGGACGGCAGCCGATACACCGCGACGCCGAGCGTGCGCGTGTGCCGCATCGCCCGGGCCGACTCGCCCCCGTTGTGCGCGAGCGCCTCCAGGGCGGGGGCCTCGCGCAGCAGGCGATCGAAGTCGTTGAACTGCGCATCCTCGATCGCGCTGTCCAGGCTGCCCTCGCGCCGGCATTGCGCGTACACGTCCCAGATGCCCAGGCCGCGCGAGCGCACCACCTCCAGGCGGGCCTCGTAAGGCATCGCGCGCAGGTCCACGCCCCACAGCGCACAGAGGATGGGCCAGAAGTGATTGCGAGGATGCGCGTAGTACTGCCGTGCGCCGAGCGACGCCACGCTGGGGAAGCTGCCGAGCACCACCAGCCGCGTGTGCGGAGCGAGCACCGGGGGCAGGCCTCGCAGCCGCTCGACCGCCCCTGTCGCGCGCGCGGGCACCCTCACCTCCTGCCCGGCCCTGCCGCAGCGCAGTGGCGTGTCGGAGCGTCGCGTGCTCATCGCGCGGCTGCTTCCAAGGCCGCGAGGCGGGGCAGCACGCGGTGTGCGTTGGCGGTCGTCGCCGCGGCCAACTCCTCGACGGCCATGCCGCGCAGCCCCGCCAAGGTCGCCGCGATGCGCGGCAACTCGGCCGGCTCGTTGCGGTGCGTGTCGCCGAGCGCGCGCTGCGCGGCGGACTTGTACAACCATTGCGGCGGGATGTCCGGCGCGTCCGTCTCCAGCACCAGGGCCTCCAACGGCAGCGAGGCGGCGAGCCGTCGCAGCTGCAACGCGCGGTCGAACGTCATGGCCCCGCCGAACCCCAGCGCCACTCCGAGCGAGCCGAAGGCCGCGGCCTGCTGCTCGCTGCCGTTGTAGGCATGGGCGATGCCGCCGGGCACCTCGAGCCGTCGCAAACCTTTCAGGACGGCGTCCACCGCGCGGCGCACATGCAGCAGCACGGGCAACTCGAAACGGCGGGCGAGCCGCAACTGCTCCAGGTACAGCCGCTCCTGCAGGTCATGGTCGAGGTCCGGGACGAAGTGGTCCAGTCCGATCTCGCCGACCGCCACGAGACGCGGATCGGCCCGGTGGCGCTCCAGGGCTTCGGCGAGGCGGTCGATGACGTCCGGCGACTGCCGCGAGGCGTACAGGGGGTGCACCCCCAATGCGTAGACCGCGTCGTGGGCATGCGCCAGCTCGCGCACCGCGTCCCAGTCCTCCTCGCCGACGGCGGGGAGGACGAGGCGATGCACGCCGGCCCCTTTCGCACGCGCCACCACCTCGCCCACCTCGAAGGCGAACTCCGGCGCGTCCAAGTGGCAGTGGGTGTCGATCCACATGCAGCAACGATACCCGGTTGAAGGCCCGCCCTCGCCGCCGCGGGGATCAGGCCAGACGCCCGCCCACGAGGTGCAGCACGCGGTCGCAACGGGCGGCGAGGGATTCGTCGTGGGTGACGACGACGAACGCCGTGCCGCGCTGGTGTGCGAGCCCCAGCATCAGCTGGAAGACCGCGTCCGCCGTGCCGCGGTCGAGGTTGCCCGTCGGTTCGTCGGCGAGCACGCAGGCGGGCCCCGCTGCGAGCGCGCGGGCGATCGCCACGCGCTGGCGCTCGCCGCCGGACAGCTCCGAGGGCCGGTGCAGCGCCCGCGCGCCCAGCCCCACCTGCTCCAGCATCGCCTGGGCCTGTTGCCGGGCCTCGGCGAGCGGCACGCGACGGATGCGCAAGGGCATCGCCACGTTGTCGAGCGCCGTGAACTCGGGCAGCAGGTGATGGAACTGATAGACGAACCCGAGGTGCTGGTTGCGCCACAGCCCCTGCTCGCGCGCACTCATGCCGGAGAAATCGCGCCCGCGCAGCTCGACACGCCCCTCGGTGGGCGCGTCCAGGCCACCGAGCAGATGCAGCAGCGTGCTCTTGCCGGAGCCCGAAGCGCCGACGATGGCCACCGCCTCCCCGGGGCGCACTTCGAGATCGACCCCCTGGAGCACATGCACGTCCAGCGGCCCTTCGTGGAACCGCTTCTGCAGACCCGAGGCCCGCAGCACCGGCGCGGCGGCCTGGGGGCTTTGCATGACCCAATCACTCATACCGGAGTGCCTCCGCCGGTTGCGCAATGACGGCACCCCGCCCGCCTGCGGCGGTCACCCCTCCGAGAGGGGCCAGGCCTTGCTTGGGGCGGCCCGGCGCGGCGGCCTGGGGGCTTTGCATGACCCAATCACTCATACCGGAGCGCCTCCGCTGGTTGCACGCGGCTGGCCCGCCAGCTCGGATACAGCGTCGCCACGAACGCCAGCACGAGCGAGATCGCGACGATGGGCACGATGTCGGAGGCCTGCGGGTCGCTGGGCATGCGGCTGATGAGATAGATGCTGCTGGGCAGGAAGCTGGCGTTGAAGGCCCGCTCGATGGCCGGCACGATGACGTCGATGTTGAAGGCCACCGCCAGCCCGAGCAGCAGTCCGCTGGCGGTGCCGATCACACCGGAGGTGGCGCCCTGCACCATGAAGATACCCATGATCGAGGCGGGGCTCGCGCCCAGCGTGCGCAGGATGGCGATGTCGGCGCGCTTGTCCGTCACCGTCATGACCAGCGTCGAGACAAGATTGAAGGCCGCCACCGCGACGATCAGCGTCAGGATGATGAACATCATCCGCTTTTCGAGCTGCACCGCGGCAAACCAGTTGCGGTTCTGCCGCGTCCAGTCGCTGATGAGCAGGCTGCCGGTCAGCATCTGCGCCAGCTCGCCCGCCACCTCGCGCGCGCGGTGCACGTCGGCCAGGCGCAACTGCACGCCCGTCGGGCCCTCCACCCTGAAGAGCTTGGCGGCGTCGTCCAGGTGCATCAAGGCCAGCGCGCTGTCGTACTCGTAGTGGCCGGCCTCGAAGGTGCCGACGACGGTCATCTGCTTGAGCCGCGGCACCACGCCGGCAGGCGTCACCTGGCCGCTGGGGGCGACCACCGTGATCTTGTCGCCCTCGCGCACGCCGAGCGCCCGGGCCAGCTCGCCACCGAGCACGATGCCCCACTCCCCGGCCACCAGGCGCGGCAGCACGGTGTCCTCGAGCTGCTGGGCCAGCGGCGTGACCTGCGGCTCTTCTGCGGGCGAGATCCCCCGCACCAAGGCGCCGCGCATCAGCTCGCCGTGGGCGATCAAGGCCTGGGCCGAGACATAGGGCGCCGCGCCGCGCACCTGCGGATGACGCGCGGCCTGCTCGGCCACCGCCCGCCAGTCGGGCAGCGCCTGCCCGTCGGCCGCATAGACCTCCACGTGCGAGATCACCGACAGCATGCGGTCACGCACCTCCTTCTGGAAGCCGTTCATCACCGACAGCACGATGATGAGCGCCGCCACCCCCAGCGCGATGCCGAGCATCGACACGCCCGAGATGAAGGAGATGAAGCCGTTGCGGCGGGTGGCACGGCCCGCGCGCGTGTAGCGCCAGCCGATCTGCAGTTCGTAAGGCCAGTTCATGAATCGAAAGTACGAGCGCCGCGCGTCGCCGCCGCGGCAAACAGCCGCCGATGCTAGCAGGCGGGGGACCGCGACGTCGTGCACAGGCGTGTCACGAGGCGGGGGGGCGCCAGGAGCGCGCGCCGCGATAATCGAGGTCCATGCATCTGCTGATCCCTTTTGCCTCGGCCATGTCCGACGGCTGCCATGAAGTGCTCAAGGACATGGAGCTGCCGGTGCTCTCGAGGCTGCTCGAGCGGATGACCCCGGTCTCGCGCAACGAGTCCCACGAGTATTCACTCTCCCCCCCCCACGAGCGCGTGCTCGCCGAACTGCTCGGCCTGGCCGGTGCGGACGGGGCGCTGCCCTGGGCCGCCCATTGGGCCGCTCGCGACGGCATCGAGACCGGGGATCTGAGCTGGGGCTTGCTGACCCCGGCGCACTGGCACGTCGGCACGGACCACGTCACGATGCTCGACCCCGGACGCCTCGCGCTCGACGAGGCCGAATCGCGCGCGTTGCTCGAGGCGGTGCGCCACTTGTTCGAGTCCGAAGGCTGGGCGCTGGTGTGGGGCGCACCCACGCGCTGGTATGCAGCGCACGAAAGCCTCACCGACCTGCCCACCGCCTCGCCCGACCGCGTCATCGGCCGCAACGTGGACCTGTGGATGCCCGACCACCCGCAAGCGCGGCTGCTGCGCCGGCTGCAAAACGAAGTGCAGATGCTGCTCTACACGCACCCGCTCACCGAGGCACGCCTGGCGCGCGGCGCCTTGCCGGTGAACTCCTTCTGGCTGAGCGGCTGCGGCCCCCGCCAGCCCGAGCGCCCGCTGGAGGGCTGGCGCGTCGTGTGGGATCTGCGCGAGGCCAGCCTGAACGAAGACTGGCTCGCCTGGCGCGAGACCTGGCAGCGGCTGGACCACGAGGTGCTGGCCCCGCTGGCCGCCGCGCTCGATCGGGCCGAGCCGGTGGCGCTCGTCTTGTGCGGCGAGCGTCATGCCGCGCGCTACGAGCCCCGCGCGCGATCGTGGACGACGCGCCTGGTGCAGCGCTTCGCTCGCCCCGCGCCAGCCACCGACGTGCTCCTCACCCTCTGACCGTGCCCATGAAGATCGTTCCCCGAGACGTCCCCCCGCGCGCCGCCTGGGCCCTGGAACAAGCCGGCATCCACCCGCTGCTCGCCCGGCTGTACGCGGCCCGCGGCATCTCGGACGCCGCGCAGCTGGACGACTCCCTCGCCCGCCTGCTCGCGCCCGACACGCTGCACGGCTGCGCCGAGGCCGGCGCCTTCCTCGCCGACGCGATCCAGCAAGGCAAGCGCCTGTGCGTGGTGGCCGACTACGACTGCGACGGCGCCACCGCGTGCGCCGTGGCGCTGCGCGGCCTGCGCCTGCTGGGCGCGGCCCCCGACACGTTGGGCTACGTGGTGCCCGACCGCGCGGTGCACGGCTACGGCCTCTCGCCGGCGGTGGTCGACCTGGCCCTGCGCACCCGCCCCGACGTGATCGTCACGGTCGACAACGGCATCGCCAGCTTCGAGGGGGTGCGCCACGCCCGCGCGTGCGGCGTGGACGTGGTGGTGACCGACCACCACCTGCCCGCCCGTCAGGGCGACGAGGTGCTCCTGCCGCCGGCCACCGTGATCGTCAACCCCAACCAGCCGGCCTGCGGCTTCAAGAGCAAGAGCATCGCCGGCGTCGGCGTGATGTTCTACGTGCTGCTCGCGGTGCGGGCCGAGCTGCGCCGGCGCGGCGCCTTCTCGCCGGCCGAGCAGCCGCGGCTCGATGCGCTGCTCGACCTGGTCGCGCTCGGCACGGTGGCCGACGTGGTGCGGCTCGACGCCAACAACCGGCGCCTCGTCGCGCAAGGGCTCAAGCGCATCCGCTCGGGCCGCATGCAGCCCGGCGTGGCCGCGCTGTTCCAGGTGGCGCGCCGCGACCCGGCCCGGGCCTGCTGCTTCGACTTCGGCTTCGCGCTCGGGCCCCGGCTCAACGCGGCCGGGCGCCTGGCGGACATGACGCTGGGCATCGAATGCCTGCTCACCGACGATGCGGCCCGCGCGATGGAACTGGCGCAGCAGCTCGATGCGATGAACCGCGAGCGTCGCGACGTGGAGGCCGGCATGCGCGAGCAGGCCGAGCTGCTGCTGGAGTCGCTGATGCCCGAGGACGAACCGCCCCCGGCCGTCGCCATCTTCGACCCGGAGTTCCACGAAGGGGTGGTCGGCATCGTCGCTTCGCGCCTGAAGGACAAGCTGCACCGGCCCACCTTCGTCTTCGCGCTCGGCCAGGACGGGCTGCTCAAAGGCTCGGGCCGCTCCATCCCGGGCTTTCACCTGCGCGATGCGCTCGACCTGGTGAGCAAGCGCCATCCCGGGGTGCTCAAGAAGTTCGGCGGGCACGCGATGGCCGCGGGCTGCACGATCGCCGAAGAGGACTTCGACCTGTTCGAGCACGCTTTCCAGCAGGTGGCGTCGCAGTGGCTGGACGCACCGCTGCTGCACCGCGTGGTGGCCACCGACGGCCCGCTCGAGCCGCAGTGGTTCGACCCGCAGGTCGTGCAGGCACTCGAGCGCGAGGTCTGGGGCCAGGCCTTCGAGGCGCCGATCTTCAACGACGACGTCGAGGTGCTCGCGCAGCGCATCGTCGGCGACAAACACCTCAAGCTCACGCTGCGCCACCACGGCCAGGTGCGCGACGCGATCTGTTTCGGCCGCCAGGAGCCCCTGCCCGAGCGGGCGCACATCGCCTTCCGACTCGCGCTGGACGAGTACAACGGCCAGGCGCGCGTGCAGATGGTGGTGGAAGCGGTGGCCTGAGGCGCGGCGTCCGGCCGCCCCGAGCGGCGCCGCCACGTCCTGCACCCATCGCCCCAGTGGTGACGATGGCGCGACGCGGCCGAAGGCCGCCCCACGGCCTGGCCGTTCTGGCGCAGGCAGACCGGTTGCTGGACACTCGCAGGACGGCCGGGCCTTCCCGCGCCGAAGAAGGGAGCCACCATGGCCACACGCGACCGGCCTTCCTCGCCTGCGCCACTCGCCGGGGCGGCTTCGCCGCGCTCGGCACCCGCCTGTGACGCTGAACGGCGCGCCTGCCTGCTGCGTTTGGGCGCGTGGTCGGCCTGGGCCGCGCTGGCGGGCTGCGGAGGCGGCGGCTCGAACCGCCCCGCCGCGCCCCCCGCACCGGCGGCACCGGCGCCCGCGTCCTCGCCGGCGCTGCGGCGGGTCCTGGTGGCGGATGGATGGGCCGCCGCCTGGAGCCTGGCCTTCCTGCCCGACGGGCGAATGCTCGTCACCGAGAAGCCGGGCCGCCTGCGCACGGTCACTCCCCAGGGCCAGGTCTCGGCTCCTCTCGACGGCGTGCCGGCCGTGCGCTTCGAGGGGCAAGGCGGCTTGCTCGACGTCGCGCTCGACCCGGCCTTCGCCACCAATCGCCTCGTCTACCTGAGCTATGCGGAGCCCGACTCCGCCGACCCGTCGCTGAGCGGCACGGCCCTGGCGCGCGCGGAACTCGATCTCGCCCGTGCCCGCCTCGTCAACATGGAGGTGATCTTCCGCATGAGCCCGAAGGTGGCGGGCAGCGCGCACTTCGGCGGCCGTCTCGCGCTGCCCGGCGACGGCACGATCTTTCTCACCCTCGGCGACCGCATGCAGGCCGGCGATGGCCCGCAGCGCCTGGACACCCATCTGGGCAAGGTGGTGCGGGTCGGCACGGACGGCCGCATCCCGGCCGACAACCCCTTCGTCGGCCAACCTGCGGCCCGCCCCGAGATCTGGAGCCTGGGCCACCGCAACGTGCAGGGCGCCGCCTGGGACGCCGAAAGGGGCGTGCTGTGGACCTGCGAGCACGGCCCGCAAGGCGGCGACGAGTTGAACCTGACCCGCGCGGGCGGAAACCACGGGTGGCCGCTGCGCAGCTACGGCTGCGCCTATGGGGAGCCGGTCGGCAGCGCCTGCGCCATCGGGGGCGGCACGCACGCCCCGGCCTTCGTCGAGCCGGCCACCACCTGGGTGCCGACCTCGATCGCGCCCAGCGGGCTGGCGTTGTGCACGTCCAGCCGCATCCCGGCCTGGCAGGGGCATCTGTTCACCGGCGCGCTCGCCGGCCGGGGCTTGTGGCGGTTGGGGCTGGAGGGGGAACAGGTGGTCTTCCGGGAGGCCTTGCTGCGCGAATGGGGGCAGCGCATCCGGGATGTGCGGCAGGGGCCGGACGGATGGCTGTACCTGTTGACCGACGGCGCCAACGGCGCGTTGGTGCGCCTGGAGGCCTGAGCCCGCCGCCCGCACGTCCCCGCCCGCACCCCGGCCGCACCCCGGCCGGGCAGTGCGCGACGACAAAGCCCCCTGCCCTGGCGTGCGTGGGCGCCTTGGGGCAGCATGAAGCGCCCGTCAGGCCTCGCGTTCGACGCCGATCAGCCCAGGAGTTTGCCCATGCCCCCTTTGCTTCGCATGCCGCCCCGCTCGCCGCACGCCGCGTCCCTCCAACGCCGCCGTCTGCTGGGGGCGGCAGGAGCCGGTGCCGCTGCCGCGGTCGTGGCGGGCCTGGTCCCCGGGCGACCGGCTGCGGCACAGAGCCCTGCCCTGCGCGTCGTGACGGTTGCCAAGGGGCTGCAACACCCGTGGGGCCTGGCCTTCCTGCCCGATGGGCGCATGTGGGTGACCGAGCGCCCCGGGCGGCTGCGCCTCGTCGGCCCGGACGGCCGCCTCGGCCCGCCCGTCGAAGGCCTGCCCAAGGTCGTGGCCGAAGGCCAGGGAGGCCTCTTGGACGTCGCCCTCGACCCGCGCTTTGCCGACAACGGCCTCGTCTACTGGAGCTATGCCGAGGCTGGCGACGGCGGTGCCGGCACGGCCGTCGCGCGAGGTCGCTTGCAAGGACAGCGCCTCGGCGAGGTGGCGGTCATCTTCCGCCAGCAACCCAAGGTGGGCGGTTCGGCCCACTTCGGCTCGCGGCTGGTGTTCGACCGCCAGGGCAAGCTCTTCGTCACGCTGGGCGACCGCTTCCGCTACCGCGATCAGGCGCAGGATCTGGGCGTGCATCTGGGCAAGATCGTGCGCATCGAGCCCGACGGGCGCGTGCCGGCGGACAACCCCTTCGTCGGCCGCGCGGGCGCACGTCCGGAGATCTGGAGCTACGGGCACCGCAACGTGCAAGGCGCGGCGCTGCACCCGCAGACGGGCGAGCTGTGGACGCACGAGCATGGACCGCAGGGCGGCGACGAGGTCAATGTGGTGCTACCCGGCCGCAACTACGGCTGGCCGGTCGTCACCCACGGGCGGGAGTACGGCACCGGCCTCAAGATCGGCGAAGGCACCGACAAGCCCGGGATGGAGCCGCCGCTCACCCACTGGGTGCCCTCGATCGCGCCGAGCGGCATGGCCTTCCTCACGAGCGACCGCTACCCCGGCTGGAAGGGCAGCCTCTTCGTCGGCGCGCTGCGGGCGCAGGTGCTGGTGCGCCTGGAACTGGACGGCCGCCGCGTGGTGCGCGAGGAGCGCCTGCTGCCCACGCTGAACGAGCGCCTGCGCGACGTGCGGCAGGGGCCGGACGGCTGGCTCTACCTGCTCACCGACAGCGAGGACGGACGCATCCTGCGGGTGGAGGCCGCGGGGCAGCGAGGTTGAGCGGCGCCGCGGGAGCAGGCGGGCACGCGGCCACCCCCGCCCGGCGCGGACGGCCCTCGCCGGGCTACCGCACCTGCCCGACCACGCCCTCGACCAGGTAGTTCATCTCGGCGATCTCCTTCTCGCCGAGCGTGCCCTGCGCCAGCCGCACGCGCCCCTCGTTGTCCACGATGCGGCCCGAGAACGGATGGAACCGGCCGGCCGCGATCGCCTGCTGACGCTGACGCACCACCTCGACCGTCTCCTTGGGCACCGACTCGTGCAACGCCGCGAGCCGCACCGTGCCGTCGGCCACGCCGCCCCACGAGGGCTGGGCGCGCCAGCGCCCCTCCAGCACCGCCTGCGCGACGCTCGTGTAGAACTGGCCCCAGTGGTGCGTCACCGCGGTCAGCTGCCCCTTCGGTGCGAAGCGCCGCATGTCGCTGTGGTAAGGGATGCTCATCGCCCCGCGCTCCTCGGCCGCCTGCACCGCGGCGGAGGACGCGCTGTGGTGGGTGATGACGTCCGCACCCTGGTGGATCAGCGTGAGCGCCGCATCGCGCTCGCGCGACGGATCGAACCAGGCGTTGAGCCAGACGACCTTCACCTGCGCCTTGGGGTTGACCTCGCGCACACCGATGGCGAAGGCGTTGATGCCCTGCACCACCTCCGGCAGCGGAAAGCCCGCGACGTAGCCCACGACGCCCGTCTTGCTCATCTTGCCCGCGACCAGGCCGGCCAGGTAGCGGCCCTCGTAGAAGCGCGCGTTGTAGGTGGCCATGTTCGGCGCCGACTTGTAGCCGCCCATGTGCTCGAACGCGACGTTCGGGAACTCCTTGGCCACCCGCAGCGTCGGGTCCATGTAGCCGAAGCTCGTGGTGAAGATGAGCTGGTGCCCCTCGCGCGCCAGGTCGCGGATCACGCGCTCGGACTCCGCGCCTTCGGCCACGTTCTCGACATGGCTGGTGCGCACCTTGCCCGCGAGGTTCTTCTCGAGTTCCAGGCGGCCCTGGTTGTGCTGGTAGGTCCAGCCCGCCTCGCCGACGGGGCTCACGAACACGAAGCCCACCTTCAACTCGCCGCGCACCGCGCCTTGCGGCTGCGCCGCGGCGGGGCTCACGGGCAAGAGGGAGAGGCAGGCACACAGGCCGAGGGTGACGGTGGCGGCCCGCCGCCCACGCGCGGCGCGGCCCATGAGGTTTTTGAACATGGTTGTCCTCTACATGGCCCCAGGAAGGACGGCCGTGCCTCCTGGGGCGCGGAGGACGGCTAGGCGAACTGCTCGAAGGTCTCGGCCAGACGCTCGTGCCAGCGCCGCTTGTCCGCGGCGTCGGCGAAGCTCGCCTCGAAGCTGTGGCTCGCCAGCTGCCACGCATGCGTGGCATCGAGCGGCAGCGCCTCGAAGCAGGCCTGGAAGTTCTGGTTGAGGTAGCCCCCGAAGTAGGCCGGATCGTCGGAATTGACCGTGGCGACCAGGCCGCGAGCCAGCAATTGTCCCAGATTGTGGTCTTCCATCCGCGAGAACACGCACAGCTTGACGTTGGACAGCGGGCAGACCGTCAGCGGCACCCGCTGCTCGGCCAGCCGCCGCACCAGGGCGGGATCCTCCACGCAGCGCACGCCGTGGTCGATGCGCTCGACGTGGAGCACGTCCAATGCGCTGCGGATGTACTCGGGCGGCCCCTCCTCGCCTGCGTGGGCGACGAGGTGCAGGCCCAGCTCGCGGCAGCGGGCGAACACGCGCGCGAACTTCTCCGGCGGGTGGCCGCGTTCGCTCGAGTCCAGGCCCACGCCGATGAAACGGTCGCGATAAGGCAGGGCCTGCTCCAGCGTCTGGAAGGCGTCCTCCTCGCTCAGGTGGCGCAGGAAGCACAGGATGAGATCGCAGCTCACACCCAGCTCGCGGCGCGCGCGCTCCAGCGCCCCCGACAGCCCGGCGACCACGGTGCCCATCTCGACACCGCGTGCGGTGTGCGTCTGCGGGTCGAAGAAGATCTCGGCACGCACCACGTGCTCCTGCGCCGCCTTCACGAGGTAGGCCCACGCCATGTCGTGGAAGTCCTGCTCGGTGCGCAGCACGCTGGCGCCGGCGTAATAGATGTCCAGAAAGCTCTGCAAGTCCTTGAAGGCGTAGGCCGCCCGCAGCGCCTCCACGCTCGGGTAGGGCAACGCCACGCCGTTGCGCTCGGCCAGGCGGAACATCAGCTCCGGCTCGAGCGAACCCTCGATGTGGATGTGCAGCTCGGCCTTGGGCATGGCCTCGAGCAAGGCCGGCAAGCGGTCGCGATCGATACGCGGGAGGGTCGTCATGGTCCTGTCCTTTCGCGGTGTGCTCGTCTCGACACACAGGGGGGCCGATGCGATGGTCGTGCAGGCAGCGTCGGTCGGCCCTCGCCCCGGACTCCCGGGGCCCACGGCGCGCGCCCATCATCGCTCGGCGGGCCCCGGGAAGCACGACGGCCGCCGGAGCCCATGACCCCGGCGGCCGTCCTGCAGGCGCACCGCCCCGTCGATCGAGTGTCCTCTCGCCGGGGCGCTCGCATCGTCACTTGCCCGTCGGCACCTTGCCTTCGACGCCCTTGACGTACCAGTTGATGCTGTGCAGGAACTTGTCGTCGGCGACCTGGTCCTTGGCGAGCACTTCCTTGCCGTTCTGGTCGACGATCGGGCCCTTCCAGATCACGAAGCTGCCGTCCTTCAGGCCGGCCTTGATCTTCTCGACCTGCTCCTTGACGTCGGCAGGCACCTTGTCGGAGACGGAGACGAGGTCGATCGCGCCTTCCTTGACGCCCCACCAGTTCTGCTCGGTCTTCCAGGTGCCTTCGAGCACTTCCTTGACGGCCTTCTTGTAGTAGGGGCCCCAGTTGATGACGGCCGACGCGAGGTGGGCGTTGGGGCCGAAGGCGCTCATGTCGGAGTCCCAGCCGAAGCCGAACTTGCCGGCCTTCTCGGCCGTCTGCAGCACGGCCGACGAGTCGGTGTTCTGCATCAGCACGTCGGCCCCCTGGTTGATGAGCGACTGCGCGGCCTCGCCTTCCTTGGGCGGGTCGAACCACTTGTTGACCCACACGACCTTGGTCTTGATCTTGGGATTGACCGACTGCGCGCCCAGCGTGAACGAGTTGATGTTGCGGATCACCTCGGGGATCGGGATCGAGGCCACCACGCCCAGCGTGTGGGTCTTGGTCATCTTGCCGGCGATGACCCCCGCCATGTAGGCGCCCTCGTAGGTGCGCGAGTCGTAGATGCGCATGTTCTCGGCCGTCTTGTAGCCGGTGGCATGCTCGAACTTCACGTCCTTGTGATCGGCGGCGACCTTGAGCATCGGCTCCATGTAGCCGAAGGTGGTGCCGAAGATGAGCTTGTTGCCTTGGCCCACCATGTCGCGGATCACACGCTCGGCGTCCGCCGCCTCGGGCACGTTCTCGACGTAGCTGGTGACCACCTTGTTGCCGAACTCGGCCTCGACCTCTTTGCGGCCGCGATCGTGCGCATAGGTCCAGCCGGCGTCCCCCACCGGGCCCACGTAGGCGAAGGCGATCTTCAGCGGCTCGGACTTGGGCGCCGGTGCGGAGGCCTCGGTCACGGGCGCGGGGGCCTGTGCCGGTGCTTCGGCTTCCTTCTTGCCGCAGCCGGCCAGTACGGCAGCGGCCGCGAGCGAGCCCAGGCTCGCCAGCTTCAGCAGGGAACGTTTGGTCTGATCGGTCATGAGGTCTCTCCGAAAGGGACGCAAGGAAGGTCGATTATCTCGTCAGGCATCTCTGGACAGCCATCGCGGCGGCACTCACGAGCCCGGATAGAACGGCTTGCCCAGCGAGGCCGGCATGTTCACGCGGATCCACGTCGGGTTGCGGGAGATGAGCACCAGCACCACGATGGTGGCCAGGTAGGGCAGCATCGTGAGGAACTGGCTGGCGATCTGCACGCCCTGCCCCTGCAGGTGGAACTGCAGCATGGTCACGCCGCCGAACAGGTAGGCGCCGAGCAGCACACGGGCGGGACGCCAGGTGGCGAAGGTGGTGAGCGCCAGCGCGATCCAGCCCTTGCCGGCGATCATCCCCTCGACCCACAGCGGCGTGTAGACCACCGAGATGTAGGCCCCGGCCACGCCGCACAGCGCGCCGCCCACGGTGACGGCGAGCAGCCGGATGCGCCGCACCGGGTAGCCGAGCGCATGGGCCGACTCGGGCGACTCGCCCACGGCGCGCAACACCAGCCCGGCGCGCGAGCGGTACAGGAACCAGGCCAGGCCCCCGGCGAGCAAGATCGCCAGGTACACCATCGGGTGATGCTTGAAGAGCGCCGGGCCGACGAACGGAATGTCCGCCAACCCCGGGATCTCGAAGCGCGGACGCTCGGAGAGCTTCTCCTGCGTGTACCCGATGCCGACGAAGGCCGAAAAGCCCGCACCGAAGAGGCTCAGCGCCAGGCCCGTGGCGTACTGGTTGGTGTTGAGCCAGATGACGAGCACGCCGAAGGCGAGCGCCAGCACGGCACCCGCCCCGGCGCCGGCGGCGAAGGCCAGTGTGTCGCTGCCGGTATGCACCGCGGTGGCGAAGCCGGCGATGGCCGCCACCAGCATCATGCCTTCGGCGCCGAGGTTGACCACACCCGCACGCTCGTTGATGAGCAGGCCCAGCGCCGCGATGGCGAGCACCGTGCCGGCATTCATGGTCGCGGCGATGAGCAAAGCGATGGCGTCCATGGGATCAGGCCTTCTTCGACGTGAGGGCCGCGGCCGGCGCAAGCCGCCGCTGCCAGCGCACTCGGTAGTGGATGAGGGTGTCGCAGGCCAGCAGCGTGAAGAGCAGCAGCCCCTGGAACACGCCGGTGAGCGACTTGGGCAGGCCCAGGCGCGACTGGGCGAGCTCGCCGCCGATGTAGAACATGCTCATCAGCACCGCCGAGAACACGATGCCCACCGGATGGAGGCGCCCGACGAAGGCGACGATGATGGCGGCGAAACCGTAGCCCACCGGCACATAGGGCGTCAGCTGGCCCAGCGGCCCCGCCGCCTCCAGCCCGCCGGCCAGCCCCGCCATGCCGCCCGAGGCGAGCAGCGCCGTCCACAGCGACCGGCGCGACGAGAAGCCGGCATAGCGCGCGGCCGCGGGCGCGAGCCCTCCCACCTGGAGCTGGAAGCCCGCGTAGGTGCGGAACAGGAAGGCCCAGAACACCACCACCATCGCCAGGGCGATGACCAGCCCGATGTGCACGCGGTAGCCGCTCACCAGGCGCGGGATCTTGGTGACTTCGGCGAAGGTGATGGTCTGCGGGAAGTTGTAGCCCTGCGGGTCCTTCCAGGGGCCATACACCAGGTAGCTCAGCACCATGTCGGCCACGTAGACCAGCATGAGGCTCACGAGGATCTCGTTGGCGTTGAAGCGGTCGCGCAGCAACGCGACGATGGCCGCCCACAACATGCCGCCCAGCACGCCGGCCAGCAAGATCGCGACGACGATGCCGCGGCCGGTATCGGGCCCCGCTTGCATGGCGACCCCGCCTGCGAACACGGCCCCGAGGATGAACTGTCCCTCCGCGCCGATGTTCCAGACGTTCGAGCGGAAGCACAGCGCCAGCCCCAGCGCGATGAGCACGAGCGGCGTGGCCTTGACGGCCAGCTCGCTGAGCGCATAGCCGTTCTTGATCGGCTCATAGAAAAAGACCTGCAGGCCGCGCACCGGGTCCTTGCCCAGGGCCACGAACAGCAACACGCCGATCACGACGGTGATGGCCAGCGCCAGGAGCGGCGAGGCATACGACATCACCCGCGAGGGCTGCGGACGGGCTTCGAGCTTAAGCATGGGCTGCCTCCTGCGTGCGGGCCTCGCCGGGTGGCACGGCGCCGGGCCACAAGCCGCTCATCCATTCGCCGATCTGCTCGACGGTGGCCTGGCCGGTCGGCACGGCCGGCGAGACGCGGCCCTGGGCGATCACGACCAGCCGGTCGCTGATCTCGAACAGCTCCTCCAACTCCTCGCTGACGACCAGCACCGCGCAGCCCGCGTCGCGCAGCGCCAGCAGCTCGCTGCGGATCTGCGCCGCCGCGCCCACGTCCACCCCCCATGTGGGCTGGGCCACGATGAGCACCTTCGGCTGCGCCTCGATTTCGCGGCCGACGATGAACTTCTGCAGGTTGCCGCCCGACAGCGACTTGGCCGCCGCATCCGGGCCGCCGGCCTTGACCTTGAAGCGGGTGATGAGGTGCTGCGCCTGCGCGCGCAAGGCGTGCACATCCACCCAGCCGGTGCGCCGGCTCACCGATTCCGTGCGCGTGAGCAGCGTGTTCTCGGCCAGCGACATGGTCGGCACCGCGCCGCGCCCGAGGCGCTCCTCCGGGACGAAATGCAGCCCCTCGCGGCGCCGCTTGCGCGGCGAGTGCCGGGCGATGTCCTGCCCGAACAGGCGAATCGACCCGGCCGCCGGGCGCAGGTCCTCGCCCGACAGGGCCGCCAGGAGCTCCTGCTGCCCGTTGCCCGAGACGCCCGCCACGCCGAGGATCTCGCCGCGCCGCACCTCGAGCCGCACGTCGGACAGCGTGGTGCCGAAGGGGTGCGAGCGCGGCAGCGTCAGCCCGTCCACGGCCAGCGCCACCTCGCCGGCCTCCACACGCCGGTGGACGAGCTGGGGCGGCTCGGCGCCGATCATCAGGCGCGACAGGCTGGCGTTGGTTTCCTTCGTGGGGTCGACCTCGCCGGTGACGCGCCCGCCGCGCAGCACCGTGCAGTGATGGCACAACGCGCGGATCTCGTCGAGCTTGTGGCTGATGTAGAGGATGGAGCAGCCGGTGGCCGCCAGCTGGCGCAGCGTGACGAAGAGCTTTTCGACCGCCTGCGGCGTCAGCACCGAGGTCGGTTCGTCCAGGATGAGCAGCTGCGGGTCGGTCAGCAGCGCGCGCACGATCTCCACGCGCTGGCGCTCACCCACGCTCAGCGTGTGCACCGGCCGCGCGGGATCGACGTCCAGTCCGTACTGCCCCGACACCTCGCGGATGCGCTCGCTCACCTGAGCGAGCGAGAGGCGGCGGTCGAGCCCCAGCCAGACGTTCTCGGCCGCGGTGAGCGTGTCGAACAGCGAGAAGTGCTGGAACACCATGCTGATGCCCAGCTCGCGCGCCTCGTGCGGGTTGCGGATGACCACCGGCTCGCCGTTCCAGCGGATCTCGCCTTCGTCGGGCCGCACCGCCCCATAGATGATCTTCATCAGCGTGGACTTGCCCGCGCCGTTCTCCCCGAGCACGGCGTGGATCTCGCCGGGTGCCACCTTCAGGTGCACCCGGTCGTTCGCCTTGACGGCGGGGTACTGCTTGCTGATGCCCTGGAGTTCCAGACGCAGCGGCATGTCGTTCTCCTGGACGGCTGGTCCTGCGCGCCAGCCCGGGCCGCCCCGCGCTGGCCAGCCCCGGGGCACCGGCGGCCGGCCGCGCCCCGGGGGTCGAAAATCGCGCCCGCGATTGTCACTCAACGGCAGGCACGGGCCGGCCCGCCCGCGCCGAGCCGGCGCCGTGGCGTCCAGGAGGGAGGAAGGTGTCCCGTGGCATGTGTGTCTCCTCTCTTCGTCTTGTCGCCACATCCCCGGGGGGCGGCTCCGTCCTCGTCGGCCGAGGCGCCGGGCCGCCTCCCTTGGGGGTTCAGCCCGTCGGCTGGGGTGGCTGCGGCCGGGCGCAGCGCCGGTGGCCGGCCACGTAGGCCTCCACCAGATGCCGCTCGTCGCTCAACGTCATCCAGGCAAAGACCTTCTCGTGCAGCTGGCGGCCCAGCGACAGCCGGTGGCTGTCCACCGGGCCCGAGGCCCAGTCCCATACGCATACGTCGGCCACGCGTCCCGGCTCGAGGCTTCCGATCTCGCCGTCCAGATGCAGGCAGCGCGCCGCGCCCAGCGTGGCGGTGTAGAGCGCCTTCCATGCCGGCAACCGCACTCCTTGCAGGGCCTGCACCTTGTAGGCCTCGGCCAGCGTGCGTTGCATCGACAGGCTGGTGCCGCCGCCCACATCGGTGGCCATGCTCACGCTTGCGCCTTGCGCCTCCAGGCGCCGCCAGTCCAGCAGCCCGCTGCCGAGGAACAGGTTCGACGTCGGGCAGTGCGCGATGTGCGCGCCGGTGTGGGCCAGCAGGGCGCGGTCGGCGTCGTCCAGCCAGATGCCGTGCGCCAGCACGGCACGCGGCGTGAGCAGACCGAAGCCGTGGTACACGTCCAGGTAGCTGCGCGCCTGCGGAAAGAGCTCGGCGACCCAGGCGACCTCGGCGCGGTTCTCGGCCACGTGCGTCTGCATGTACAAGTCCGGCACCTCGCGCATCAGCCGGCCCGCCATCGCCATCTGGGCCGGCGTGCTGGTGGGCGCGAAGCGCACCGTCATCGCGTAGGCCAGCCGGCCGGCGCCGTGCCAGCGGGCGATCAGCTCCCGGCTGTCCCGCTCGGCCGAGTCCACCGTGTCGGTCAGCGCGGGCGGGGCGTGGCGGTCCATCAGCACCTTGCCCGCGATCAGCCGCATGCCGCGCTCGTGCGCCGCGGCCAGCAGCGCCTCGGCGCTCGCGCGATGCACCGTGGGGAAGACGACGGCACTCGTCGTCCCGTGCGCGACGAGCGCGTCGCAGAACCGGGCCGCCCCCTCGGCCGCCACCCCCGGATCGGCATACCGCTGCTCGGCCGGGAAGGTGTAGGTCTCGAGCCACTCCAGCAGTTGGGTGCCGAAGCTGGCGATCACGTCGAGCTGCGGCGCATGCACGTGCGTGTCGATGAACCCGGGCATCAGCAGCCGCCCGCGCCGGTCCAGCCGCAGCCAGTCGTCGCCCGGAGGCTCCTCGCCCGGCAGTGTGCCGACGATGCGCCCCTGCTCGACGAGCAGCCAATGATCGGGGCGAAAGCGCACGGCCGTCCCCGGCTCGGGCGACCAGCCGGGATCGCCGCGGAAGTCGAGCAGGTCGGCCCGAAGCGCAAGGCGCGCCGCGCTCTGCACGGGCTCGGTGCCGTTCATGCCACCCCCCTGCGGTCGGTGCGCGAGCCGTCGCCCCGCGCGGCTCTGCGGGCGTCGGGCGCGACGGTCACGTCGGGCAGCTGCAGCGGCGCGCCCCACGCCGCTCCGGCCAGGCCGCGGGCCACGTCGCGCACCCGTTCTCGAAACCACCGGTGCGCCGCGGACGGATGCGTCCGGTCGTGCCAGAGCTGGTAGTAGTTCATCGGCGGAAAACCCACCGGGCAGCGCACGATGCGCACCGGCAGCAGATCGACATACCGCTGACAGAACAGCCGCCCCGTGGTGAGCACCAGCCAACTGCCCGCGACCATCAGCGGGATCTGACCGAAGTGCGCGCTGCGCACCGTGACGCGGCGGTGCAAGCCGTGGGCATCGAGGAAGGCGTCGATCACCCCGAGCGACTCCCGGCCGGTGTGCAGCGGAGCCGGCGCCACATGCTCGCACTCGAGGTACTTCTCCACCGACCAGGTGCGCGGCGAGCGCACGGCCGGATGGTCCTTGGCCACGAGGCAGACGACCTCGTCGGTCAGCAGGCGGCCCAGGTGCAGGTCTTCGGGCGGCTCCAGCCAGTTGCCGATGACCAGGTCGACGTCGCCGCAGGCGAGCCGACGCTGGATGTCGAACTCGGCCGACAGCGGCAGCAGCTCGACGCTCGCCCGGGGAGCGACCCGCTTGATCTCGGTGACCAGGCGGGGCAGGAAGTACGGATCGAGGTAATCGCTCGCCCCGATACGGAAGGTCGCTTCGGTCGTCGCCGGCTCGAACGAGCGCACGCGCTCGCGCACCCCGAACAGCCGCTGCGCCTCGCTCAGCAAGCGCGTGGCGGGCTCCAGAAGCTCCAGCGCCACCGGAGTGGGCACCATGCCGTTGCCCGCACGTACCAGGAGGGCGTCGCCCGTCGCCTCGCGCAGGCGGCGCAGGTGCGCACTGACGGCCGGCTGTGACAGTTGGAGCTTCATCGCGGCTTTCGAGACGCTGCGCTCGGTGAGCAGCGTGTGGAGCACCCGGATCAGGTGCAGTTCAATGTTGTCGAAATCGGGCCCGCGCGCCATACGACGTTCCTTATATCATCCATATGGATTCTCGTATAGCAAGGGGGCGCGAGGGGTGTACCGTTCGGGAATGTCCCAAGCCGGTGCAACGGCGCATGGCCATGAACGACGACACCTCCATCCGATTTCTCCACCGCGGCCGCGTGGTGCGGCTGCGCGACGTCTCCCCCACCCGCACCGTCCTCGACTGGCTGCGCGAGGACCAGCGCCTGACCGGCACCAAGGAGGGCTGCGGCGAGGGCGACTGCGGGGCGTGTACCGTGGTGCTCGGCGAGCTCGAGGGCGAGCCCGGGCACGAGCGGCTGCGCTTTCGCGCGATCAACAGCTGCATCCGCCTGCTGTCGTCGCTGGACGGCTGCGCCGTGTGGACGGTGGAGGACCTGCAGGATGCGCAAGGCGGGCTGCATCCGGTGCAGCAGGCGCTGGTCGAGCATCACGGGTCGCAGTGCGGGTTCTGCACCCCCGGCTTCGTGATGTCGATGTTCGCGCTCTATCAGCAGCGGGTGGCGCCCTGCTCCGGACCCTGCCGCATCGAGCGCCAGGAAGCGCAGGAGGCCCTCTCGGGCAACCTGTGCCGCTGCACCGGCTACCGTCCGATCCTGGAGGCGGCGCAGAAGCTGCCCGAGTACCCCCGCCGCGTGCTGGACGAGGCGCCGGTCGTCGAGACCCTGCGCTCGATCCGGCGCGAGCGCGGGCTGCAGGCCGGGCGCGCGCTGCGGCCTCGCACGCTCGACGAGTTGCTGCAATGGCGAGCCCGCCACCCCGAGGCTCAGGTGATCGCCGGGTGCACGGACGTGGGCCTGTGGGTGACCAAGCAGCACCGCGAGTTCGAGCGGACGTTGGATGTCACCGGCGTGCGCGAGCTGCAGCAGGTGCAGGTCGAGGGCGGGACGTTGCGCGTGGGCGCCGCCGTGCGGCTGAGCGATGCGTTCGCCGCATTGGAGGCGCACTGGCCCCAGCTGCACACCTTCGCGGCCCGCTTTGCCGGCGTGCCGGTGAGAGAGTCCGGCACGCTGGGCGGCAACATCGTCAACGGCTCGCCGATCGGCGACTCCATGCCCTTGCTGATCGCGCTGGGCGCGCGCGTCGAGCTGGCCAGCGTGCGCGGCCGGCGCGAGCTGGCGCTGGAAGCGCTCTACACCGGATACCGGCGCAGCGTGCTGGCCCCCGACGAGGTGCTCACCGAGGTCCGCGTGCCGCTGCCCCGCCCCGCCTCGCGCGTGGCCGCCTACAAGCTCTCGAAACGCTTCGACGACGACATCTCGGCCGTGTGCCTTGCCATCGACGTGGAGGTGCGGGACGGCACGGTCCACCACGTGGGCATCGGTGTGGGTGGCATGGCCCCCACGCCCCGCCGCGCGCAGCGCACCGAGGAGGCGCTGCGCGGCGCGCCGTGGACCGAGGCCAGCGTGCGACACGCGATCGACGTGCTGCGGCAGGAGTTCTCGCCGATCGACGACCTGCGCGCCAGCGCGGCCTACCGTCGCGAGGCCGCGGGCAACCTGCTGTGGCGGTACTGGCTCGAGACGCAGGGCTGGCAGCACCTGCGCCTGGACAGCCTCGCGCCCGAGGCGCTCGACGCCTGAAGCCCCGAGGAGGACGTCGATGAACGCACCCGAGACCCTGATTCCCGCGACGGTCTGCGGCCGCTCGCATCCCCACGAGAGCGCGCGCGCGCAGGTGTGCGGACGTGCCGCCTACGTGGACGACCTGCCCGAACTGCAAGGCACGTTGCACGCGGCGCCCGTCAAGAGCCCGGTGGCCCACGGGCGGCTGCTGGGGCTGGAGGCCGACGAAGCGCTCGCGATGCCCGGCGTGGTCGGCCTCGTCAGCGCGGCCGACATCCCCGGCGAGCGCCGTTTCGCGGTGGCTGCGCACGACGAGCCCATCTTGCCGGACGGCGAAGTGGAATACCTGGGTCAGGTGGTGGCCCTGGTGGTGGCGGACACGCCCCAGCGCGCCCGCGCCGCGGCCCAGGCCGTGCGTTGCCGCATCGAGCCGCTGCCCGCGATCCTCACCATCGAGGAGGCGCTGCAAGCAGGCAGCCACGTGCTGCCGCCCGTCGTGGTGCGCCGCGGCGACCCCGACGCGGCGCTGGCCGCCGCGCCCGAGCGGCTCTCGGGCGAATTCACCGTCGGAGGCCAGGAGCACTTCTATCTGGAAGGCCAGATCGCCTATGCGATCCCCGAGGAGCAGGACGGCTGGCATGTCTACAGCTCCACCCAGCACCCCGGCGAGGTGCAGCACTGGATCGCTCGCGCCCTGGGCCTCGACGACCACCAGGTGCGCGTGGAATGCCGGCGCATGGGCGGCGGCTTCGGCGGCAAGGAAACGCAGGCCGGCCACATGGCGGTGTGGGCGGCGCTGGCCGCACGCAAGGTGGGCCGGCCCGTCAAGCTGCGCCTGGAACGGCTGGACGACATGCTGGTGACCGGCAAGCGCCACAACTTCCTGTACCGCTACGAGGTGGGCTTCGGGCGGGATGGGCGCATCCGGGCCCTCAAGGTGATGCTCGCGTCGCAGTGCGGCTTCTCGGCCGACCTCTCCGGGCCGGTCAACGACCGTGCGGTGTTCCATGTGGACAACGCCTACTTCCTGGAGCACGTCGAGATCACCTCGTACCGCTGCAAGACGCATACGCAAAGCAACACGGCCTTCCGTGGCTTCGGCGGCCCGCAGGGCATGATCGTCACCGAGGCCATCCTCGGCGACATCGCACGGCACCTGGGCCTGGACCCGCTCGTGGTGCGTCAGCGCAACTTCTACGGCCCCGCCCCGCGTCACCAGACGCACTACGGCATGACCGTGGAGGACAACATCGCGCCCGAACTGGTGGCCCGGCTGGCCGCCGACGCGCGCTACGAGGCGCGCCGCCAGAGCATCGCCCAGTGGAACGCGCGGCACCCGGTGCTCAAACGGGGCCTGGCCCTCACGCCGGTGAAGTTCGGCATCTCGTTCACCGCCACCTTCTTCAACCAGGCGGGCGCACTCGTCAACGTCTATGGCGACGGCACCGTGCAGGTCAACCACGGCGGCACCGAGATGGGCCAGGGGCTGCACACCAAGGTGTGCCAGATCGTCGCCGACGAGCTGGGCGTGCCCTTCGAGCGCGTGCGCGTGACGGCCAGCGACACCAGCAAGGTGCCCAACGCTTCGGCCACCGCGGCCTCCAGCGGCACCGACCTCAACGGCCGTGCCGCGCAGTTCGCCGCGCGGCAGATTCGCCAGCGTCTGGCGGAGTTCGTCGCACGCGAGCAGCAAGTGGACGCCGCCAGCGTCGTCTTCGCCGGCGGCAAGGTCATCACGCCGACGCAAACGCTCGACTTCGCGCAGGTGGTGCACCGCGCCTACCTCGCCCGGGTACAGCTGTGGTCCGACGGGTTCTACGCCACCCCCAAGATCCACTACGACAAGCACACGCTGAGCGGGCGGCCGTTCTACTACTTCGCCTACGGGGCGGCGGTGACCGAAGTGGTGATCGACACCCTCACCGGCGAGAACCGCGTGGTGGCCGTGGACATCCTGCACGACGTGGGCCGCAGCATCAATCCGGCCCTCGACATCGGTCAGATCGAAGGCGGCTTCGTCCAGGGCATGGGCTGGCTCACCACCGAGGAGCTGGTCTGGGATCGCCAGGGCAAGCTGCTCACGCACGCCCCCAGCACCTACAAGATCCCGGCCACGGGCGACCTGCCGGCGCACTGGCGCGTGAGCCTGTGGCCCGAGGCCAACCGCGAGGACAACGTGTTCGGCTCCAAGGCGGTGGGCGAGCCGCCCTTCATGCTGGCGATCTCGGTCTACGAGGCCCTGCGCGATGCGGTGGCGGCCGTCGCCCCCGAGGATCGCCGGCCGGTCGTGCTCCACGCGCCGGCCACGCCCGAGTCGGTGCTGCGGGCGGTTCAAGCCCGCCGGGGGTGAGGCCGTGCGCCTGCCCGACGCCGCCCGTCTTTGGCTGTCGGCCGGCCGCCCGGCCGTCGTGGTGGAGGTCGTCGAGACACAGGGCTCGGCGCCTCGCGAGGCCGGCGCACGCATGGTGGTCGCGCATGACGCCGTGGCCGGCACCATCGGCGGCGGTCACCTGGAACTGCAGGCCATCGAGCTCGCCCGCTCGATGCTGGCGAACGGCGAGTGCGGCCCGGTGACGAAACGCTATGCCCTGGGCCCCGCCCTCGGGCAGTGCTGCGGGGGCGTCGTGACCCTCGGCTACTCGCGGCTCGATGCGGCGGCTCTCGCGGCCTGGCCCCCGGAGCCCGCCCTCTTCACATTGCAGTTGTACGGCGCGGGGCATGTCGGCAGAGCGATCGTGCGGCTGCTGGAAACCCTGCCGTGCCGGGTGCAGTGGATCGACGAGCGCGCGCAGGAGTTCCCCGAGGGATGGGTCTCGCCGTCCGGCCCCGGGCGCCGCGTCGGCGTGCAGGGTGCGGCGGCATTCGTCCGGCCCTCGCACATCGAAGCCGTGTGCGTCGACGCGGTCGAAGCCGAGGTGGCCGAGGCCCCGCCCGGCGCGTTCTTCCTCGTGCTGACCCACCGGCACGACCTCGACCTGCGCATCTGCGAGGCCATCCTGCGGCGGGGCGACTTCGCCTACCTGGGCCTGATCGGATCGAAGACCAAGCGCTCGCGCTTCGAGCATCAATTACTGAGACGCGGCATCTCGTCGCAGACGCTCGCCCGCATGACCTGCCCCATCGGGATCCCCGGCATCGAAGGCAAGGCCCCGGAGATCATCGCGGTGGCCGTCGTCGCGCAGATGGTGCAGCGCGCCGGCACGCTCTCACGCGAGCCGGCCGACACAGGCTTGGCGGCAGCCGGGCGCTGAGGCGCGCCAAGGTGTCGCGCCATCAGGCCATCGAGGGGCGCTCCTGCTCGCCCGCGATACGGCGCAAGGCCGGCAAGTCCAGGATCATCACGGTGTAGCCCGCCACCTCGATGACCCGCTTGTCACGCAACTGCCGCAGCACGCGCGAGAACGTCTCGGGCGTCACCGCGAGTTGGGAGGCGATCGCGCGCTTGCGCTCGCGCAGCGTGACGATGGCGCCCGGGCCCTCGCGGCCCGGCCGCAACTCCGCGTGATGCAGCAGCCACGTCGCGCAGCGGGACTCGGCGTCCTTGAGCATGAGCCCCAGCGTCCCCTCGGTCAGCTCCCGCACGCGCGACGACAGCACGCCCATCATTCCTTCGGCGAGGCTCGGGTGCTCCCGGCAGCAGGCTTTCACCCCCTCCAGCGGAAACGACCACAACAAGGTCTCGCTTTGCGTCCAGGCGTCCTCCAGGTAAGGCCCTTGCAACCACGCGCTCGCCACGTCGAGCCACTGCCCCGGCTCGACCCGACGGGTCTGCTGAGCGAGGCGGCCTTGCTCGGCCGTGCCGAGGGCCACCTGCCCGGAGGCCACCAGCCAGAGGCTGTGGGCCGTTTCCTGGCGCGAGAACACCGGGCAGCCCGGGGGCAGCACATGCTCCACAGCCAGGCGGGCCAGGGTGTGAGCCGCGTCGCGGGGGACACGGGCCGGCTGCAACGCGGCTTGCAACAGCGCGGCACGGGCATCGAGGGGAATGGACGTACTGGGCCCCACTTCGGTCAGGGGGCCGGGGGCGCGGTGGCGCAAGACGATTTCAGCGGCGGCCATGTTCACAGGATCACTCCTCGCATGGCGCAACTGTGGCCCGCCCCTGCCCGGGCGGCATTGCGGTGGCTCAAGAAACACGCGCCCCTCCCCTGGGAAAACCCCCAAGCCGCGTAAGCATTTGAACCGACGGGGCTTGACGGCGGTCAAGCCCCTTCCGGGGGGCCGGCGAGGAGAATCGTGGCCCTCGGTACCGAGGATTTCCAATGCTGCCTGGCTTCCACTCACCCGCGGCGAGCTTCGATCAACCGTTCGAGATGCTCGAGGCCTGTCACGACCGCGTCGAGCGCACGCTGCGCCTGCTCGACAAGCTCGTGCGCCACCTCGACGAGCACGGCGCCGACGCCGCCGCCCGCTCGGCGGCGCGCGATGTCCTGCGCTACTTCGACCAGGCCGCGCCCCACCACCACGCCGACGAAGAGCGCCACGTGTTTCCCGCGGTGCTGCGTTCGGGCGACCCTTCCCTGCGAGCCGCGGTGCAGCGCCTGCAGGCGGACCATCACGCGATGGAGGCCCTGTGGGCCCGACTGAGGGGGGTGTTGCAGGACGTCGCCGAGGGCCGGTGCCAGCGCTGGCCCGACGCAGACCGAGCGGACGACGACACCGGGGCTGGCGTCCCCGCCGCGGGGCGCTCGGAAGTGGAGGCCTTCCTGGCGTTGTACGAGCAGCACATCGCGCTGGAGGAAGGCCAGGTCTTTCCCGCGGCGCGGGCCGCGATCGATGCGGACTCGCTGGCTGCGATGTCGGGCGACATGGCCGCGCGGCGCGGGGCCGCGCCCCCGGCGCCGTCACGGGCCGATTGAGCGCGGCCGGCAGGCGCCCATGCCCGGCTACCGCCGCGCCCGGCTCACCAGTTGCAGCACGCCGCGCAAGCGTTCCGGCTCGAGCGGCTTGGTGAGGTAGTCGTCTATGCCGGCCTCCAGGCAGCGCAACCGGTCCAGCGGCATCGCGCGTGCCGAGATCGCGACGATCGGGCACGTCCACCCCCGCAACGCCTGCAGCGATCGCAGGCGGTGCGTCAACTCGACACCGCTCATGCCCGGGATGTCGAGGTCGAGCACGATGAGGTCGAAGCGCTCGCGGTCGCACAGCTCGATCGCCTCTGCGGCACTGACGGCGCAACTGACGCGATGACCCTGCTTGCGGATCTGCGTCATCGCGACGAAACGATTGACCGCGTGGTCGTCCACCAGCAGCACGTGCAGCGAGGCCGCGCCCTGCTCCTGCTCGGCCGGCGCGTCGGCTTCCAGGCCCTCGATGCCGCGGTAGGCGGTGTGCTCGAAGCGGCTGCGCGCCTTGTCGCGCGACAGGTTGAGGCTGTGCGCCGCCGCGCGTGACCAGTCGCTGTCCTCGTCCGCCTGGGTATCGTTGGGCACCAGCAGGGGCAGCGTCAGGTGGAAGCGGCTGCCTTTGCCGAGCTCGCTTTCCGCCCAGAGCTGCCCGCCCATCGCCTCGGCCAGACGGCGCGAGATGGTCAGGCCCAGGCCCGTCCCCCCGAACTCGCGCGTGGTGGAGTTGTCGGCCTGGGTGAACGACTCGAAGATGCGCTCCAGCTTGTCCTCGGCGATGCCGATGCCGGTGTCGGTCACGCACAGGTGCAGCCGGGCGCCACCGCCCTCGCCTTCCGACCAGACCGACACATCGACGCGCCCCTGGCGCGTGAACTTGATCGCGTTGCCCACCAGGTTGACGAGGATCTGGCGCAGCCGCAGCGGATCGGCCACGAGCCGCGCAGGCACGTCGGGCGCGACCAGGGTGTGCAGCACCAGGCCCTTCTCCACCGCGCGGGGCTCCAGCGGGGCCACGGCGTCCTGGACCAACGAGCGCACGTCGAAGGCGAGGCGCTCGATCGCCAGACGCCCCGCTTCGATACGCGAGAGGTCGAGGATGTCGTTGATGATGTTGAGCAGCGTCGACGAGGAGGACTTCACCAGCGTGAGGTAGCGCCGCTGCGCGTCGGTGAGCGACGTCTCGAGCGTGAGGTCCACCAAGCCGATGATGCCGTTCATCGGCGTGCGGATCTCGTGGCTCATGTTCGCCAGGAATTCCGTCTTGGCCCGGCTCGCCGCCTCGGCGGCCACCTTCGCCTCGCGCAACTCCTGCTCGACACGCCTGTGCTCGGTGATGTCGGTGACGACGCCCAGGATGCCTCCTACGCCGCCCCTCAGGCCGGAGAAGACCGTCTTGCTGAAAACGACGTCGCGCACCTCGCCGCCGGGCAACTGCATGCGCGCCTCGTAGGTCTGCACGCCGCCTTGGGCATAGAGGAGCTCGTCGTGGCGTTCCTCCTCGAGCGCGTCGGCGCTGCCGCGCAGTTCCGCGGCGGTGCGGCCCAGCCAGTCCTCCCGGCGCAGGCCGAACAACACCTCGCATGCACGATTGCAGCCGACATAGCGGCCAAGCCGGTCCTTGAAGTAGACCGGGCTCGGGATGATCTCGATCAGCTCCTCGATGAAGCGCAGCTGATGCAGCACCTCCTCCTCGGCCCGCCGTCTGTCGGTGACGTCGGTGTGCGTGCCGATCATCCGCTGCGCGCGCCCGGCTGCATCCCGCTCCACGACACGTCCGCGCGAGAGGATCCAGCGCCATTCGCCGTTACGGTGCCGCACCCGGAACTCGGACTCGTAGTGGCTCGAATTGCTCTTGAGATGGGCGGCCAGCCGCTCGCGTGCCTCGGCACGATCCTCCGGGTGCATCAGCTCGCGCCAGGTGGACAGCGTCATGCGCAGCTCCCCGGGCGCATAGCCGAGGATCTGCAGCAGCCGGGGGCTGAATTGCGCCTCGTCGGTGCCGATGTGCCACTCCCACACCGCCTCCTGCACGCTGTCGAGCGCGAGTTCGAGACGCTCGCGCTGCGCGCGCTCGGACTGCAAGGCCGCCTGGAGCGAGGCGTTCTCGGCCTGCAGCCGGCGGTGCTCGATCTCGGCGGCCTCCACCCACTGTCGCAGCAACTGGAGCCCCTCGGCCGGCAAGTCCCGCAGGAGGGCCTCCCATTGGCGCTCCCACTCGGGCACATTGCCCGGGCCAGTGCCACCCGGGAGCGGCCGCAGCAATGACGGTCTCCGGTTCATGGCAGCGAGGACGAGTGAGCGGCGTGCATGGACTTCAGCACGGCGCATTGTGCCGTGCACCTCCCCGCGGCCCTCGGGGGTCGCGGCCCTCAAGCGTAAACAGGTGTCAATGGCCCGTCACGCGATCAGCACAACCCGGAAATCGTTCACGTTCGTGAAGGTCGGCCCTGTGATCACGAGGTCACCGAGCGCCTCGAAGAAGGCGTAGGCATCATGACGGTCCAGGCACTGTCGGGCCGACACACCGGCGGCCCGAGCGCGTGCCAGCGAGTCGGGCGCGACGAGGGCACCGGCGTTGTCCTCCACGCCGTCGATCCCGTCGGTATCGGCCGCGAGCACCCACACGCCCGGCTCGCCTTGCAGAGCGACGGCCGCACCGAGCAGGAACTCGGTCGCGCGCCCGCCTCGCCCGGCCGGGCCGTTCACCGTGACGGTCGTCTCGCCGCCGGACAGCAGCACGCACGGCCGCCGGAACGGCTCGTTGTGGCGCGCCACCTGCAAGGCGAGCGCCGCATGCACCTGCCCCACGACGCGCGACTCGCCCTCGATCCGATCGCTGAGGATGTGCGCCTTCAGGCCGAGCCGCCTCGCTTCGGCGGCCGCGGCTTCCAGGGACTGCTGCGGCGTGGCCACCAGCTTCACCTCGTGGCCGGTGAACAGCGGGTCGCCCGGCTTGGGCGTCTCCCATCGGCCCTCACGCAGCGCCCGCTCGGCGGCCGGGGGCAGCGCAATGCCGTACCGGCGCAGGATGTCCAGCGCGTCGGCGCAGGTGGTCGGGTCCGGCACCGTCGGGCCGCTGGCGATCACGCTCGGGTCGTCGCCCGGCACGTCCGAGATGAGCAGCGTGACCACCCGCGCAGGCGCGCATCGCTGGGCGAGCCGGCCGCCCTTGACCGCCGAGAGATGCTTGCGCACGCAGTTCATCTCGTCGATGCTGGCCCCGCTCAACAGCAGCTCGCGGTGGATGCGCTGCTTGTCCGCCGCCGCCAGGCCCTCGGCCGGCAAGCTCAGCAAGGCCGAGCCCCCGCCCGAGATCAGGCACAGCACGAGGTCGTCCGGCCCCAGGCCCCGGGTGAGTTCCAACATCCGCCGAGCGGCCCGTTCGGCGGCCGCATCGGGCACCGGGTGGGCCGCCTCCATCACCTCGATGCGCGACCTCGACCCCGCGCCCGGGCCCTCGCCGTGCTCCTGGCGCGGCGGCACGTGACCATACCGGGTGACGACGAGCCCGGACAGCGGAGCCTGCGCCGGCCACGCCGCCTCGACGGCGGCCGCCATGCTCGCGGCCGCCTTGCCCGCCCCCAGCACCAGCGTGCGCCCGCGAGGCGGCGCCGGCAGGTGCGGTGCGACGCAATGGGCGGGCGACGCCCGCTCGACCGCCGTCTGGAACAGGCGCCTGAGCAGCTCGCGGGGGGGCAGGGGCAGACCGGACATCGTCGCAAGCTCGAAGTCGAAGGCGATGGCGCAAGCCTAGCAGGTCGACCTCGACCGGGCAGCCGAGACGCTCGCCACCCGTAAAATGCGAGCTTTCCTGCAGCGGCCGACAAGCCGCAGACGATCATGCCGCTCTTCTGGAAACCGTACAAATCCGACGTGACCCAGTTCCTCGAGGAACTGAAGGCGCAGAACCCGAAGCTCGAGGAAGCACAGCGCAAAGGCCGCTCGCTGCTGTGGGACCGCGACCTCGACCGGGAGGCGCTGCGCGAGTTCCAGGCCGCGCAGGTGCCCCAACCGCCCTACGTGTACCAGACCAAGCCCTCGCAGCGCTGACCCCGCCCGGGCCCACGTTCCCGTTGCCGCGCCTGCTCCCGTGAGCGCCGACTCCCTCTCGCCCAGCGCCGACGCGCTCGCCGAGCCCGCTGCGCCGGCCGCCGACGGTCTGCCGGAGGTGGTGGACACCGTCGCGGTGGCCAAGCTCTACGGCTCGCCGCTGTTCGAGCTGCCCCAGGATCTGTACATCCCGCCCGATGCGCTCGAGGTCTTTCTCGAAGCCTTCGAAGGTCCGCTGGATCTGCTGCTCTACCTCATCCGCAAGCAGAACTTCAACATCCTCGACATCCCGCTGGCCGACGTGACGCGGCAGTACCTGAGCTACGTCGAGCAGATCCGCAGCCGCAACCTCGAACTCGCTGCCGAGTACCTGCTCATGGCGGCGATGCTCATCGAGATCAAGTCCCGGATGCTCCTGCCACCCAAGAAGACGGAGGAAGGCCAGGAGCCCGAGGATCCCCGCGCCGAGCTGGTGCGCCGCCTGCTGGAGTACGAGCAGATGAAGCTGGCCGCGGCCAAGCTCGACCAGCTGCCGCTCCTCGGCCGCGACTTCCTGCGCGCGCAGGTCTACATCGAGCAGGCCCTCAAGCCCCGCTTTCCGGACGTGAGCCTGGACGAGCTGCGCGAGGCCTGGCTCGAGATCCTCAAGCGCGCCAAGCTGACTCAGCACCACAAGATCACCCGCGAGGAACTCTCGGTGCGCGAGCACATGAGCCTCGTGTTGCGCACGCTGCAGGGCCGTCGCTTCGTGGAATTCCACGACCTGTTCGACCCGCGCCGAGGTCCGCAGGTGCTGGTGGTCACCTTCATTGCCATGCTGGAGCTGGCGCGCGAGCGGCTCATCGAGGTCACCCAGGCCGAAGCCTACGCGCCCATCTACGTGCGCCTGTCGTACCAGCCGGCCTGAGGCCCGGCGCTCGGCCGCCCGGAGCCGGGCCGACACCCCCCCCGGGGGGTGGGGCGCAAGCCCCGGGGGCACAGACATACGGCCCGGCGCTCGGCCGCCCGGAGCCGGGCCGACACCCCCCCGGGGGGTGGGGCGCAAGCCCCGGGGGCACAGACATACGGCCCGGCGCTCGGCCGCCCGGAGCCGGGCCGACACCCCCTCGGGGGGTGGGGCGCAAGCCCCGGGGGCACAGACATACGGCCCGGCGCTCGGCCGCCCGGAGCCGGGCCGACACCCCCCCGGGGGGTGGGGCGCAAGCCCCGGGGGCAAAGACATGACGCCCCCACGGCGCCGGCGTCTTCTTGTGCACTGCAGCGCCGGGCACGCCGCGTGGCTAGAATCCGCCGACTTCCCCACCCTTTTCCACCATGAGCAGCCACGCCACTCCCGAGCCGAGCGCCAGCGGCCGCAAACCGATCACGCTGCACCGCCTGCGCGAGATGCACGCCGCCGGCGAGAGGATCACGATGCTCACCTGCTACGACGCGACCTTCGCCCGCGTGCTGGACGAGGCCGGCGTGGAATGCCTGCTGGTGGGCGACTCGCTCGGCATGGTGCTGCAGGGTCGCCCGAGCACCCTGCCCGTCTCGCTGGACGAGGTGGCCTACCACACCGAGTGCGTGGCGCGGGGCAACCGCAGCGCCTGGCTGATCGCCGACATGCCCTTCGGCTGCTACCAGGAATCCAAGGAGCAGGCCCTGCGCAGTGCGGTGAGGCTGATGCGGGCCGGTGCGCAGATGGTCAAGATCGAGGGCGGCGGCTGGACGCCCGAGACCGTGCGCTTCCTCGTCGATCGCGGCGTGCCGGTGTGCGCCCACCTCGGCCTCACGCCGCAAAGCGTGCATGCGCTGGGCGGCTACCGCATCCAAGGGCGCGACGAGGACGGCGCCGCGACGCTGCGCCGCCACGCCGCCGAACTGGCCGACGCGGGCGCGGCGATGCTGGTGCTCGAGCTCATCCCCTCCACCCTGGCCTCCGAGGTGACGCGCGCGCTGCCGCAACTGATGACCATCGGCATCGGCGCCGGGCCCGAGTGCGCGGGGCAGGTGCTGGTGCTGCAAGACATGCTCGGCCTCACGCGCGGCAAGCTGCCGCGCTTCGTCCGCAACTTCATGCAAGGGGCCGGCAGCATCGACGAGGCGATCCGCACCTACGTGCAAGATGTCAAGAACGGGCGCTTCCCGGACCCCCAACTCCACGGCTACTGAGCAACTCCCCATGCGCATCGTCCACACCATCGCCGAACTGCGTCAGGCGCTCGCCGGCTCGACCCGCACCGCCTTCGTGCCGACGATGGGCAACCTGCACGAGGGGCACCTGTCGCTCGTGAAACTCGCCAAGGAGCACGGCGGCCCCGTGGTGGCGAGCATCTTCGTGAACCGGTTGCAGTTCGCGCCGCACGAGGATTTCGACCGCTACCCCCGCACGCTGGAGCGGGACTGCGATCTCCTGCGCAGCGTCGGATGCAACGTCGTCTTCGCGCCGAGCGAGGAAGAGCTCTACCCCGAGCCGCAGGTGTACAAGGTCCATCCCCCCGAGGAGCTGGCCGGCATCCTGGAAGGACACTTCCGCCCCGGCTTCTTCACCGGCGTGTGCACGGTCGTGCTCAAGCTGTTCAACTGCGTGCAGCCGCGCGTGGCCGTCTTCGGCAAGAAGGACTACCAGCAACTGATGGTGGTGCGCCGCATGGTCCGGCAGCTCGCGCTGCCCATCGAGATCGTCGCCGGCGAGACGGCGCGGGCCGACGACGGCCTGGCGCTGTCTTCGCGCAACGGATACCTGAGCCCGGCCGAACGTGCCGAGGCGGTGCGCCTCTCGATGGCGCTGAGGCAGGTCGAGCTGGCCTTGCGGGTCGAGAAACGCACCGACGTGGCGGCCGTCGAGCAGGAGGCGGTAGACGAGCTGCGCCGGCGCGGATGGGCTCCGGACTACGTCGCAGTGCGCCGACGCACCGACCTCCAGCCGCCGGCGCCCGAGGAGTTGCAGGCAGGCGAGCCGCTGGTCGTGCTGGCCGCCGCCCGGCTGGGCACCACGCGGCTGATCGACAACCTGGAAATCTGAACCTTCAGGCCGCCGCCCCCCGGGGGGTGCGGCCGGCCTAGGGTCGGGCCTCGGGCCTCGGGCCTCGGGTCGCGGGTCGCGGGTCGCGGGCCTCGGCTCAGCGTGCCCGCAGGCCCAGCTTGAAGGCGATCATCGCGCGCAGCTTGTTGGGCACCACCGGCTTGATCAGCAGATGGAAGCCGTGGCGCGTCGCCTCCGCATCGAGCGCCGAGGTCGTGCTGCCCGTCACGAGGATGGCGGGCAGTTCGGGGCCGAAGCGCTCTCTCAACGCCAGCAGCGCGTCGATGCCATTGCTCTGGTGATCGATGCGGTAGTCGATGATGGCCAGGTCGGGCCGCTGCCCCTGGGCCGCGGCCTGCGTCGCCCACGCGGCCGCCGCAGGCACGCTGTCGAAGGCGGCGACCGTCGCGCCCCAGCTCTTGAGCAGCACCTCCAACCCGTCCCGCACCGCCGAGTCATCCTCGACGACGACGATGAGCTGCCGGTCGAGCGCGAGCCCGAGCGCCGGGCGGGAGGGCGGGGCCTCCGGCGCGCGCAGCGCGCGGCCCATCGGCAGCCTGAGGGAGAACACCGTGCCATGACCGTAGCGCGAGCGCAGGGTCAGCGGCGCGTCCATCAGCTGCGCGAGCCGTTTGGCGATGGCCAATCCCAACCCGAGGCCCTTGCGCTGCTCGGCCGGCACGGGGCGGTCCGTGTGCACCTGGTAGAACTCCTCGAACACCCGGGCCTGCTCGGGCTCACGGATCCCGACGCCGGAGTCCCACACCTGCACCAGCAGGTCGTCGCCGCGCACGCGGCACGTCACGAGCACACCGCCGTCTTCGGTGTAGCGGATGGCGTTGGAGACGAGATTGCGCAGGATGCGGTCCACCAGCACCGGATCGGCATACGCGAAGTGCTGCTCACCGCGGAACTTGAGCTCCAGGCCCTTCTCGAAGGCCACCGGCTCGAAGTGCAGGCGCAGCCGGGTGAAAAGCTCACGCATGCTGAAGTGCTGCGGCTTGACCTCGACCCCGCCGGTGTCGATCTTCGTGATGTCCAGCAGCTCGCTGAACAGTCCCTCCAGGGCGTCGACGGAGCTGTTGATGCTGTTGACGAGCTGGATCACCTCCTCGTCGCGGCTGCGGTGGCGCAGCGCCTCGGCGAAGAGCCCGAGCGCATGCAAGGGCTGCCGCAGGTCGTGGCTGGCCGCCGCGAAGAACTGGGTCTTCGCGCGGTTGGCCACCTCGGCCGCGCGCTTGGCGTCCTCGGCGGCCGCCTTCTCGGTGCTGAGCTGCTCGAGCAGCTGCTCGGTGTCCACCTTGAGCTGCACCACGTGGTCGAACGACCTGCGGTAGTACCGGCCGAGCACGGCGGTCATCAGGAAGGTCAGCACCAGCACGCCAGCGAGATCCAGGCTGTCCGGCGTCCCGAGCGTGGCGATACGCGCGATCGTCGGCACGAAGCACAGCGCGATGAACGCGAAGAACACCCGGGACTGCGTGGCGAGCAGAGGAATCGCACCGACGCAGTAGCTGTAGACGATGAGCAGCAGGCTCGTCTGGTGGACGGACTCCCCCACCGGGTAGAGCAACCACGCGACCGAGCCCCACGCGGCACCGGAGGCGAGGGTTCCCGCGTTCCACGCGAGCCGCCATCGGCCGAACTCGGCCGGCTCCTGCGGCGCGGCGGTCTTGAATCGGAGCATTGTCAGCAGGCGCCCGAGCCACACGAGCATGAACAGGGCCACCCAGCCGTACAGGATGTGGGGCTGCGCCTCATCCCGGTAGAGCAGCACCAGGACCAGCGCGCCCAGCAGGTTGCCCAGGAGCGAGGGGACGGTCTGCTGGAACACGTTGCGTACGGCATCCGGCAAAGGCAGGCCCGGCGCGCCCGCCCGAAAGGCTGGGGCGGGGGCCGGCAGACCTGTGGAGACGGAAGTCACGCGGCAATCTCCTCACGTGGGTGCAACTGGGCGACGGCGGTGCTGCTCGGTGCGACCGTGCGGCTGGCGGCACCTGCGCTCACACGCCGGGCAGAGTGTCGCATGCGCCAGGGGCTGCATGAGAGTCGGCCACTGCCGCGCAGAGGAGGGCATGCCGGGACGCGGGCGCACTGCCAGGCGGATCAGGGCTCGTCTCAGGATCGGCTGCTGCGCCAGGCGGGAAAGCCGCCCTCCTGCTGCGTCATCTGGCTGACCGCGAGCACCGCTTGCGTGCGCGAGCTCACGCCGAGCGCCCGGAGCACCGCCGCGACGTGGTCCTTCACGGTTTCGACGGAGAGATGGAGCTCGCGCGCGATGAGCTTGTTGGGTTTGCCTTGCAGCAACAGAGCCAGGACGTCCGTCTGCCGGGGCGTCAGACCGAGCGCGGCCAGCGTCGGGGGCGTCTGGTAGCCGGCCTGGGCGGCGTGGGCGGCCACGGGATGTGCGGCGGGCGCGGCCGACTGCGGGGTGGCGTCGAAGCCCATGCTCATGGGTGGCACGTACACCCCGCCGGACATCACCGTGCGCAGAGCCTCGTGCAACTGATCGTTGGAGGCCCGCTTGGGCACGAAGCCCATCGCGCCCATGTCGATCGCCTGGATGACGTCGCTGCTGCGGTCGGAGGCGGAGATGACCACGACCGGCAGCGCCGGATAGAGCTGCCGCATGTCGGCCAGCAGGTCGAAGCCGTTGGCGTCGCCCAGTTGGAGGTCGAGCAGCACCAGATCGTACTGCGCGTCCTCGCTCAAGGTCTGACGTGCCGCGCCGGCACTGCCCACCCCCACCACCTCGATCCCGTCGCCCAGCCGCTGAATGACGCTTTGCAGCGCCGACAGGATCAGCGGGTGATCATCGACCAACAGCACTCGCATGATTCTTCTTGCGCACCCGCGCATGTTCTTTTTGGACGGCGCGGTGGATGCTAATGCAGGGGCCCGGTCCCCCATCCCCCCATTAAGAGGGATGGTGCCACGAGGGCGCAACGCCGGGCGGGGCCGATCAGGGATGACGGCGGGTCACCGACTCGGCGACGCACACCGGCTTGTCCGAGCCTTCGCGTTCGACGGTCACTTGCACCGTCAACTGGGCCCCGGCCGGCTCGAGCGGCTCGCAGGCGAGCAGCGTGAAATGGGCGCGCAGGCGGCTGCCCACCGGCACCGGCGCCGGAAAGCGGACCCGATTGAGCCCGTAGTTGATGCCCATGGCCACATCCCGGATCGCGAACGCCGACTCGAAGAAGAGCGGCAAGAGGCTCAGCGTCAGGAAGCCGTGGGCCACCGTCGTGCCGAACGGCCCCTTTCGCGCGCGTGCCGGATCGACGTGGATCCATTGGTGGTCCCCGGTAGCTTCGGCGAAACGATCGATGCGCTCCTGATCGATCTCCACCCAGTCGCTGGTGCCCAGCGATTGACCAACCAGGCCCTGCAAGTCGGTAAGACGCTCGAATACTTTCATGCCTTGCCCTGCTCGATCCACTCCAGGATCGGCTGCCACTGTTGCAGATCGCGTTCGACGCGGCTCGGCGCCACGTCCCACAACGTCAAGCCGCGCGCGGCCAGCTGCACGTAGTTCTGCGTGTCGCGCAGGTGGCCGACGACGCTCACCTCCAGCGAGCCGCAGAAGGCCCTGAGCTGCTCCGCCGCGAGGGTGTGTTCCCGCACCCTCATGCCGACCACCCCCACCTGCACGCGCGAGGACTTCCGGTGCGCGAGCAGTTCGTCGAGGAACGCCCGCGTCGCATAGATGTCGAAAAGACTGGGCTGCAGCGGCACGAGCACGGTGTCGGCCAGGCGCACGATCTCGTCCAGGCGCTTGCCGTGCAGGCCGGCCGGTGTGTCGAGCACGGCATGCGCCGTGCCCTTCGGCGGCTTGACGACGTGGCCGTGCCGCGTCTCCCAGGTGGCGATGGGCGCCGCTTGCGCCGGCCGCAGGCGCAGCCAGGTCAGGCACGACTGCTGGCGGTCGGTGTCGCCCAGCATCACTTTGTGGCCGCGCGAGGCCAAGTAGCCGGCGAGCTGGGTGGCGAGCGTGGACTTGCCGACTCCGCCCTTCGGATTGGCCACCACGATCACCGGCATCGCGTCCTCCGCGCCCCTCGCTGGAATGCGGGCAATGTTACCGGTCCCGACGCGCGCACCGCCCCGAGACAAACCAGCATCCGGCGTCACCCAGGCGACAGCCGGCCCTCGCCGTGAGCGGACCCGGTCTGCCCCGGCGGGCGCTCGTCACGCGGCCCACGAGTCCCACAGCAGCTTCAGGCCGGCGAACAGCATCCCGGCGTACAGCAGCCGATAGAACCAGCGCGGGTCGATGCGCCGCACGATCCGCACCCCGATCCACACTCCCACGGGCGCCAGAGGCATCAGCACGACCGCGGTCGCCATGTTGCGCAGGTCGATGAGGCCCAGCCAGGCGTAGGGCACCCATTTGGAGGCGTTGATGACGGCAAAGAAGACCGCCGAGGTGGCGGCGAACCTCACCGGCGAGAGCTTCAAGGGAAGCAGGTAGGCGTGCAGAGGCGGGCCGCCCGCGTGGGCGACGAAACTCGTGAACCCGGAGGCCATCGCCAACAGCGCCCCCAGCCAGCGCGGCGGAGGCGGCGCGTCGGCGCGGGGCGGGAAGAAGAGCCGCTGGACGAGGAACAGGAGCGTCAAGACACCGACCAGCCCGGCGACCATGGCCGGCGCGAGCAGGCCGAAGAGGAGCGTTCCGACCAGCGTGCCCGCCAACCCGGCGGGCAGCATCAGCCGCAGCAGGTCCCGATCGCCGGACTTCAGGTAGGAGGCCACCCCGATCACGTCCATCACCGCCAGCAGCGGCAGCATGATGGCCGCAGCCTGGGGGACCGGCACCGCCAGCGCCATCAGCGGCACCGCGAGCGCCCCGAAGCCGGCCGCGACGCCGCTCTTGGCCAGGCCGGTGAGCAGCACCGCGGGCACCGCCACGGCATAGAAGGCCGGGTCGGCGACGAGCGCCTGCGTCCAGTCCACCGTGTCTCAGACGATGCGGCAGGCTTGCTCGAACGCGAGGCGCGGGCTGCGCGGGAAGAGCTGGGAGGGATCCCCGTAGCCCAGGTTGCAGATGAAGTTGGTCTTGACCGCCGTGCCCAGCCAGAACTCGGCGTCGACGCGCGGCGCGTCGAAACCGCTCATCGGACCGCAGTCCAGCCCGAGCGCACGCGCGGCCATGATGAAGTAGCCGCCTTGCAGGCTGGAGTTGCGAAACGCGGTGGAGTGGATGACCTCGGGCTTGCCCTCGAACCACGAGCGGGCCTCGGGGTTGTGCGGGAAGAGCTGCGGCAGCTTCTCGTAGAAGTGCATGTCCATGCCGATGATCGCCGTCACCGGCGCGGCAGCCGTCTTGGCCTGGTTGCCTTCGCTCATGCAGGGCACGAGCCGCGCCTTGGCCTCCGGCGTCTTGACGAAGAGGATGCGCGCCGGGCAGCAGTTGGCGGAGGTGGGCCCCCACTTCATCAGGTCGTACAGGCGGTGCAGGAGCTCGTCCGGCACGGGCCGGTCGAGCCAGGCGTTGTGCGTACGGGCATCGTCGAACAGTTGTTCGGTCGTGATGTTCATCGCTCGAAGAAGGATTTGCGGAAAAGGCGACAATTCTCCGATGTTCGCCCCCTCCCAACACGACGTCCGGCTTTTCTTCTGCGAGGCGCATCGCAAGCACCGCGCCCAGGCCCCCTTGACCCCGCTGGAGGCGCTGGCGGCGGACTGGATCGCCGAGCACCCCGAGTACCACGACGACCTGGCGGACCCGGATGCGGCGGTTGCGGCAAGCTACACCGTCGAGGAGGGCCGCACCAACCCCTTCCTGCATCTGGCGATGCACCTGTCGATCAGCGAGCAGGTGAGCATCGACCAGCCCCGCGGCATCAAGCAGGCCTACGAGCTGCTGGCGCGCAAGCTGGGTTCGGCGCACGAGGCCCAGCACGAGATCATGGAGTGCCTGGGCGAGATGATCTGGAAGTCGCAACGCAGCGGCCTGCCCCCCGACGGCGAGGCGTACATCGACTGCGTGAGGCGGCGCGCCACGCGCTGAAGCCCTGCTCCGCCGTGCCAAGGGCCCGCACGTATCCCCTGCCGCAGACCGGCGTGTGTGCCAAAGGCAAGAATGGAGGCGCCGTCCCCCGCGGCGCGCGGGGCCTTCGGCACGGGGCTTGACCTTCACATCATGTGAAGGTCTAGTCTGGCGCCATGAACACCGCTTCCCCCATCGAACTGTCCTTTCCGGTGCAAGGCATGACCTGCGCCTCCTGCGTCGGCCGCGTGGAGCGCGCCCTGGGCAAGGTGCCCGGGGTGCGGCAGGTCAACGTCAATCTTGCCACCGAGACGGCCACCGTGCAGGCCGCCACCCCGGACGTCCTGCCGGGGCTGGTGCAGGCCGTCCAGGAGGCGGGCTACGGTGTGCCGCACCGCCCGGTGGCCCTGTGCATCGAGGGCATGACCTGCGCCTCGTGCGTCGCTCGTGTCGAGCGGGCGCTGCGCCAGGTGCCGGGGGTGGCGTCCGCCAGCGTCAACCTGGCCACCGAGACGGCGATGGTGGAGGCCCTGCCGACCGTCGAGCCGCAGGCGCTGCGCGAGGCGGTGCGCCGGGCCGGCTACGACGCCCGGCTGCCCGACCAACGGCCGGCCGCGGGCGCCAGGGCGCAGCGCTTCACCGAAGGCCATGCCGTCGCGCTGGCCGCCGTGCTGTCGCTGCCGCTCGTCGTGCCGATGGTCGGCGATCTGCTGGGCCGCCACTGGATGCTGCCGGCGTGGTGGCAATGGCTGCTCGCCACACCGGTGCAGTTCTGGCTGGGTGCCCGCTTCTACCGGGCGGGCTGGAAGGCCCTGCGTGCCGGCACCGGCAACATGGACCTGCTCGTCGCCTTGGGCACGAGCGCCGCGTACGGCCTGAGCGTCTGGCTCTGGCTGCAGGACCCGGAGGGCATGCCGCACCTGTACTTCGAATCCTCGGCGGTGGTGATCACGCTCGTGCTGCTGGGCAAGTGGCTCGAAGCGCGTGCCAAGCGGCAGACGACCGAGGCCATCCGGGCGCTCCAGGCTCTGCGCCCCGACACCGCCCGCCTGTGGCGCGAAGGACGCGAGGTGCCGGTGCCCATCGGCGAGGTGAAGCCGGGCGACGTCGTGATCGTGCGCCCCGGCGAGCGCGTGCCCGTGGACGGCGAGGTGGTCGAAGGACAGACCCATGCGGACGAATCCATGCTGACCGGCGAGAGCTTGCCGGTGGCCAAGCACCCGGGCGACCGCATGACCGGGGGCTCGGTCAACGGCGAGGGCCTGGTGCGGCTGCGCACCACCGCCGTGGGCGCCGAGACGGCGCTCGCCCGCATCGTGCGCCTGGTGGAATCCGCGCAGGCGGCCAAAGCCCCGATCCAGCGGCTGGTGGACCGGGTCAGTGCGGTGTTCGTCCCGGTGGTCGTCGCAATTGCCGTGCTCACGTGGCTCGGCTGGGGCTTGGCCGTGGGCGACTGGGAGGCCGCGGTCCTGCATGCAGTGGCGGTGCTCGTCATCGCCTGCCCGTGCGCGCTCGGCCTGGCGACGCCGGCCGCCATCATGGCAGGCACCGGGACGGCCGCCCGCCACGGCATTCTCATCAAAGACGCCGAGGCGCTGGAGATCGCGCACTCGGTGCAGGTGGTCGCGTTCGACAAGACCGGCACGCTGACCGAAGGACGGCCGCAGCTCGTGGCGCTGCATGCGGTGGCGGGAGGCACCGACGAGCAGGCGCTCGCGCTGGCGGCCTGCGTGCAGGCCGGCAGCGAGCATCCGCTGGCCCGTGCAGTGATGGAAGCCGCGCAGGCCCGAGGCATCGCGCCCGCGCCGGCCTCGGCCGTGAAGGCGGTCCCCGGGCGAGGGGTGCAGGCCGAGGTGGACGGCCGCACGCTGAGCCTGGGCAGCACGCGGTGGATGGACGAACTGGGGGTCGATCGCTCGGCGCTCGCCGAGCTGGCCGCGCGCCTGCAGTCCGAAGGCCGGACCGTCTCCTGGCTGGCCGAAGGCGCCGAGGCACCGCGGCTCATCGCCCTGCTCGCCTTCGGCGACAGGGTCAAACGCACCGCCCGGCAGGCCGTGGCGGCCTTGCACAGGCGCGGCATCCACACCGTGCTGGTGAGCGGCGACAACGCCGGGAGCGTCCAGGCGGTCGCCGCGCAGCTGGGCATCGACGAAGTGCGCGCCGAGGTCCTGCCGGCCGACAAGGCGGCGATCGTCGCCCAGCTGCGCGAGGGCCGGCGGCGCGTCGCCATGGTGGGCGACGGCATCAACGACGCGCCGGCGCTGGCCGCGGCCGACGTCGGCATGGCGATGAGCTCGGGCACCGATGTGGCGATGCACGCCGCCGGCATCACCCTGATGCGCGGGGACCCGGCGCTGGTGGCCGACGCGATCGACATCTCGCGCCGAACCACGCGCAAGATCCACCAGAACCTCTTCTGGGCCTTCGTCTATAACGTGGTGGGCATCCCGCTGGCCGCGCTGGGCGGGCTGAGCCCGGTGATTGCCGGGGCCGCCATGGCCTTGAGCAGTGTGAGCGTCGTGACCAACGCGCTCACGCTCACCCGCTGGCGCCCGTCCGGTCAGCAGGCGCCCCAGCAAGGAGACGCGTCATGAACATCGGTGAAGCCGCGGCCGCCACAGGCGTGTCCGCCAAGATGATCCGGCACTACGAGAGCCTGGGCCTGCTGCCCCCGGTGGCGCGCACCGACTCCGGCTACCGCCAGTACGACGACAACTCGCTGCACACGCTGCGCTTCATTCGACGTGCGCGCGATCTGGGCTTCGGCATCGAGGAGATCCGCACGCTGCTGCAACTGTGGCGCAACCGCCAGCGGGCGAGCAGCGAGGTCAAGCGCGTGGCGCTGCAACATGCGGCCGATCTGCAGCGCCGCATCGAGGAGATGCAGGCGATGAAGCACACGCTGGAGCAACTCGCCACCCATTGCAACGGCGACGACCGGCCCGAGTGCCCGATCCTGGAGGACCTCGCCTCGCATCCGCCGGGCTGCCACGCGAGCAACGGCGCGCGCTTCAGGTGAACGAATGCCGCCCGCAGGCGGCATGGTGGTTCGCCGGGCGCCGGGCCGGCGATCAGCGGAAGCGGTCCTGCTCGACCGTCTTGAGCTCGCCTTGCAGCGAGCCGATGTAATCGGCGATCTGCTTGAGCTCGACGTTGCTGAACTGCTTGACTTGCCCTGCCATGATCGCGTTGGCGCGGCCGATGTAGCGGTTGTTCTCGGTCTTGTACGACTTGAGCGCGACGAAGAGGTAGTCGGCGTACTGACCCGCGAGCTTGGGGTAGCTCGGATCGATGGCCTTGCTGAAGTTCTCGCCGTGGCACGACACGCACGCGCCCTTTTGCAGCAGCTGCGCGACCTGCGCGCTGGGCTCCTTGGTGGGCTTGGCCGGGGCCGGCGCGGCCTGGGCCAGTTGCTCGTAGTAGGCCGCGATGTCGGCCATGTCCTGGTCGCTCAGCGATTCGGCGATGCCGCGCATCGTCGGATGCTTGCGCTCACCCTTCTTGTAGGCGTTGAGCGCGGCCACGATGTACTTGGCGTTCTGGCCGGCGATCTTCGGGACCTTGTGCACTTCGGGGAAGCTGGACTGGTAGCCCGCGATGTTGTGGCAGCCGATGCACAGCGACACCTTCTTTTCACCCGCCTTCGCGTCCTGCGCGTGGGCAGCGCCTGCAAAGCCGGCCATGACACCGGCCGCAGCGGCCAGCACCGTCATCGTGGAAAGCACTTTCTTCATGGGGTTGCGCGGGAAGTTTCGGGTTTTTCGAAAGCAACCCCTCATTATATGCAGGGCTCTTATACTCGCCGGACCCCTTCAACGCTCTGATCCAGCTCAGCTTCCATGAAGTTCCAAGGCTCGGACACCTACGTCGCCACCCAGGACCTGATGCTCGCCGTCAATGCGGCGATCACGCTCAAGCGCCCGCTGCTCGTCAAAGGCGAGCCGGGCACCGGCAAGACGATGCTGGCCGAGGAGGTGGCGCGCGCGCTGGGCATGCCGCTGTTGCAGTGGCACATCAAATCGACCACGAAGGCGCAACAGGGCCTGTACGAATACGACGCGGTGAGCCGGCTGCGCGACAGCCAGCTCGGCGACGAGCGCGTCAAGGACATCCACAACTACATCGTCAAGGGAGTGCTGTGGCAGGCCTTCGAGGCCGAGCAGCCGGTGGCGCTGTTGATCGACGAAATCGACAAGGCCGACATCGAGTTCCCGAACGATCTGCTGCGCGAACTCGACCGCATGGAGTTCTATGTGTACGAGACGCGGCAGATGGTGCGCGCCAGGCACCGGCCGCTGGTCTTCATCACCTCGAACAACGAGAAGGAGCTGCCCGACGCCTTCCTGCGCCGCTGCTTCTTCCATTACATCCGCTTCCCCGATCCCGAGACGATGAAGAAGATCGTCGAGGTGCACTTCCCCGGCCTCAAGCGCGAGCTGCTCGCCGCGGCGCTGAAGAACTTCTACGACGTGCGCAACCTGCCGGGCCTGAAGAAGAAGCCCTCGACCAGCGAACTGCTCGATTGGCTCAAGCTGCTCGTGGCCGAAGACATTCCGCCCGAGGCGCTGCAGAGCAAGGACGAGAAGGTGGTGTTGCCGCCGCTGGTGGGCGCGCTGCTCAAGAACGAGCAGGACCTGACGCTCTTCGAGAAGCTCGTGTTCATGCAGAAGCACAACCGGTGATCGACCCGCGGCCGGTGGTGCTCGAAGGCCACGGCGTGCGTGCGGAGCCCCTGGCCCCCCGCGCACGCCGGCGAGTTGGGCGGGGCGTCGGCCCGCTCGCGTTCAGCGGGGAAGCTCAGCGGTAGTACAGCTCCCGCGGGCGCTGCCGCAGCGCCTCCTTGGCCAGCGCCCGCAGCAGCATCGCGATGGCGCCCGAGAAAGCCTCGTCGAACTCGGCCTCGGCGCCGCTGGCGGCCACCACGATGCCGTCCAGCCAGACGCTGCCCCACAGCGCGGTGTCGCCCGGGCGCAGCCGGTGCGCCTGGGCCGTCTGCAGCCGGAAGCTGTCCTGCCCGTGCAGCCAGCTCAGCCGCGCCTTGGCCCGCGCGAAGCCGGCGTAGTCCGCGTCCCATTCGGCTCGCTGCTTGCCGTAGGTGTGCTCGCACAGGATCGCCTCCTCGAAGCTGGCATTGAGCGGCGTGCGGGCCGGGTCCATCACCACGACATGGAACACGCCGCTGCCGTTGATGCGGCCGTCGAGCGTGGCCGCCTCGATCATGGGGCGGGCCATCTCGAGGGCGCGGGCGACGAGGTCGCGGTCGATCAGAGCGCTGTCGCTCGGGCGGTGGGTGTCCATGGTCGTTCGGCTCCCTGTCTTTGGATGCAGGTCAATGGGTGCTGCGCCCGGCAGGCAAACGGCGTGCCGGCGCGCCCAGCCCCTGCCGCGGCCCCGTCGACCGCCTGAGTGCAGGCACCCACCGCGAACCCGGCGATACACCACGCGCCGCGCGGCGCTGCCACAATAGCCGAGCGAAGGACACGCCATGCTCATCGACTTCTTCTTCACCTTGCGCACGGCCAAGCTGCCGGTCTCGATCAAGGAGTACCTGACGCTGCTCGAGGCGCTCCAGCACGGCGTGATCGACGACGACGGCGGCCCCACGATCGACAAGTTCTACTACCTGGCGCGCACGACGCTGGTGAAGGACGAGGCCCACTTCGACAAGTTCGATCGGGCCTTTTCGGCCTACTTCAAGGGCGTGGAGCTGCTCACCGACTTCGGCAAGGACATTCCGCTGGAGTGGCTGCAGAAGCGGCTGGAGCTGGAGCTCTCGCCCGAGGAAAAGGCGCAGATCGAAAAGCTCGGCTGGGACGAGCTGATGAAGCGGCTCAAGGAGCTGTTCGAGCAGCAGAAGGAGCGGCACGAAGGCGGCAGCCGCTACATCGGCACCGGCGGCACGTCGCCTTTCGGCGCGTGGGGCTACAACCCCGAGGGCATCCGCATCGGCCAGGACCGCTCGCGCAACCGCAGCGCGATCAAGGTGTGGGACCAACGCCAGTTCAAGGATTACGACGACTCCCTGGAACTGGGCACCCGCAACATCAAGGTCGCACTGCGCCGGCTGCGCCGCTTCGCGCGCGAGGGCTCCGAGCTGGAGCTGGACCTGGAAGACACCATCCACAGCACCGCGGCCAACGCGGGGATGCTGGACATCAAGATGGTGCCCGAGCGCCACAATCACGTGAAGGTGCTGCTGCTGATGGACGTGGGCGGCACGATGGACGAGCACATCCACCGGGTGGAGGAGCTCTTCAGCGCGGCCAAGGCCGAGTTCAAGCACCTGGAGTTCTACTACTTCCACAACTGCGTCTACGACTACATGTGGAAGAACAACCGCCGGCGCTACAGCGAGAAGTTCCCGACCTGGGACGTGATCCGCAAGTACAACAAGGATTACAAGCTCGTCTTCGTCGGCGACGCGACGATGAGCCCCTACGAGATCCTGCAGCCGGGCGGCAGCGTCGAGTACAACAACGAGGAGCCGGGCGCCGAGTGGCTGCAGCGGCTCACCCATGCGTTCCCCAAGTACGTGTGGATCAATCCGGAGCCTCAGGGGGTGTGGGCCTACCGACAGTCCATCTCCATCATCCAGCAGATCATGAACCAGCGCATGTTCCCGCTCACGCTCACGGGCCTGGAACAGGCGATGCGGCTGCTCAGCAAGTAAGCGCCGGATGAGATGGTGCCTGGCGCTCTGGCTGGTCGCGGCGCTCGGTCTCGGGGGGCCGGCGTTGGCTCAGGAGACCTCGGCCCCCGCCTCCGCCCCCGAGGCCGCAGCCGAAGCCCCAAGCGGCGCGCAGCCGCCCGCGGCGCCTGCTTCTGCGCCTGAGGAATCAGGGGCTCCCGGTGCGGGTGGCCTGCCTGCCGTGCAATACCGGCTGCGGGTGGAAGCGCCCTCGGGGCTGGACGACCTGCTCGAGCGGCACCTGGACTTGGCGCGGTTCCGGGGGCAGAGCGACATCACCGAGCTCGAGCTCGGCCGCCTGATTGCCGCCGCCCCGGCCCAAGCGCGCGCCCTGTTGGAGACCGAAGGCTACTTCGCGGCCCAAGTCCAGGCGCGCCGCGAGCCGAGCGCGCCCGGAGAGCCCGCGCAGGTGGTGGTGGAGGTCCAGCCCGGGCCTCGCGCCTCCATCGGGCGCCTGACGCTGGAGATCCAGGGCGACCTGCAGGATCTGGCGGAGGGCGGGGATGCGCATGCGGCCAGCCTGACGCAGACGCTCAAGGAACGCTGGCCGCTGAAACCCGGCACGCCGTTCACCCAAGCGGCATGGACCGCCGCCAAGAACGCCTTCCTGGGCGGCCTGCGCGCCGACGGCTACCCCGCGGCCTCGTATGCGGGCACGGTCGCGCAGGTGGATGCGACGACCCATCAGGTGCGCATCTTCGTCGTGGCCGACAGCGGTCCGTTGTTCCGGGTCGGCCCCATCCGCGTCGAAGGGGTGGAACGCACGACCGAAGACGCGGTGCGCAACCTGGCCCCCTTCGACACCGGCGACATCTTCACCGAGAAGATGCTCCTCGATTACCAGGAGCGTTTGCAGCGCTCGGGGCTTTACGCCGGCGTGGCGGTGGAACTGGAGGGCGACCCGCAACAGGCGCAAGCGGCCCCCGTCATCGTACGCGTGAGGGAGAACAAGCTGCAGTCGGCCACGGTGAGCGTGGGCTTCAGCACCAACACGGGCCCGCGCGCGGGGGTGGAGTACACCCATCGCCGCGTTTTCGGCTTCGAATGGATCGCCACCGGCCGTATCAAGCTCGCTCGGGACCAGCGCGACATCGGGCTGGACCTGCTCTCCTATCCCAAGGAGGACGGCTACCGCAACCTCTTCTCGCTCGCGGCCGAGATGCTCGATGCGGGCGGCGCGCGCACCGACACCCAGTCGGTGCGGTACGGCCGCTCGCAGGACACGGAGCGCATCAGCCGCCTGTACTACCTGGAGTTCAACCGCACCCGCCTGGAGACGGCCTCGGGGCAGACCACCGACCGGGCCTTGTGGGCCAACTACGAGTGGACCTGGCGCCGCGTGGACAGCATCGTCTTTCCCACGCGCGGTGTCGTGGTCCAGGCCCAGGGCGGCGGCGGCGTGACCGACGATGCACAAGGCGACCGAGGCCCGTTCGCGCGGGCGGTGCTGCATGCTCACACGTACTGGCCCCTGCCCGGCCAGCGCATCGGCCTGCTGCGCGGCCAGGTGGGTCAGGTGTTCACGCGTGACGGGCTGCGCGTGCCGGATTCGCTGCTCTTCCGCGCCGGGGGCGACGACTCGGTGCGCGGCTATGGCTACCGCACCCTGGGCCCGGTGCGCGACGGCGCCGTGGTGGGCGGCCCGGTGATCGCCACCGGCACCGCGGAGCTGATGTGGCCGATCTCGAGCCGGCTGCGCGACTGGTACGGCGCGGTCTTCGTGGATGCGGGCCATGCCGCCCGGCGCTGGGCCGACTGGAAGCCGGTGGTCGGTTATGGCGCCGGGGTGCGCTGGCGCAGCCCGATCGGGCCGCTGCGCGCCGACATCGCGTACGGCGACGAGGTCAAGCGCTTTCGCTTGCATCTGAGCGTGGGAGTGACCTTCTGATGGACGAGCCGCGCGCCCCCTCGCCTGGCGACACGGCGCCGCGCCCGCCCGCCGCGCCGGGCCGGCGTCGCAACGCGCGAGTGACGATCGCCGCGGTGCTGGGGCTCGTGCTGGCCCTGGTGCTCGGCTTGGGGCTGGCGGCGCGGTGGATGCTCGTCGAGCCGGCGGGCACCCGGTGGCTGCTGGATCAGCTCCAGCGCCGCACGGCGCGCGTCCAGGTGGAAGGCGTCGAGGGGGCGTTGCTCGGCGACTTCCAGGCCCGCCTGGTGCGGCTGGATCTCGGCTCGACGCGCTGGACCCTGCACGGGCTGCGTTGGCAAGGGCTGACTTGGGGGGGCTGGCAATGGGCGAGCCCCCACGCGCGCGTCGAGGTGGCCATCTTCGAGGCGCAGCGGGCAATCATCGAGCGCGGGGCGCCGCGCCCCTCGGCCCGCGTTGGCGGCCCGCCCGCCACGCTGCGCTCACCCGTCTGGCTGACGGTCGGGCGCCTCGCCATCGCGGAAGTGCTCCTGCCCGGGGTGGCCGTGCCGGTGCGCGACCTCGGGGTGCAGCGCCTCGTGCTCGCAGACGTGCACGAGCTGGGCGCGCTGTCCGCCCGCTGGAACGGACTGCTCCTCCAGGGCGAGGCGCGGCTGGAGGCGGCGGCGCCCTTCGCCTTGCAGGCGCGCAGCTCGGTGCGCAGCGACCCTTCCACCGGGCCCGACGCCGTGCCGGCCTGGGCTCGCGGTGTGGAGGCCGAGGCCACGGCGCGCGGCCCGCTGGCGCAGGTCGAGGTTCAGGCTCACGTGGCGATGCAGGACCAGCGCCTGCAGGCGCGCGGCACGCTCACACCGTTCTCCGCGGCGCCTCTGGCGCGCGTCGAAGCATCGTTCGAGCGGGTCGATCTCGCCCGGCTGTTGGCGGCCTTCACCCCGCGCGCCCCCACGACGGAGCTGAACGGCCAGGCGACGGCCCGACTGCCGCAGGCGGCGGGGGAGCCGCTCTCCCTCAGCTTGCAGCTTCGCAATGCAGCAGCGGGCCGTTGGGATACGCGCCGGCTGCCCGTGGGCGAACTGCGCCTCGAAGCCCGCGGCGCCCGGGACGACTGGACGCTGCAACGCGCCGAACTGGCCGCACTCGGTGCCGACGGCCGGCCGGCCGGGCGGCTCGCGGGCAGCGGCGGCTACCGCCAGGATCGTCTCACGCTGGCCCTGCGCTTCGACGGGCTCGACCTGGCCGCCCTGGACCGGCGGGCCCCGCCAGTGCAGTTGAACGGCCCGCTCGAGGCCGCCGTGCAGCGCGCGCCGGCCGGCACCGGGGCCCCTTACAGCCTGGTCGAACTCGGCGCGCGCTTGCAGGGCCTGTGGACGCCGCCTGCCCCTGCGCCGGGGCGCGGGCGCCGGGCGGCCGCGGCACCGCGCGAATTCACACTGGAGGCGCGGGCACGGGCCACGCCGCAGCGCATCGAACTGCTGCCCTCGGAAGTGCGCGCAGGCGGCGCCCGGCTGGCCTTGCGCGGGATGGCGCAACGCGCCCCCGAGGCATGGAACGTGACGGGCGAGGTGGACGCGCGCGACTTCGACCCCCGGCTGTGGTGGTCGCCCGAGCCCGGGTCGGCCTGGGCGACGACGGACAGCCGTCTCAATGCAAGGGCCCGCCTGCAAGGCGCATGGCCGCTCGGCGCGGCGGCGGGCGACTGGCGCCGACGCGCGAGCGGCGAAGTCCTCGTGCAACTCGTCGACAGCGTGCTCGCCGGCCAAGCGCTCGAGCTGGAGGCCACCGCCCGTGCCCGGCAGGGCGTGTGGGATGCCCAGGCGCACGCGCGCGCCGGCAGCAACACCGCGCGCTTGGAGGCGCGTCTGCGGCCGCCGGCCGCGGGCCAAGCGCCCGACCCGGGGGATCGCCTCACGTTGTCGGTGGACGCCCCGGACCTGCGGCAACTGCAAGCGTGGGCACAGGCGCTGGGCTGGAGCGGGTTGCAGGGCAGCGGCCGCCTCGAGGCACGCGCCCGTGGCGGGCTGGGCGCGTGGTGGGTGGACGGCGCGCCCCCCGCCGGGCTGCAGACCGACGGCCAGGCCCAGCTGCGCGGAGGGCGGCTGGGGGGGTACGCGCTGGACCGTCTGGACGGCCGCTGGCAAGGCGCGCTGCGGGAAGGCGCGCCCATCGAGGGCCTGCTCGACCTCGAAGGGCTGCAGCTCGCGGGCCTCACCGTGACCCGCGCCCACGCCACCGCGCAAGGGCACGCGGGAGACCACCGCCTGACGCTGGAAGCCCATCTGCGCCAGGGGGCACGCACCGAAGCGGCCGTGGCGGCCAGCCAACCCGACAAGGGCGCGGCCGCCGCGCCGGGCGTGGCGGTCGATGCGCCGGTCACTTCGCCGCTGCTGCTCACGCTGCAACTCGACGGCGCCTACACCCAGGTGGGCGAGGCGTCGCAATGGAATGTCCGCATCCCCGCCTTCCTCCTGCGGCCCGCCGCCTCGGCCACGGCGGCCCCGCGCGAGGAGGCCCTGCCCCTGCTCGAAGCCCGCGACCTGCGGCTCGTGTGGAGGCGCGCAGGGGCGAGCGAATCGTGGACGCTCGAACCGGGCCGGCTGCAAGGGCTGGGGGCCTCGCTCACCTGGCGCGAGGCGCGCTGGTCGCGCGAGGGCGATCGGCGCGAACTGGCGCTGGACGGCGACGTGGAGCCGTTCGCCGTGGCCCCGTTGCTCAAGCGGTTGCAGCCGGACTTCGGCTGGGCGGGCGACCTGCGCGTGGGCGGTCGGTTCCGGCTGCGCTCCACTCCTGAGGTGAGCGGCCTGATCGAACTGCAACGCACCGGCGGCGACTTGCAGATCGTGGAGTTCGGCAGCGTGCAAAGGCTCGGTCTGCGGCACGCGGCGCTGCGCTTCGAGGCCCAGGCCGGTCTGTGGCGCCTGACCCAGCGCGTCGAAGGCGCGGGGCTGGGGCTCGTGGCCGGCGAGCAGACGGTGCGAACCTCGCCGTTGGCCTTGTGGCCCGAACCGCAGGCGCCGGTGACCGGGCGCCTGCAGATCGCGGTGGAGAACCTCGCGGCGTGGGGCGTGTGGGTGCCGGCCGGATGGCGCCTGGGGGGACAGGCATCGGCCCAGCTCGCGCTGTCGGGCGCCTTCGGCTCGCCCTACCTCACCGGAGAGCTCGTCGGCCAGCACCTGGCGGTGCGCAACGCCCTCGAAGGTGTGGCATTGCGCGATGGCGTCGTGCGCATCACCTTCCAGGGCGAGTCGGCGCGCATCGACGCCTTCCGTTTTGCTGCCGGAGACGGCCAGATCGAGCTGACCGGCCAGGCCCGCCTGGGCGAGGCGCCGCAGGCGCAACTGCAACTCGTGGCGCAGCGCTTCGCGCTCCTGACGCGCGTCGACCGGCGCGTCGTCATCAGCGGCGATGCCCAGGTGCAGTTGCAGCCCGAGCGCGTCGTGGTGCGGGGACGGGTGCGCGCCGACGAAGGGCTGGTGGACATCAGTCGGGCCGATGCACCCAGTCTCTCCGAGGACGTGGTGGTGCGCCGCCCGGGCGACGCGCCGCTCGAAGACACCGCCCCGCTGCCCCGCCAGCCCGGCCCGCTCGCCCGCGCACTCGATCTGGACCTCGTGCTCAATCTGGGCCAGCGCTTCCAGCTGCGCGGGCGCGGCATCGACAGCCGGCTGACCGGCGAGCTGCGGCTCACTTCGCCCCAAGGCCGGCTCGCCGCCCACGGCGAGATCCGCACGGTCGAGGGCAAGTACGAGGCCTACGGGCAGGAGCTGGAAATCGAGCGCGGCGTGCTCACCTTCGTCGGCGCGCTGGACAACCCCCGGCTGGACATCGTCGCCGTGCGCCCCAGGATGGAAACGCGGGTGGGCGTGACGGTCACCGGCAGCGCGCTCAACCCGCGCGTCAATCTCTTCTCCGACCCCAACTTGCCGGACACCGAGAAGCTCGCCTTGCTCGTCACCGGCCGCAGCTACGACACCCTCGCGGGCAACCAGACGCTGCTGTTGCAGCGCGCCGCCTGGGCCCTGCTGGCCGGCGACGGGAGTGGCGATGCGGGCAGCGTCCTGAAAAACCTGCCGCTGGACGAACTCTCGGTGCGCCAGACCGACGGCGCCGTGCAGGAAACCATCGTTTCCGTGGGCAAGCGCATTTCGGAGCGCGTGTACGTGGGCTACGAGCGCAGCCTCAGATCCACCGTCGGGTCCTGGCAGCTCATCTACCGCGTCGCACAACGCTTCACCCTGCGCGCCCAGACGGGGGAAGACGCGGGGGTGGACCTGATCTGGATTTTCCGGTGGAACTGACCCGCCCGCAGCGGAGGGCGGCGGCGCTTGCCTACAATGGAGCTTGAGTCCCGCCGTAGTTCAATGGACAGAACGAGCGCCTCCTAAGCGCTAGATACAGGTTCGATTCCTGTCGGGGGGACCAGCCTTGCCGTGCCCTGGGGCCTCATTCGGCCGCCGCCACCTGGCGCGCCCCCTCCAGCAGTCGCGCGAACACTGTCTCGTCCATCGGTGCGCCCAGCAGGTACCCCTGGGCGATGTCGCAGCCGTTGGCCTTGAGCAGCTGGAGCTGGTGGGGCGTCTCGACCCCCTCGCCGACGATGCCCATTTCGAGGCTGTGCGCGATCGCGATGAGCGCGCGCACCAGGCGTGGATCGCCCTGGGCGGTGCGCACCGCCGCCATGAACGAGCGGTCGATCTTGATCTTGTGCACCGGCAGCTCGCGCAGGTACGCGAAGCTCGAGTAGCCCACGCCGAAGTCGTCGATGGCCAGGCTCACCCCCAGCGACCTCAGCTCGCCCAGCGTGCGCGCCGCCGCCTGCGGGTCGCGTACGAGGGCGCTCTCGGTGAGCTCGAGTTCGAGCGCCTCGGGCGGCAGCCCCGACGCTTGCAGCGCCGACGCCACAGTCTCCACCAACCCGCCTGCCTCGAGCTGCCGAGGCGAGATGTTGACCGCCACGCGCAACGGCACGCCATGCGTGCGCCGCCAGGCCTGAGTGCGGGTGCACGCGCAGCGCAGCACCCAGGCGCCGATGGGCACGATCAGTCCCGTCTCCTCCGCAAGGGGAATGAACTCGGCCGGAGACACCAGCTCTCCTTCGCGGTGCCAGCGCAGCAGCGCCTCGGCGCCGACCAGCCGGTCGCTGGCGCAGTCGAACTGCGGCTGGAAATGCAGCAGCAGTTCGTCGCGCTCCAGCGCGCGGTGCAACTCGGCCTCCAGCCGCAACAGCCGCACCGACGGGGCCCGACCGTCCGGTCCGTACACGCGGTAGGTGCTTCGCCCGGCCTCCTTGGCGTGGTACATGGCGCTGTCGGCATGGCGCATCAGCGTGGCCGGGTCCTCGCCGCATTCCGGATAGGGCGCCACGCCCACACTGGCCGTCACCCGCAGTTCGTGACCGCCGTCGTCGATCGGGGCTTCGAGCACGTGGAGGATCTTGTGCGCCACCAGCTCCGCGTCCTCCAACGCGGCGATCTGCGGCAGCAGCACGACGAACTCGTCGCCGCCCATACGTGCCACCGTGTCGCTCGAGCGCACGGCGCCGCTCAGGCGCCGTGCGACCTCGCACAGCACCCGATCGCCCACGTGGTGACCGAGGCTGTCGTTGATGTTCTTGAACCGGTCCAGGTCCACGAACAGCACGGCCAGCCGGCCCTTCTCGCGTTTGGCGCGCTCCACGGCCTGTCGCAGACGGTCCTCCAGCAAGACACGGTTGGGCAGGCCCGTCAACGCATCGTGGTGCGCCATGTGATGGATACGCTGTTGCGCCTCGTGCCACTGCGAGATGTCGCGCACGATGCCCACGTAGTGCCGCTCGCCCTCCATCGACATCTCGTTGAAGGCGACCTGCGCCGGAAACCGGGCGCCGCTCATCGTCGTGGCGATGGTCTCGCGCAGGCCGCGACCGGCGAGCTGGGCGGGAGCACCGTCGTCGAGAAAGTCGCGCATCGAGCGCCCGATCACGCGGCCGTCGGGTACGCCGAACATGCGCTGCGCGGCGGCATTGGCGCTGCGCACGACGCCCTCGGCGTCAAGGGTGACGATGGCATCGGCCGAACTCTCGATCACCGCCGCCAACCGGCGTGCGCTCTGACGGGCCTGGATGTCGAGCTGGTGCGCAATGCGCATCGCATGCTGGTATCGGTTCGCAAAGCCGAGCAGCACCCCGAACGCCGACAGCGTGGCGAGCGTCCCGCCGACCAGGATGGACAGCGGCAGCGGCTGCGTGAGCCAGGACACCGGGCTGCGCGCCACCTGCACGACCCACAGCCGCCCGGCAAGCGACACGCCATGCTGCCTCAGGTCGGCGCCGTCCGGCTGGAACACGCCCTCCTGGCTGTCGTAGAAAAGCTCCGGCCGGCTGAACGGCTGCAGGTTCCCGGGCAGTCCTGTCGGCCCGACGTCTTCGACGCGTAGCCGCATGGTGGGGGGCAGATCGGGAATGGCGTCCTCGATGACGTTCACCGCCCGGAACACGCCGGAGACCTGTCCCACGTAGCGGGCCCGCCTGCCCTCCAGCGTGGAGGGCACGGCCCCGCCCGCATAGACGGGCACGCGGATCAACAGCCCCCGCCCGCCTTGCATCAGCTCCACCGGGCCGGAGACCATCGGCCGCCCCTCGTCGCGCGCCATCTCCGCGGTGCGCTTGTGCAGCGGCGAGGCCAGGCTGTCGAAGCCCATCGCCACTTCGTTGCCGCGCATCGGCTCGTTGTAGATGACCGGCAGGTACAGCGCACGCCCGCCAGCCGGGTGGATCCGGTAATGCGCCCCCGCGGGCAGCAGCCCGTGAAGCTCCCCGTCCACGCGGCGCTCGAACGCCTCGCGCTCGCGCTCCTCCACGAGTTGCGAGTACTGCACCGCGAGCACCGCGCGATAGCGGGAGCGCGATTGCAGCGCCTCGAAGTGGCGGCGGAACTCCTCGCGCGTGACGTGCTCGCTGGAATGAAAAAGGCTCTGGAATGTCAACAGGAAGTCGATGTACTGCTCGAAGCGCTCGCCGATGCGGCTGGACACCCTGGCGGCATAGTCGTCGAAAGACGCATCGGCCTGTTCCTGCAGCCGAAGTGCGGCGTCGCGCCAGCCCCACAGGGTGAAGGCGAGGCCGAGCACGAGCACCAGCCACGCCATCGGCCGGACCGCTTTCGTGAACAACCCGCCGGTCGGGGGCCCTCTGAAGCCGCTCATGCACATCCCTAGCTCTTGTCGGCGACGCCGTGGTCCCCC